>JAZSFW010000135.1:0-8826 GCA_045532445.1 Acetatifactor sp. | reverse complement strand
AGAAATATGAACGTTTTTCATGCGATCCATGATCATATCATATATCGATTTTATTTTTGATTCGTCAAGCATACTCTGTTTCATTGGACTATTCCTCTACGTGGTTTGATTAAGTTTATAGTTTAGTAAACAAAAACTTTTCCGATTTCATTTTACCATAGGTATGTGAGAGTTTCAAGCTGTGGATCATTTGGCCGGGTTCTTGCCCCTGGCTCTGTTATCAGCAAACGATACCAAATAAACAAAAGGGGACAGATTTCTCTATCCCCTTAGTAGCTAATTTAGTTGACTTCACCGGATTTAAAAGAGCTTTCGGGATTAGCCAAAGTATCTCTTTAACAGACCCTCAAATGCCTTGCCGTGTCTAGCTTCATCTCTAGCCATTTCATGCACAGTATCATGAATCGCATCCAGACCCAGCTCTTTTGCTCTCTTAGCCAGATCGAACTTACCAGCGGTAGCACCGTTCTCAGCATCTACTCTCAGCTCCAGGTTCTTCTTGGTGGAAGCGGTTACTACTTCGCCAAGAAGCTCTGCAAATTTAGCAGCGTGCTCAGCTTCTTCGTAAGCTGCCTTTTCCCAGTACAGACCGATTTCAGGATAACCTTCTCTGTGAGCTACTCTTGCCATTGCAAGGTACATACCAACTTCAGAGCACTCGCCTTCAAAGTTTGCGCGAAGATCCATGATGATATGTTCTCTAACGCCCTGTGCAACGCCTACAACGTGCTCAGCAGCCCAGGTCTTCTCACCTGCCTGTACAGAAAATTTAGAAGCGGGAACACCACAAACGGGGCACTTCTCGGGAGCTGCATCACCTTCATGAACATAACCACATACCTGACATACAAATTTCATAATCTTAATCTCCTTTTCCATTTAAATATTGTTTTTGTTATTTTTGTTGTTTTTCTTCTTTTAAATATTTACGCTCTAAAGCTTTGCTTTATGACGTTTGCTGCTTGGCGCAGCAGTTGCAGGTGCCGTAGAAATAAGTGACATGTCCTGCGATCTGTCCGTTAAAATGGGCACTGGCCACATCGATAATGTCATCAATGTTGTCCATCTCAAGATCGATGACGCTGCCGCATTGGGAACAGATAAAATGATAATGAGGGGAGGTGTCGGCATCGAAGTGATCCACACCATCACCTACTCGCAGCCTTGCAATCTCGCCGATATCGGCTAACAGAGTCAGATTCCGATATACGGTTCCCAGGCTGATGTTGGGATTTTGCTGTCTTACATTCATATAAACAACATCGGCGGTGGGATGATCCTTACGAGTCATAAGGAATTCTTTGATCATATCTCGCTGCCTGCTGTGTTTTAGTGCCATCAGTACCTCCTTTCTTAACAATAGGAATCATTACTAATTTCATTATACTGATATTTTTTAAAATGTCAATACTTTTTTGAAAATTTTTTTGATATTTTTTAAGAAAATTTTTATCAAAAAATGGAAAGAAGTGTGATATACTTAGAGTATCTGCAAAAACAGGTATTCCAGCCGGCTGCGGATGGGTTTTGGAAGGCGGAAAGGAAGGAAAGATGAAGCTTAAGACAAGGTTGCAGGTTACCTTTATTACCATTATATTGCTGCCCATGGTTCTGACTGTGATCGCGTTTGCGGTGATCGGGATCTATTTGATGAATATGAATCAAGGCTATACCATGGAGGATCTGGATTATGCCATGATGTCGGAGTCTGTGGAATCTTTTGTGAGCACAGCTGATAAGGCCTATGACGAGCTGCTTAGGCAGGCACAGGAGAATCCCTCCAGGCTGGAGGAAGTGGGATATCTGAAGATGGTGAATGACGAGATTGCCAGAAAATCCACTTATATCCTGGTGAGAAAGAATGATGCCATCTATTATGCAGGAAACGAGGAAGCTGCCAAATATATAATGGATAAGCTGCCTGACTATGGTGAGGGAGATCTGGCAGAGGATTCAGGCTATTATTATGACAAATTGTCAAAGTATGTAAAACAGATTGATTTTACGTTTCAGGACGGAGCAAGGGGAAGTGTCTTTGTCGTTACCAAGATGAATGCATTGATCTCCCGGGAACTTCTGGTGGACATGCTGATCGCTATTTTCCTGATTTTGATCTTTACCGGTGTTATGCTGACCCAATGGATCCGCCGCAGCGTTTTTGGACCCATCAATGAGCTGAACCTTGCCATGAAAAAGATCAAGGAAGGCAATTATGATCATATGCTGCAGACCAATACAAAAGGCGAGATCGGTGACCTGTTCCGCAATTATGAGGATATGCGGATGAGACTGAAGGAGTCGGTAGAGGAGAATTCGCAGCATGAAAAACAGAACAGGGAGTTGATCAGCAATATTTCCCATGACTTAAAGACCCCCATTACGGCCATTAAGGGCTATGTGGAAGGTATTATGGATGGTGTGGCCGATACGCCCGAGAAGCAGGATAAGTATCTTAGGACCATTTATAATAAGGCCAACGACATGCAGAAGCTGATCAATGAGCTGACGACCTATTCCAATGTAGAAAACAACAGGATACCTTACAATTTCCACAGACTGAATGTGGCGGATTATTTCGGAGATTGTGTGGAAGAAGTGGGAATGGATCTGGAGAATCGGAACATTTCCCTGAACTATTCCAATCTGGTGGAACCGGATACCATAGTCATCGCTGATCCGGAACAGCTCAAGAAAGTGATCAATAATATTATCAGCAATAGTGTAAAATATATGAATAAGCGCAATGGCATCATTGATATCCGGATTCTGGATGAGGTGGATTCCATTCGGGTGGAGATAGAGGATAATGGCAAAGGTATTGCCCAGAAGGATCTGTCCAAGGTGTTTGACCGCTTTTACCGCACCGACGCCTCACGTAATTCTGCACAGGGCGGAAGCGGTATCGGGTTATCCATTGTAAGGAAGATCATTGAAGATCACGGTGGATATATCTGGGCAACCAGTAAAGAGGGAGAAGGAACCTGTATTCATTTTGTAATAAGGAAGTACAGGGAGTTAAATAGAGAATAGTTTGGCTGTTTGAAAGCAGAATGGAGGAAAGTTATGAGCAGGATATTAATTATTGAAGATGAAGTGGCTATCGCTGAGTTGGAGAAGGATTATCTGGAGCTTTCAGATTTTCAGGTGGAGACCCGTAATACCGGGGATGAAGGACTGAAGGCAGCACTGGAGGAGGACTTTGACCTGGTGATCCTGGATCTGATGCTTCCCGGCATGGACGGTTTTGAAGTGTGCAAGAAGATCAGAGAGCAAAAGAATATTCCGATTCTGATGGTTTCTGCGAAAAAAGATGATATTGATAAGATCAGAGGTTTAGGGTTGGGAGCAGACGATTATATGACCAAACCCTTCAGTCCCAGTGAGCTGGTGGCAAGAGTGAAGGCGCACATGGCAAGGTATGAACGGCTGGTGGGAACCGGTTCCAGGATGCAGAATGATGTGGTGGAGATCCGCGGCATTCGCATTGACAAGACGGCCCGCCGCGTGTATGTGGATGGAATAGAGAAAACATTTACCACCAAAGAGTTTGATCTGTTGACTTTTTTGGCTGAGAATCCCAATCATGTATTTACCAAGGAAGAACTTTTCAGAGAAATCTGGGATATGGATTCTATCGGAGACATTGCGACGGTAACGGTTCATATTAAGAAGATCCGTGAGAAGATTGAGAAGGATACTGCGAAGCCGAATTACATTGAGACCATTTGGGGCGTTGGCTACCGCTTTAAGGTATAGAAAGGAGTCCCATGCTTCCCAATGACTTTTTACAAAGAATGCAAGTGATGCTGGGGGATGAGTACGAGCAATTCCTGGCTAGCTATGAGCATGAGAGATATCAGGCCCTTCGGGTGAATACACTGAAGGCTGAAAGAGAGAAGTTTTTGGCACAAGTGCCTTTTACGCTGTCCTCTGTTTCTTGGGCAGGGACAGGCTTTTACTATGGATCTGCCGATCAGCCCGGCAAGCATCCTTACCATGAGGCTGGAGTCTATTATATCCAGGAGCCCAGTGCCATGCTGCCAGCCACCCTGTTGGAAGCAAGGCCGGGAGAAAAGATTCTGGATCTGTGTGCTGCGCCCGGCGGTAAAAGTACGCAGATAGCGGCCGCAATGGAGGGGAAAGGGATTTTGATCTGCAATGAGATCCATCCTGCCAGAGCCAAAATCCTTTCTGAAAATGTAGAGCGTATGGGCATTGTCAATGCCATGGTGACCAATGAGACACCCCAGAGGCTTTCAGAGATCTTTCCGGATTATTTTGACCGTATTATGGTGGATGCCCCCTGCTCCGGGGAAGGAATGTTCCGCAAAAATGAGGAGGCCTGTGAGCAGTGGAGTGAAGAAAATGTCCGGATGTGCGCAGACAGGCAGGATGAAATCCTTGACTGTGCAGCAGGGATGGTGCGCCCCGGCGGGCGGATCGTTTACTCCACATGCACCTTTGCCACGTTGGAGGATGAGGGAAGTGTGGAGCGCTTTTTAGGCAGACATGCAGATTTTACTCTGATCAAAGATATGCGCCTGTGGCCTCATAAAGTAAAGGGAGAAGGGCATTATGCGGCAGTGCTCCAGAGAAAAGGAGAGGTCTCTGCAGACTACCGATGTTATGGAAGGAACGGGGTTGAACAGGGGATTCCCAAAGGCAAGAATTATTTACAGAAAGAATGTGGGGATTATCTGGCGTTTGAGGAGATGTACTTAAAGAAGCCGTTGCAGCAAGAAGGAAGTGTGTTCCTCAAATTCGGGGACCAGCTCTATCTTTGTCCATCGGATATGCCGGCCACAAAAGGGATGAAAGTGCTGCGCCCCGGATTGCATCTTGGTACCATGAAGAAAAATCGGTTTGAACCGTCTCATGCACTGGCTCTTGCCCTGAAGCCAGAGGATGTAAAATATACATGTGATCACAAGGCAGACAGCCGGGAGATCAAAGACTATCTGAGTGGTATGACCTTCCCTGCCAAGGGAGAGAAAGGGTGGTACCTTATTACCGTTGATGGTTACAGCATTGGCTGGGGAAAGCTTGCCGGTGATGTGATGAAGAATCACTATCCCAGAGGATTGCGCAAAGCTTAGAACGGACGTTGATTTTCGTGGAGTGGTCAGATGCTTAAGCTTGTTAGGGAGAATAAAAGCCATGAAAACAAAAATCATATATGAGGATGAACAGATTCTGGTCTGTTATAAGCCTGCAGGACTGGCGACCCAGACAAAGAGAGTCGGACAGCAGGATATGGTCAGTGAACTGAAGAATTATCTGGCAGAAAAGCAGAGGACCATAAATGGGCGCCCCGCAAGCAAACAGGTTGCTGCCCCCTATCTGGGAATTGTCCACCGCCTGGATCAACCGGTGGAAGGGCTCTTGGTATTTGCGAAAGACAGCAAAGCTGCTGCTTCCCTCACGGCAGGTCTTTCTGAGGGCACGCTGAATAAGCAGTATTATGCAGTGGTTTGTGGAAAACCCGCCGAAATGTCCGGTGAACTTGTAGATTACTTGTGGAAAGATGAGGCATCAGGCAGTTCGGTTGTAGTGGACGTAAGTGACAATCGGATGGATCCCGGCACAAAGTCTGCGCCTAAAAAAGCAGTGCTTCAATATCGTGTGATAGGAGAGGTGCCTATGCCTGAATCTATGACTCTTTTGGATATTCATATTGATACGGGCCGTTTTCACCAGATTCGCGCACAGCTTTCCCACGCCGGTCTGGCTATTCTGGGAGACAGTCGGTATGGAAGTCAGCAGTCCAGGGAACTTAGTCAGAGGCTGGGTGTGCGGAATGTTGCATTGTGCGCTTACAGCATTGTGCTAAGGCATCCTGCAACCGGTCAGAGGATGGAATTTCAGGAAGAACCCCAAGGGGGAATCTTTTCTCGGTTTATAAAGAAGAGTGAGGCATAAAAGTGCCGAAATAAGCCATACTACCTGTAAGGAAAAAGCAGGGAGGGAACCTATGGCGACCAAGATGATCAGGCAAATGATACAACATAAAGTACTTACACTGCTTGCAATTATTGCAGCAGTGTATTTTTTTCTGGAATATCTGGCTCCCCTTCTGGCGCCGATATTGATCGCTATGCTTTTTGTCACCATATTTGGGCCTACCCTTAAGAAAATGCAGAAAAAATTTCACATTCATCGTCAAGTGGGTGCGATCCTCCTTCTTCTGATCGCTCTTACCCTGACCGGACTTCTCCTTTGGATCCTGTCTTCCTGGATCGTGGGAAGTCTGCCCCGGCTTATGGACCGGCTGGATACCATGGGACAGCAGATGAGCAGTATTGTAACCAATTTCTGTGGTACCGTGTCCAGGACCATCGGAATAGACAGTGCCTACCTGGAGGAAACACTTCTTGGACATTTGGAGAAAGGGATTGACTACTTACAGGAGGATGCATTCCCTGGGGTGTTGTCCCAGTCTCTTGCCTATGTGAAGGTGATTGGCAAGGTCATTGGATTTCTTGCTACCTTCCTGATTGCTTCGGTTCTTCTGGCCAAGGACTATGATCGTATTATGAATGGTCTGCTGGACCGGGAAGAATGTCATGTGTTGTTGGAAGTGATTTGCGGCATCATCCGCTACATTGCCACTTTTGTAAAAGCGCAGCTTTTGATCATGGGCGCTATTGCGGCTTTGGCAGCCTTTGTGCTGGCCATCGTAGGAATTGAAAATGGCGCTTTGTGGGGGATTTTATGTGGGATTTTAGATGCTTTGCCTTTTATCGGAACCGGAATCGTGCTTATCCCCATGACCATTGTGCAATTGATCTATGGCCGTATGGGGCAGGCTCTTGCCTGCATCCTTCTTTACGCCTGCTGTGCTTTTTTAAGAGAAATTCTGGAGCCCAGACTGATCGGAAGCAGGATCGGCATCTCTCCCATTGCTGTGCTGGCCAGTGTATACGCCGGCATTCAGCTCTTTGGAGTTTGGGGGATCATAAAAGGGCCGTTGGGGTTTATGATCGCCTATCAAACTTGGAAAAGTGTTCAGAGGCGCGCAGGTGGATACCCTGTGGAAGCTTCTTGACCAGCCAGGTTGAACTTAGAGTATAATTATCATTGGCAAAAAGATAAAAAATAAAAGGAAGAGACAAAAATCTCTTCCCCATCATACAGATTTACCTTATGATTAAGTTTGCGAGACAAAAACGTAAGGAGATCTGTATGATGGATACTATGATAAAGGAAAATGGCGTAAGTTTCAAGGACTTAGAGAAAAATATTTTTCGTTGGATATGTCAGATTGGTCAGGAGTTCACAAAAGAGTTTCTGGAACGTTACGACCAGCAACTGATGAAGCAGCGGGATAAGAACTATTACCGACATAAAGGATTGCGTCAGACCACGATCAAGACTGTTTATGGTGAGGTAACTTACCAACGGGCGATATATGAAGCAATGAATGAAGATGGAAGCAAGCGCTTTGTATACCTTCTGGACGAGATGCTTGATCTGGACCATGTAGGACTGATTTCTACAAATATGGCAGAGCTTCTGGTAAGCGGAATCACAGAAATGTCCTACCGGGAGTGTGCAGCCAAGGTAAGTCAGATGACGGGTCAGAGCATCAGTGCCATGGGCGTTTGGAACGTGATACAGGCACTGGGAGAAAAGGTCTGTGAAGAAGAAAAAGAACTGACAGAAGCCCACAAAGCGGGGAAAGTGCATGGAGGAAAGGAAGTGCCGGTGCTATTTGAAGAAGCAGATGGCGTCTATATTAACCTTCAGGGCAAAGACAGAAAGAGCACTGGTCAGGAAATGGCAGAGATCAAAGTTGGTATCGCCTATGATGGCTGGAAAAAGACAGGAAAAGACCGGTATGAGCTGCCAAATAAAGTAGTAGTCGCAGGCTTTGCCAAGGCAAAGGACTTTCAGGAATACAGGGAAGCTACCATAGCAAAAATATTTGATTTGGATATGGTAGATCAGAGGATACTAAATGCAGACGGTGCATCCTGGGCAAAGAAAGTAAAGGACAAGAGCACAGCATTCCAGCTGGATCCATTCCACAAAAACAAGGCAGTGAAAGAAAAGATCCACAATAATAATGCCCGCCGTGATATAATGGATTTATTGGAAGCAAGGAAGATAGAAGAATTGTTTGTGTATCTGGAGATATACCGTGAAAGTCTTTCTGATGATAAGGAAATAAAAGATGCTAAGGACCTGTTAACGTATTATAAGAATAACCGCGACGGACTGATTCCGTATCAGGAACAGGGACTGGAGTTGCCTGAGCATCCGGAAGGGCTGGAATACCATAACATGGGAACAATGGAGAACCATGTATGGAGCGTGATCGCCAAAAGGATGAAGCACAATCATACCAGCTGGAGTAAACAGGGAGGAAACCACCTAGCCAAGATTCTTGCAAAAAAATGCAGCGGCAAGCTGTATGAAGTAACGGAACGTCTGAGGAAACCATTGTTTGAAGAGGAGAAGGTAGAGGAATTATATACCGAGATTCTTTCATCAGCTAAGGTACCGAAAAAAGAAGGAACGGGCTATCAGTATCCGACGATAGGCCATGTAGTGGGTTTGGAAGGAAGTATTAAAGGAGACAGACAAAAGCTGCTGGCAATGGCTGGATATTAAACAAAAAAGGTCAAATAGGCCTGCTCTAAAGGCAACAATGCGTTGTTGCAATAAAACAAAATCAATAAACAATCGGATAAGGTAAAAATGTAGTGAAAAATTAGCCAACGTTTACTTGACAGTAACTTATTTGTGGAATGATTAATTTTATATTTGCAAATATTAATAAAGAGTGGTATGATAAAGTAGGTGCAAAATGGAATTATCAATATC
>JAZSFW010000085.1:0-13634 GCA_045532445.1 Acetatifactor sp. | reverse complement strand
GTGAAGGCACTTACTCCCGTGAAAGAAGAGACCGTCTGGGAGCAGATATCCGGTGGCTTTGTGAAAAGTCTTGTAAGCCTGAAGGATGGTTTTGTGAATCTGGTGATCTGGTTGGCTGTCAACAGCCCGTTCCTTGTGATCTGGGCAGTGGTCATAGTTGTTTTTGTACTATTGATCCGTAAATATGCATGGAAAAACCGTGTAAAGAAGGCAGCGATGAAAACAAAAGGAATCTCTGCTTTGGATGAATCCGGAGATTCTGGAAAAGAGGAATAAAGGAGAAGAGAAAGAATGAATGAGAATCCTTCCTATAAATCCGGCTTTGTGACGTTGATCGGAAGACCTAACGTAGGAAAATCCACATTGATGAATCATCTGATCGGGCAGAAGATCGCAATTACATCCAACAAGCCCCAGACCACGCGCAATCGCATTCAGACAGTCCTGACTCTGGAGGAGGGGCAGATTGTGTTTGTGGATACGCCGGGTATTCATAAGTCCAAGAATAAGCTGGGTGATTACATGGTCAATGTGGCAGAGCGTACTTTGAGTGAAGTGGATGTGATCTTATGGCTGGTTGAGCCCAGTAATTTCATCGGAGCCGGAGAACGTCATATTATTGAACAATTAAAAAAAGTAAAGACACCTGTTATTTTGGTCATCAACAAGACAGACACCGTAAAAAAGGATGAAGTCTTTGAATATATTGATACTTACCGCAAAGAAATGGATTTTCACGAAATAGTTCCGGTGTCTGCTTTAAAAGGCAAAAATACAGACGAGTTGATTCAGTGTATCCTGAAATATTTGCCCTATGGCCCAGCCTTCTATGATGAGGATACGATCACCGATCAACCCATGCGTCAGATTGTGGCAGAGCTGATCCGGGAAAAGGCACTTCGACTTTTAGAGGAAGAAATTCCCCATGGAATTGCCGTCAGTATTGAGCAGATGAAACTTCGGAGAGATATTTGGGATATAGAGGCAACCATTGTCTGTGAACGTGATTCCCACAAGGGGATCGTGATCGGCAAAGAAGGACAGATGCTGAAAAAAATCGGTTCCAAGGCCAGACCTGAGATCGAACAAATGCTGGAGAGCAAGGTAAATCTGCAGCTTTGGGTGAAAGTAAAGAAGGACTGGAGAGACAGTGATTTCCTCTTGAAGAATTTTGGATATGATCAACGCATAGAAAAGTAAAAAAAGCGAACCCTATTCTTAGGAAGCACACCTGCCTGCTTTTGTCAAAGAGAAGGCAGGAGATCATACGAAATGGGGGAAGCAGATGAAATCATTAAATTACTGGCAGCAATTTACTCATACAGGAAAGATAGATGATTATCTGGCTTATATAAAGCAAGAAAATCAAGCGTGTGAAGAGGTAACACAAAAAGATTCAGGAGTCCGGCAGCATGCAGGAAGTAATATGTGTAACAGGAATGATCATAAGGCAGATGCCTGTCGGTGAATATGACAGGCGCATCTGCCTGCTGACAAAGGAAAGAGGGAAGATCGCAGCTTTTGCCAGAGGGGCCAGAAAGCCCGGCAGCAAGATGGCGGCAGCCACGAACCCTTTTTCCTTTGGTACGTTTAAACTATATGAAGGTAAGAATTCTTATACTGTAGCGGAAGCAGAGATTCAAAATTATTTTGAAGAGCTTCGAAGCGACTTTATCGGTGCCTATTATGGTATGTATTTTGCGGAAGTGGCAGATTATTATACCAGAGAAAACAATGACGAGCGCTTGATGCTTAAGCTCCTTTATCAGACTCTTCGTGCTTTGTGTGCGCCTTCCCTTGATAATCGATTGGTGAGGTGTATCTATGAGATCAAGGCAATTGCAGTGAATGGAGAGTTCCCGGGTCTTCCAACAGATCGTCTGCTGGAACAGAGCACAGCGTACGCAGTAGAATACATAGTGAAAAGTCCCATTGAAAAGCTCTACACTTTCACGGTGACGAACACTGTTTTGCTGGAATTAGAGTCTCTTTCTACCCTTTATCGGACGCGTTTTATAGAAAAAGAACTGAAAAGTCTGGAAATATTGCAAACTCTGTGTTGAAAAATTCGCAAAGATTTGTTATATTACCATAAGGGAGAAATAGAATGAAACGCATAAAGGAGCGTAAATGTATGAGATCAAAAAAATATGCAGGAGTAATCTTTTGCAGTATACTGTGTCTGGTCATGCTTTTTAGCGGCTGTGGTCAGGTTGAGGTACCGCAAGACCTAATGGTTCCTGCTATATCCGTTACCGGTCAGGGGGAGGTAACTGCCTACATCGTTGAGGACTTTGATAAGGACTATTATGATCTGGCAGAGCTTAGGACTATGGTAGAGGATGAACTTTCGAAGTTTAATGAAATCCATAAGAATGATCTGGGTATGGAAGCAGTAAGGCTTACTTCTCTTACCGTGGCCGGGGAGGTACCTAAGGCTGTACTGGTATTAATCTTTCGGGACACTTCCTGTTACAAGGATTATTTTGGAAAAGATCTTTTTTATGGGACAGTGGCACAGGCGCAAGAATCCGGCTATGATCTGGATGTAGAGCTTGTGGCGGTAAAAGATGGTAAGATCATAGGCAAGAAAGAGATTTTTGGCATGGGAAGCAGCCGACTGTTGATCGTTTCGGATGATGTAAGAATCTATGGACCTGGTAAACCTCAGTATGTTACTTCGAAAGCGGCAGTGAATGAAGACGGAAGCGTAGAACCTTCCGATACAGAAGATAATACTTATATTATTATGAAATAAAGGAGCAGAACATTATGGAAAAAACAATGGAAAAAATTGTAGCATTGGCAAAAGCGAGAGGATTTGTATATCCCGGATCTGAGATCTATGGCGGCCTTGCCAATACATGGGATTACGGTAATCTGGGCGTTGAGCTTAAGAACAATGTAAAGAAAGCATGGTGGCAGAAGTTTGTACAGGAAAATCCTTACAATGTAGGAGTTGACTGTGCAATCTTGATGAACCCCCAGACCTGGGTTGCCAGCGGACATTTGGGCGGATTTTCTGATCCCTTGATGGATTGTAAAGAGTGTCATGAGAGATTCCGTGCAGATAAGCTGATCGAGGATTTTTGTGCCCAGAAAGGTATCCAGCTGGAAGAAAGTGTGGATGGCTGGAGCCAGGAGAAGATGAAGAATTTTGTTGAGGAAAACAATATTCCCTGTCCTACCTGCGGCAAGCACAATTTTACCGACATCCGTCAGTTCAACCTGATGTTTAAAACCTTCCAGGGTGTAACAGAGGATGCTAAGAATACCGTATATTTAAGACCGGAAACCGCACAGGGTATTTTTGTAAACTTTAAGAATGTACAGAGAACTTCCCGCAAGAAGATTCCTTTTGGTATTGCGCAGATCGGTAAATCTTTCCGTAACGAGATCACACCCGGTAACTTTACCTTCCGCACCAGAGAGTTTGAGCAGATGGAACTGGAATTTTTCTGTGAGCCCGGTACTGATATGGATTGGTTCCATTATTGGAGAGCTTTCTGCCGCGATTGGCTGCTTTCTCTGGGTATGAAAGAGGAAGAGATGCGTCTGCGTGACCACAGCCCTGAAGAATTGTCCTTCTACAGCAAGGGTACTACAGATATCGAATTACTCTTCCCCTTTGGCTGGGGCGAGCTGTGGGGTATCGCTGACAGAACTGATTATGACCTGACGCAGCATCAGAACGTATCCGGTGAAGATATGTCTTACTTTGATGATGAGAAGAAGGAAAAATATGTTCCTTATGTGGTAGAGCCTTCTCTTGGTGCAGATCGTGTGGTTCTGGCATTCTTATGTGCTGCTTATGATGAAGAAGAGCTGGAGGGCGGCGATGTGCGTACCGTTCTGCACTTCCATCCTGCACTTGCACCGGTTAAGATCGGCGTGCTGCCTCTTTCCAAGAAGCTGAACGAAGGTGCTGAGAAGATTTATACACAGCTTTGCAAGAAATATAACTGTGAATTTGATGACAGAGGTAACATCGGTAAGAGATATCGTCGTCAGGATGAGATCGGTACACCTTTCTGCGTGACTTATGACTTTGAGTCTGAGACTGATGGTTGTGTAACCGTTCGTTTCCGTGACTCTATGGAGCAGGAGCGTGTGGCTATTGCTGACTTAGATGCTTATTTTGCTGATAAATTCACCTTTTAATTTGGAGGGAGTCAACCTTGAAAGCATATGGTGTAAATGAACTGAGAAGGATGTACCTTGACTTTTTTGAAAGCAAGGATCATCTGAAGATGAAGAGCTTTTCTCTGGTGCCCCACAATGATAACAGTCTGCTGATCATTAACTCCGGCATGGCACCTTTAAAGCCTTATTTTACCGGTCAGGAGATTCCGCCCAGACGCAGAGTCACCACCTGTCAGAAGTGTGTCAGAACCGGTGATATTGAAAATGTAGGAAAGACTGCAAGACATCTGACTTTCTTTGAAATGTTGGGTAATTTCTCCTTTGGAGATTATTTTAAGCATGAGGCGATTGCCTGGAGCTGGGAATTTCTCACCAAAGTGGTAGGAATGGAGCCGGAAAGACTCTATCCTTCTATCTACTGTGAGGATGAAGAGGCGTTTGATATCTGGACAAAGGAAATAGGAGTTCCTGCTGAGAAAATTACTCGTTTCTACCGCGATGCTGATGGCAAGTGTGATAATTTTTGGGAGCACGGTGCAGGTCCCTGCGGTCCCTGTTCTGAAATTTATTATGACAGAGGTGTCAAATATGGCTGTGGAAAGCCTGATTGTAAGGTGGGCTGTGAGTGTGACCGCTTCATGGAAGTGTGGAACAACGTGTTTACACAGTTTGACAATGACGGTCATGGGAACTATACGGAGCTTGTGCAGAAAAACATTGATACCGGTATGGGGCTGGAGCGTCTGGCAGTGGTTGTGCAGGATGTGACCTCTGTATTCGATATTGATACGATGAAGGCTATCCGTGACCGCATTTGTGAAATCGCAGGTGTGGAATATCAGAAAGATGATGCGAAAGATGTATCCATTCGCCTGATCACGGATCACATTCGTTCCTCTACCTTCATGATCAGTGACGGTATTATGCCCTCCAACGAAGGAAGAGGATATGTGCTTCGCCGACTGATCCGCCGTGCAGCAAGACATGGAAAGCTCCTTGGCATTGACGGAAAGTTCCTGGCAAATTTAAGTCAGACGGTGATTGCTGAGTGTAAGGATGGTTATCCGGAGCTGGATGAGAAGAAGGCCTTTATCTTAAATGTTCTGACCCAGGAAGAAGATAAATTTGACAAGACTATCGATCAGGGCTTAAGTATCCTTGCCGAAATGGAAGAAGAAATGAGAAAGAACGGTCAGACACAGTTGTCCGGTGAGAATACGTTCAAATTGTATGATACTTATGGATTCCCCACGGATCTGACAGAAGAAATTCTGGCTGAAAAAGGCTTTACCATTGACCATGCAGGCTTTGCTGTGAGCATGCAGGTTCAGAAAGAGAAAGCACGTAAAGCCCGCAAGGTGACCAATTATATGGGAGCTGATGTGACCGTATATGAGTCCATCGATCCTTCTGTTACCACAGAATTTGTGGGCTATGACAGATTGGTACATGAGTCTAAGGTTTCTGTGATGACCACAGAAACAGAGATAACAGATGCGTTGACAGATGGGGAAATCGGTACCATCATCGTGGAGGAGACGCCTTTTTACGCTGCTATGGGTGGACAGACCGGAGATATCGGTATGATCACCACAGATGATGGAAGCTTTGAGGTAAAAGACACAATTAAGCTTCTTGGCGGCAAGGTTGGACATATCGGTGTAGTGACCAAGGGTATGATCAAGACGGGTGATATGGTTACTTTGCAGGTTGATGTAGTAAGGAGAGCAGATACCTGTAAGAATCACAGTGCGACCCACTTGCTGCAGAAAGCCCTTCGCGAAGTGTTGGGTACTCATGTAGAGCAGGCCGGTTCTTATGTGGACGGGGAAAGACTGCGTTTTGACTTCAGTCATTTTGCAGCTATGACTGCAGAAGAGATCGAACAGGTGGAAGCAGTGGTTAATGCACAGATTGCAGCAGCACTTCCTGTGGAAACCAGCATCATGTCCATTGATGAAGCGAAGAAAACCGGTGCCATGGCACTTTTCGGAGAAAAATATGGTGAGAAAGTCCGTGTAGTGAAGATGGGAGATTACTCCACAGAGCTCTGCGGCGGTACCCATGTAGCCAATACCGGCATGATCACAGCATTTAAGATTTTGTCCGAAAATGGAGTTGCTGCAGGCGTCAGAAGAATAGAAGCGTTGACCGGTAACGGTGTATTTGCTTATTATCGTGGGCTGGAGCAGACCTTGGCTGCAGCGGCTAAGGTGATGAAGACTACGCCGACAGCCTTGGTTGAAAGATGTGAGCATATGCAAGCTCAGCTGAAGGCTTTAAATTCAGAGCTGGAAGCGATGAAGAGCAAAGCTGCCAAAGATGCACTTGGGGATGTGTTGAACCAGGTGAAAGAGGTAAAAGGGATCAAGCTTCTGGCAACCAGTGTAGAGGGCGTAGATATGAATGGTCTGCGTGATCTGGGAGATCAGTTGAAGTCGAAGATCCAGGAAGGTGTGGTTGTTCTTTTGTCTAACCAGGACGGCAGAGTGAATATGGTGGCTATGGCTACGGACAGTGCTGTGGCAGCCGGTGCACATGCCGGCAATCTGATCAAAGGGATTGCGGCACTGGTTGGCGGTGGCGGCGGTGGTCGTCCCAATATGGCACAGGCCGGCGGAAAGAATCCGGCTGGAATTTCGGATGCGCTGGGGAAGGTTGCAGAAGTATTGGATGCGCAGTTGAAATAAAAAGTTTATTAAATTTAAAGAGTCGGCATTTGCGCCGGCTCTTTTTTATGATATACTTAGTTGCAGAGAATGTTTCTTCTACATAGGAAGGGTGTTGTATTCATGTGTGCGTTTGTGAAATTCGAAAATGTAAAGAAAGTATACAAAACAGGAGAGGTGGAAATAACGGCTCTTCATGACGTAAATTTTGAAATTGAACAGGGAGAATTCTGTGTGATCGTAGGTTCTTCCGGCGCGGGCAAGACCACGATACTTAATATTCTGGGCGGGATGGATACGCTAAGTGAAGGAACTGTGTGGCTGGATGGGCAGAAAATATCAGCGTATAACAAAAATCAACTGACTACCTATCGGCGTCATGATATTGGTTTTGTTTTTCAGTTTTATAATCTGGTGCAAAATCTGACTGCCCTGGAGAATGTAGAGTTGGCGGCGCAGATTTGTAAGGATCCGCTGGATGCAGCTGAAGTGCTTAAAGATGTAGGGTTGGAAGAGCGTCTGAATAATTTTCCTTCGCAGCTTTCCGGCGGTGAACAGCAGCGGGTGGCAATTGCCAGAGCCCTGGCTAAAAATCCCAAGATCCTGCTTTGTGATGAGCCAACGGGCGCTTTGGATTACAACACGGGAAAAGCAGTGCTGAAACTTTTGCAGGATACCTGCAGACAAAAGGGTAAAACGGTAATTGTGATCACACATAACCTGGCACTTCGAGCCATGGCAGACCGTATCATCACAGTGAAAAGCGGGACAGTAGTGAGTATGGTGAAAAACGAAAAGATCATGGATATTTCGGATCTGGAATGGTAATTTCTGGTAGAAAAGAGGAAATTTTATGAGTTCGATGATGTGGAAATCCACATTTCGGGAAATAAAACAAAGTTTTGGACGCTTTGTGGCCATCCTGGCTATTGTATGTCTTGGGGTGAGCCTTTTTTCAGGACTGAAGGTTGTCAGGAGCAGTATGGTAAAGACGACCAGTGATTTCTTGACAGAGAAAGCTTTTTATGATTATCGGCTTCTCTCCACAGTGGGATTTGAGGAACAGGATGTGGAAGCCATGAGAAATAAGGAAGATGTGCGTGCAGCAGAAGGTTCGGTGAGCTTTGACATTCTTTGTTTCATTCAAAAGGGAAATGAGATGGTGCTAAAGGCGCACAGTCTGCCGAAAGAGATCAATCAGCTGGTAGTAAAGGCAGGCAGACTTCCGGAGGGCGAGAAGGAGTGCGTGGTGGATAGCCTGATGTTTTCTGAAGATCAGATTGGGCAAAAGCTGGTATTATCTGCTGCCAATAAAGAGGAAGATTTAGAAAATTTTGCTTCTGAGGAATATACGATCGTAGGTGTAGTTCAATCTCCTTTGTATATCCAGTTTGAGAGGGGCAATACCTCCCTTGGAAATGGCCGGATCACCGGATTCATCTATTTGCCCATGGAAGGATTTGCCGTAGATTATTATACAGAAGTTTATGTGAAATTTATACAAGATTTTCCGTTATACAGTCAGGATTATGAAACATTTCTGGATGAAAAAGCAGAAAAATGGGAAGAATTGACAGCAAGACTTGCGGATAATCGCTATGAGCGTGTGAAGAAACAAGGGGCTGAAGAGCTTGCTGATGCCGAAAAGGAGTTGGAGGAAGGCCGTGCAGAGGGAAGAATAGAACTGGCTGATGCCCATGCAGAACTTTTGAAGGCAAGCAAAGAGCTGGAAGATGGTGAAAAAAAGCTTAAAGAAGGGGAATGCGAACTTTTGGATGCCAGAAGGACACTGGAAGAGAAAGAAAAAGAGCTTTCCCAGGGAGAAAAAACTCTTGCAAAAGAGGAACAGAAGCTTTTGGATGCAGAAGCAGAGCTTGAAAAGAATCTGACACTGTGGCAGGAACAGAAAGAAAAGCTTTCCAGCGGGCTGGCAGAGTTTGCAGCCGGAAAAGCTGAACTGGACAGTCAAGTGGCATTGATCACTCAAAAAGAGACAGAACTGGCCTCTGCAGAGAGGGAGATTTCTCAGAAAGAGCAGGAACTGAATCAACAGGAAATGATGTTAAATGCCAAGGAGATTGAAGCATTAGGCGCTCTTGAGCTTGTGACGGATGAGGCACAAAGGAAAGAAGTGGAAAAGGGACTTACTGAAATTTCCGCGTATCGTGTCCAGATTGCAGAAGGACGCTCTCAGATTGCCGATGCCTGGAAGCAGCTTTTTGAAGGTCGTGTGGCCTTGGAAGATGGGAAAACCCAAATTGCACAGTATCAGGAGCAGATGAATGTTGGAAATGCTGAGCTTGTGTCCGGTGAAGCGCAGTTGAATGCAGCATACAAGCAGTTGCTTGAGGCTCAGATCCGGCTTGCAGAGGGAAAGGTCGAACTGGAGAAGGGGAAAGCGCAGCTTGCTGACGGACGTAGTCAGATCCAAAGTGGATGGGCGGAGCTTGCTGAAGGAGAGAAAGAGCTTAATAAAGCCCGTAAAGAGCTGGACGATGGCAGAATACAGTATGAGGATGGTCTGAAAGAGTACGAAGATGGTCTGAGAGAATTCGAGATGGAAATTGCCGATGCTGAGCGGAAATTATCGGATGCACAGGAGGCATTGGACACATTGGATGCACCCGATAGCTTTCTGCTGGGAAGGGAAACCAATGTTGGTTATGCTTGTTTTGAAAGTGACTCGGCAATCGTGGATGGTATTGCAGATGTTTTTCCGGTATTTTTCTTTGCAATTGCAGCGTTGGTATGTATCACTACCATGAATCGCATGGTGGAGGAGCAAAGAACCCAGATCGGTGTATTGAAAGCTTTGGGATATCAAAAAGGATCTATTATGACCAAGTACTTGTTTTATTCCGGAGCGGCTGCAGCTGTGGGCTGTATTGTGGGATTTGTGTTCGGAACCTGGTTTTTACCTAAAGTTATTTGGTTTGGCTATGGCATCATGTATCAAGTGGATGCTCTGGAATATGTGTTTGACACCAGACTGGCTGTGATCTCACTTGTGGTTTCCATGTTGTGTTCTATGGGGGCTACCTGGCTTAGCTGCCGGTATGAGCTTTCTGCTGTAGCAGCACAATTGATGAGGCCAAAGGCACCTAAGGCGGGACAGAGGGTTTTGCTTGAGCACATTCCTTTCATCTGGAGAAGGCTTAAGTTTCTGCATAAGGTTTCTTGTCGGAATATTTTTCGATATAAAAAGAGATTTTTTATGATGATCGTAGGGATCAGTGGATGCACGGCTCTTTTGCTCACCGGTTTTGGTATTATGGATTCCATTGTGGAAGTACCACATCATCAATACGAGAGAATCCAGATTTTTGATTTGTCGGTTTCATTTAAGGATATGCCTGACGAGGAGCAGATGGCAGAAGTGGAGAAGGTACTTGCCGGGCAAGCCGATGAGTTCACGATGGTTCTTGAGACTTCTGTAGATCTGGTGGCAGAGAGCGGAACCAAATCTATTTACATGGTTGCAGTTGACGAAGCATTGAATATGAGTCCTTATGTAGGTCTTTATACCAAAGAAGGTGAGAAATTGACTGTCCCGCAGGTGGGAGAATGTATTCTGACCCAGAACATCGCAGAACAGTATGCAGTGGAAGCTGGAGATATGATCACTCTTCGTGATGAGGATAGAAACATCATGGAACTGGTGGTGAGCGACGTCTGTGACAATTACATTTATGACTATGTGTATTTGTCTTTGCAGACTTTTGAACAGCAAATGGGGCAGAAAGCACTGTGCAAGACCTTGTACCTGAATTTGATTCCGGGTACAGATCCCCATAAACTTTCAGCTGCCTTGATGAGTCTTGACAATGTAGCTACTGTTACGGTAAATCAGGATATGATGGGACGTCTTGACAATATGCTTGAAAGTATGGATCTGATCATTCTGGTGATCATATTGTGCGCGGCAGGGCTTGCGTTTATTGTGCTTTATAATCTGACGAACATTAATATTACAGAACGTGTGCGGGAAATAGCCACCATTAAGGTGTTGGGCTTTTATAAAAAAGAAACATCGGCCTATGTGTTTCGGGAGAATCTGGTGCTGACTTTTGTTGGGGCCTTGGCCGGACTTTTGCTGGGAAAGTATTTTCACATGTTTGTGATGGATGCGGTGAAGATAGATATGGTTTCTTTCCAGGTGCAGATTAAAGCCATAAGTTATGTATACAGTATCCTGCTGACCATTGGTTTTGCCTGCTTTGTCAATTGGTTTATGGGGAAAAAGCTTGATAAGATTAGTATGACTGAGTCCTTGAAGTCAGTAGACTAGTGTAATATGTCGAAAATATATAAACATTTTTTTTGAACGTGATTTTAGATATGGGAGGAATGGAAAATGGACGGATTTTGGAAGAGAACAGGTTGGCTTGGGTTGGCTATTGCAGCCTTAGCTGCAAGTATGGTGCTTCAGATTTTATTGGGAGTTCTGGCTATGTTGCCCTCAACGTTCGTGGCCGGAATGCAGGCAGGGCTGCACGGAATCACAGACCCCATCCAGATACAGGAGATGATTATGGAAAAAGCGCTGGGTGCAGCGGCAGTGGGCGTGCTGCTTTATCATGTGCTGTCGATTCCCATATTCGGACTCTGGTATTATTACGGATGTGGAAGACCTAAGATTTCTAATCCGGTTAAAGTTTTGAAAGTACGGGGAATTGCTGTTTCTTTTGTTGCTGGTTTCGGGCTTTGTCTGATAGCAAATGGTATTGCTATGATGATCCAGTACCTTGCGCCCAATATTTTTGCCGATTATATGGAAATGATGGAAGCTGCGGGAATGGGAGAGAATCCATTGACTATTTTGGCCGCAGTATTTCTTGCACCTATTGGTGAGGAACTGCTTTGCAGAGGTATTATACTTTACTATGGCAGGAGGATGAGCGCCGGATTTGGCAGTGAAAGGCTGTCTTTCTGGATTGCCAATGTCTTGCAGGCGCTGTTGTTTGGAATCATGCATGCTAACTTTGTGCAGGGTACCTATGCATTCGTGCTGGGTATGGGATTGGGAGTGTTGTATCGCAGATATCAAAGCCTGTATCCTGTGATGATCTGTCACTTTGCCATCAATTTTCTCTCAACCTTTGTAATGGAGCATCTGTTTTGGTGGCTGCCGGAGAACTTGTTCGGTACGTTGCTTGCCTTTTTGCTGGGAGCAGGGTTTACCCTGTTGGCAGTAGTCCTGGCAGGGAAGAGGTGTCAGGAGGGCGGCTTAGAGAGTGGTGCGTTTGAACAGTAAGAATTAAAAGGCAAAAGGGGAAAAAGGGGATAATATGTTAATATATTTACAAATGATAGATGAGCCGCAGGACAGACATAAATTTGTAAAGGTATATGAGGCTTATTGTAAGCTTATGTTTTATGTGGCAAATGAAATATTGCACAATTCACATGATGCGGAGGATGCTGTACAACATGCTTTTATCAGTATTGCAAAAAATATGAAAAATATTTCTGAGGTAGAGTGTCCAAAAACGAAAAGCTACATCGTTACTATAGTTGAGAATAAAGCAATCGATTTACTTCGTGCAAAAGAAAGACGCGGAGAAATAGAACTCAATGAGGATACCAACGGTCTGTCAATAGAGTATACAGGAGACAATGGTCTGGTTGCTTGTATACTTAAATTGTCAGCCCGTTACAGGGAAGTGATTTTATTAAAATTTGAGCAGGGCTACAGCACTAAGGAAATTGCTGTGATGTTTAAGCTTACGGAGAGTAATACCAGTAAGCTTTTACAGCGTGCCCAAAATAAGCTGGAGGAGCTGTGCAGAGAGGAGGGAATATTGTGATTGATGAAGAAAGATTGCATATAGCAGCAAAGGAAGCGACCGAAGCAATACTTCAGTCCTTACCTTCACAAGAGGATATTCCGTATACACCATCCCCATCTTTTACCAAGAGGATGAAGAAGCTGATATTGCGGATGGAACACCCCATACTGTATTATGGTGTGCGTAGTGCAGCATGCCTGTTGGCACTTTTTTTGTCCGGCGGCATTTTTCACTTCGGCATCAGTCCTGATGTACGCGCTGCGGTGATTGGATGGTTTAAGCAACTGAAGGGTGCTACACACTTTGAGTATGATTTTGAAGGCGATAACGCGGTGGACATGACCGGTGTAAGATATGAGCCGGGATGGGTGCCGGAGGGATATGAGCTGGTGGTGCTGGAAGTGGGTGATAATGGTGGAACGTATGCATATATTGATTCAAATGGCTTTATTGCAGATTTTTCCTATTTATTTGCTTTAATTAAAGGAGATCAGAATTTCTTAATGGATGGGAATCTGTCTTATGGCGAGTACTCGGTTGTAGAAGTTATGGGGTATAAGGCCGATTATTATATGTCAAAGGATGCTGAACATACCAGTACCATTGTATGGATTGATGAAAATGATACCTTGTTTACAGTTACAGCAATGCTTACAAAGGAAGAACTGATCAAATGGGCTGAGAGCATTATAGAAATAAAGGTAGATTAATTTAAATATAAAATAAAAAAATTAAATTAAGTGTCCCAAAACACCTCTTTTATTCGTTACTATAGGTATAACGGAGAAAGGAGGTGTTTTATATGCGGAAAATAGCAATGACTTTAGCTGTGTTTATGGTTCTATTGTTGCCAATGACAGCAAATGCAGCTACGCCAAGATATACAAGGATATATCCAACTTTGAGTTTTGAAGGAAATGCTGCAAATTGTTCTGGCATTGTATATTCAGATGCATCAAGCGATGAGATTGAGGCATCAATAAAATTGTGGCAGGGTAGCATATGCGTAGCTACATGGCAGGAAGAGAGTACG
>JAZSFW010000092.1:0-2843 GCA_045532445.1 Acetatifactor sp. | reverse complement strand
AATTCCCATTGGTTATCCTGCCGAAGAGCCCGTTGCTCCCAGAAGAAAGCCTGTAGAGGAGTTATTATCTTATAAATGATATCTGAAGTCGAAGGGATGATTCTCTTCGACTTTTCTACGGTCTTCTGATACCTGCAGATTAAAAAACACTTTAAAGAAAGGAATACACACTATGAGACATTTAATGAGTCCCCTGGACTTTACCACAGAAGAATTGGACAAGCTTTTCGACCTTGCCAATGATATTGAACAGAACCCGGTAAAATACGCCCACGCCTGTGACGGCAAAATTCTGGCAACCTGCTTCTACGAGCCCAGCACCAGAACCCGTTTAAGCTTTGAGTCTGCCATGACCCGTTTGGGCGGCAGAGTCATCGGCTTTTCTGATGCAGCCTCCTCTTCCGCATCCAAAGGCGAGAGCGTATCCGATACTATCAGAGTCATCTCCTGCTACGCAGACATCTGCGCCATGCGTCACCCCAAGGAAGGTGCACCCATGGTAGCTGCGGAGAAATCAGATATCCCTGTGATCAATGCCGGTGACGGTGGCCACCAGCACCCCACACAGACCCTTACCGACCTGCTCACCATCCGCAGCATGAAAGGAAGGCTTGACAACTTCACCATCGGCCTCTGTGGCGATCTGAAGTTTGGTCGTACCGTTCACTCCCTAATCAATGCACTGGTGCGTTATGAGAATATCCATTTTATTTTCATCTCTCCCGAAGAACTGCGTGTACCGGACTATATCATTGAAATGCTCAAAGCCAAAAATATCTCTTATGAAGAGGTTATCCGTTTAGAAGACGTAATGTCCAGATTAGATCTGCTCTATATGACCCGCGTACAGAAGGAACGTTTCTTTAACGAAGAAGACTATATCCGTCTGAAGGATTTCTATATTCTGGATACTGCCAAAATGGAACTGGCCAAAGACGATATGCTGATCCTTCATCCCCTGCCCAGAGTCAACGAAATCTCAGTAGAGGTAGACAATGATCCCAGAGCCGCTTATTTCAAACAGGCAAAGTACGGCGTATATGTGCGCATGGCGCTGATCTTAACCTTACTGGAGCTGTGCTAGACTGACGCATTTCTCTCTGGTGACAAATAACCACATCCAAACAACCACCGCATCCGCGGAGAAATGAGGTATATATGTTAAACGTAGGTAAAATCGAAGAAGGCTTCGTCCTTGACCATATCAAAGCCGGCAAAAGCTTATCCATCTATGAACATTTGCAGCTGGACAAGCTGGACTGCACCGTAGCCATCATCAAAAATGCCCGCAGTGAAAAAATGGGTAAAAAAGATATTTTGAAAGTTGAATGTGATATCAACATGCTGGATCTTGATATTCTGGCTTTCATCGACCACAACATTACGGTAAATGTGATCAAAGACGGGGAGATTGTAGACAAAAAGATCCTTGTATTGCCCAAACAGATCAAGAATGTGATCAAATGCCACAATCCCAGATGCATCACCTCCATCGAGCAGGAGCTTCCCCACATCTTCGTATTGGCAGATGAAGAAAAAGAAGTTTATCGCTGCAAATACTGTGAAGAAAAATACCATGATGGTCTGAAATAACAAGATATATCATAAAAGGATACAGGGCAGCCGAGTGTGGCTGCCCTCTTTCTGTATTGGCGGCCTCTAATACCCACCAATCTTTTTTATATTTCCTCTTCCATTTTTTCAGGAAGTATGGTATACTATATTTCGTCGTAATCACTACGCATCTGGGGATATAGCTCAGCTGGGAGAGCGCTTGCATGGCATGCAAGAGGCCGTGGGTTCGAGTCCCATTATCTCCATGAAATTGAAGAATGCCGTGTTTATCAAGTTTTCTCGAAAAAGCTGATAAATACGGCATTTTTTACATAATGTATTTGTTTCCATATCACTAAAAATAATTGAAAAATACTAAATTTATTCGACTTATGCAACACGAAATGCAACACGAAATTAATGCTTTTTATATCTCGACTTATAAATAACCCAATACAAATATTCAATCACTTCACTTCCTGCATATTTCCTTTCCCATTCATTCTTTAACTCCTCCAGCTTTTCCTCTGGAAGTTTCCTCAAACACTTCAGCATAAACTCAGTATACTCCATATATGTATTCCCCTGTTCTTTAGTCTTTTACCTATTTATGCCAAATAAGCCCAAGAGATTACAAGTGTCCTGTATGTCGGACAGTCAGACTACTTTGTAGCTGATCAGCTCCCCAAACTCCACGCCCAGAGCTATGGCCAGACAGCACATGGTATGGACAGTCGGCATGATCTCCCCTTTCTCCAACGCTGATATATTTGATTTGCTGACACCGGACAGGTCCGCAAGTTGCCGAATTGTTAACCCGCGATCCTGCCGGATCTCCCTCACATAAAACTCTATCTTTATTTTCATATAGACCACCTCGGCTATATGATGTGCAATCAAAATAGTTTTATGCATTGTCGATATTTGTCGATGATATAACGTTGATAATTGTCAATAACCGGTGTATTATGTAAATATACGAAAGATCTATGAAGCACATAAGAATATTAAGATACAAAAGAAGCCCCAGGTATAACGCCCGGGGCTGTTTGTTGCGATATCGCAATTATTTCAAAATTTCATTTACCATGCTCTGCACAGTGGCAAAATCATATCCTGCTGCTTCCAGAGCTGTCAGTGCCCTGGAAATCCCACCCAGGCTCTGCTTAGCGATATTTCCGTACTTTAATGTATACTCATGTGCCTTCTCACCTACATACAGAATCATGGACCGCAGATCTTTGGTGTCAATCAGTAAAAGGCCTTCATCATCGGCTATTTTAAATATT
>JAZSFW010000216.1:0-2458 GCA_045532445.1 Acetatifactor sp. | reverse complement strand
CCTCAAACATGTTGTCGGTGTACACTCTAACACTTTCATTCGGGCCGTGAAGCTGTCCTAAGTAACTCTAACTGTTTCGCAGATGTCGAATCAACTGCCTTTAACCGCTCCCCCCTGTCAGGTAATCCTGCCTGTCCGTCGCCGCCACGTTACAGTAAAATACTTATCGATCGATTGCGCGAAGCTCGCGAGGGTTTAAGGTCACTTCTTTCTTTTCAGTTCCGTAGTCGATTATGACATGGGACTGGCAGTCAAAGTCGGTGTTGAGCAGGTAGATTTTGTCTCCTTCGTAGACACTGAAGCGGACTTTGTCGGGGGCGCTGACCTTGATGTGGGCCTGTCGGTGGCTTGCAGTGAGGATTTCTCTTACAACGTTTCTGTAGCAGGAGTAGCCACTTCCACTAGGATAGGTAAGGCAGGTCATAAGGATTGCGTAGCCGTCTCCATATTTATTTTCTACAAGTCCTGGAGGTGTCTGGCTTGCATCCTTATCAAAAAATCTGCTGCTGAGTACCGCTGCAGAACTTGCCGTGACAAGCTCTGTTTTGGCATAGCGCACATGACCTTCTGCGAAAATCGGGTCATACGCCTTGGCGCGTGGATACAGAAGCTCGGGAACGATACTGTCACTATATTTCCAGCCATCATTGGTTTCAAAAGCTTCTTCTGCAGAAAGCTTACAGCCGAAAAGATCGGAAACATCTCCACCGTTTATCAGCTTCATCTCCCCGTCACGTTTTACCGAAGTGTTCAGGTGTGCTGCTGTCATAAAGAGTCTGCCGCCTCCATGGACGAACTTTTTAAGCTCCTCGTAGAGTTCTTCGGTCATACTGTTCCAGCCTGCAAAGATCAGGTAGTCGTACTTTGAGAAAATTTCATTTCCCGCACTTGCGTTCACAATATCGTATGTGCCGTATGCCGGAGCGTTTGAAAGGTCAATATCACCGAAGTTATGGATGTCATACCATTGGCGTTTCCCCGGAATATCATCAAATATTCTCCACATCAACTCCGGGTCTGAATAACTGAAATCCCGTTCAGAGAAGCAATTCCAAAGATAACTCCCAGCGCGCCACGGGCTGTAACCGTCAAAATTACCCTGTACAAATGCCACCTTAACCTTGGGTCCTCCCTTAGGGCGAACGTCATGGTTAATAAAGTCAGCAAATTCGTCCATGACCTTGCGATATTCTTGGCAGAGAGGATGATCATATCCACATACACTTTCAGAAACGACCTGATCTCCGACCTTTTTCTCGATTCGGGGCACATCAAAGGCATTCAGACCATCATCTCCACTTTCGATCATAAAGGTCTTACCGCCAGACAGATATACATAGTCATACATCATGCGGAGACGATGCATTTTGAGCGTATCAAAGGCGCGCACCCCTCCGTACCACTCATGAGCGATATATGTGCCCCAGATATCGGTATGCAGCATCTTTGCCGTTGCGCGGGTCAAAGAAACCATAATATCCGGATTTCCGCACAACCCCTCAAAGGTTGGGTAGGCAGTCCCCTGGGCTGAGGTATATGGCAAAAGCCCCGTAGCCTCAATGATCGTCACCGGAATCTCACCATCCATACTTGCCTCGCTGATCGCATGGCGGGATTTTACATCTACGATCTCCTTTGCTTCTTTCATGGTCTTACCCGGATTGTCAGAATGGTTCTCTTTCCAGTCTGTCGCATAGTTTGAACCATAACATCCATACTCTGAGCCAAGCTCCCCTATCTTATGTCCCAAGAAATACTCCCCTGCGATTCTTTTCATCTCCACTGCAGTCGCCTTTTCATAGCCGCATGCGCCCTTAACCGTTCCAACGGTGTTTCTCTTTCCATTCTGATAATGAAACGCAAAATAAATCTTTCTCTCCGTCAGGAAACGGGCCAGATCCAAAAAATACTCTGCCGGAATGTCATCTTCCGGCTTATCACTCATAACCCGGAACGTAAAATCTATCAGATTCATCCCTCTGTCGATGCAGCGTTTCTGAATGATTTCTTTTGTATCCTTCCTGTCAAAATCGCAATACAGCATTCGGACACCATGCATTACAACATCTCTTTCCATACCTTTCTTTTCCTTTTTTAGACTTGACTTTCCTCGCAATCTCTTTTCCTAATCCACCATATTATTGCTGATGATGGTTTTGTAATAGTAGTAAGAATCTCTGGGCGTCCTCTCCAACGTATCAAAATTGACAGAAATCAGTCCCATGGGATAGCCATAGCCCATAGTGCCCTCCCAACAGTCCATAACAGACCAGTAATAATATCCTTTCAGATTGACACCTGCACTGATGGCACGTCTGGCTGCACGCAGATGCTCACGGATGTAGCTGATGCGTCCTGTGTCATTTAAGTCATTTTTCACTTCCATGGTCTCCATATTTCTGCGGCAGGTATAACCGTTTTCTGTAATGTAAACCGGAACATCACCATATCTGTCTTT
>JAZSFW010000142.1:0-10302 GCA_045532445.1 Acetatifactor sp. | reverse complement strand
TACAATCAAGAATATAACTTGCTGAAACTTATGCTTTATGTTATACTGAACAAAGAAGCAATTTGGCAGTAAAAGAAAGTATGGTGGAGTTATGCATGTAAACGAATCAGCAGAGAACTATCTGGAGACGATCCTTATCTTAAGCAAGACCAAACCTGTGGTGCGGTCTGTGGATATTGCGGAAGAATTGGGCTTTAAAAAATCCAGTGTCAGTGTGGCTATGAAGAATCTTCGGGAAAAAGAACACATTACGGTTACCAAAGAAGGTTTTATTTACCTGACGGATACCGGAAAGTCAATCGCTGAAATGATTTTTGAGAGGCATAGACTATTGACCCAATGGTTGGTTCGTCTTGGTGTATCCCCTGAGCTTGCTTCAGAAGATGCCTGCAAGATTGAACACGTGATCAGCTCTGAAAGCTTCGAAGCAATAAAGAATCATTGCCAATAAAGAAACAGCAACATGACCACATACCAATCGCCGCTTAACTGACAGCTAAGCGGCGATGTTTATTACTACATTTTTTAGATGATATTGCGGATCCCTTCGCAAATCCTTCTGGCAACCACAGGATTATTCATGGTATAAAGATGAATCCCATCCACATCATTGGCAAGCAGGTCTATGATCTGGCTTAAAGCATAAGCCATTCCGGCATCAAACAGTGCTTCCTTATTGTCTTCATATCGGTTCATGATCTTGCGGAAACGCTCCGGCAAAGAAGCACCGCAAAGGGTCACCATACGCTCGATCTGGGCCTTATTGATCACCGGCATGATACCCGGGGTCACCGGCACCTCAATCCCTGCGATTCTGCAGTCCTCCAAGAAGGAATAAAACATATTATTTTCAAAGAAAAGCTGGGACAACAAGAATTCATCTCCTGCGTCGACCTTTGCCTTTAAATGCCTCATCTCAGCCACTCTGTTAACAGACTCTGGATGACACTCAGGATAGCAGGCTCCGCCCACGCAGAAATCTCCCTTACTCTTCAGATAAGCCGTAAGCTCATCTGCATGCTTAAAATCCTCTTTAGGTGGATTGTCAGGATTGCGGTCACCGCGAAGCGCCAGCACATTTTTCAGATCATTCTCTAATAAAATCTGCGAGAATTCATCGATCTCTGCTTTGGAATAGGTCAGGCAGGTCAAATGTACCACCGGCTCAATATGATACTC
Organism: Acetatifactor sp.; assembly: GCA_045532445.1. GTDB lineage: Bacteria > Bacillota > Clostridia > Lachnospirales > Lachnospiraceae > Acetatifactor. The sequence continues at coordinate 9,123 of JAZSFW010000142.1, read as the reverse complement.
TTCCTTGATCTTCTTGGCCAATTCTATGGTCTTATTATTATTGGAGCTTCCGCCCGCGCCAAAAGTAACACTGATAAAGTCTGGCCTCAATTCACTTAAGATCGACAAAGTCTCGTCTATATTCTGCAGAGCCGTACCGCGTTTCGGCGGAAAAATCTCAAAAGACAGAACCGGTCTTTTTTTCTGATGTATCTCACTGATTTTCATGTAATGCACTTCCTTTTTCGCAATGTCTAAGTATGTCACACACTAACCATGCCTTTGCATACCACTTTTATCTTATTTTAGGTGAAAAGAACGAAAAAGGCAAGCAGAAAATAAAAATAATATGTGATTGACAAAATCAGTCTTTCCTGTTAGTATACATTGTGAACCGTTTACTTTGTGAACTTTTATACATCACATACTTATCAAGGAAGGATTAAGCTAATGAAAGCATTAAACGAACAGCTTCTAAGTGCATGGCTGGAATTATCTACCGCAATCAATAACGAGCGGGTTGTGTCTGATGTTCCATTCAACGAAGCACTGATCTGCAACCTCCTTTATCAGGCATATCTGCAGGATCCTGACAGGCGCCTGACTGCCACCGATCTGTGTTCCTCCACCCAGATGCTGAAATCTCAGATGAACCGCACGCTAAACAGTATGGAAGAAAAAGGCTTTATCCTCAGAGAACGTTCCGAAACGGATAAACGCCAGGTTTATGTGACGCTGAATATGGAGCACGCACTTCCTTACAAAAATCAGCATACCAGAATCCTTCAACTGATCGATGTGATCATCAAAGAACTGGGAGAAGACAAAGTCCTTCAGACCATCGACTTATTTACACAAATATCCAATATCGCAAGAGAGGTATTATCATGATCCGAATCATCGTAGACTCTTCCGCTGACTTTCAGGCAGCGGAACTGCAAGAAAAACAGATTGAATTGGTCCCCATTACCGTAACCATCGGGGATCATTCTTACTTAGACGGCATTGATTTAGAACGGGACGCTTTTTATGAAATGCTTACGACAAACGGTGCGTTTCCCAAGACGTCCCAGCCTTCCCCGCAAGCTTATCTGGATGTTTTTTTAGATGCAAAGGAGAAGGGTGATGAGGTGATCTGCATCACCGTCTCTTCTGTTTTGAGCGGAACTTACCAGAGCGCAATGCTTGCCAAGACCATGGCTGACTATGACAATATTTACCTGGTAGACTCTCTGGGAGCCACGCACATTATCCGCATTATGGCAGACTATGCCTGTACGCTTCGAAGCAAAGGACGTAATGTTTCCTACATCGTCAGCGCAATACAGGCTTTGCGCCCTCGCATCAAAGTGGCAGCCGTGGCAGACACCCTGGAATATATGAAACGAGGCGGCCGGCTCAACAAAGCTTCAGCCACCATAGGAGAACTAGCCAGCTTAAAGCCCATGATCACCATAACAGACGAAGGAAATGTCGGTGTACTGGGTAAAAGTATCGGCAAAAACAAAGCCGCCCTTAATATGCTCAAATATATCCAAGGATACCAGATCGACACACAGTTTCCGGTCTACACGCTCTACACCTACGGCACAGACAACTGTGCACGCTTTGAGCAAAAGCTGGCCGAAGCAAATATTTGTCTCGCCAACCGCCTTCAGATCGGTCCTTCTATCGGTTCCCATGTGGGACCGGAAACTTTTGGTGTGATCTGGGTGACAAGAGAATAAAGAACTTTTAAGAAACTGTGCTTAATTCTTCAGCCAAAACCTCCAACTGCGCACGCACTGTCTCATTCATGGCCGAGCGGACAGTCACATTATTCTCTGCAAGTGTGATATCCTTCCACTTCTCCAGATAAGACATCATCACCCTATTTGCAGCCGGGGCCCAGGTTCCGTTTTCTATCAGCGCAACCCTGCGCCCCCGGAATCCTCTCTCCGCCAAAGCTGCCAGAAAAGCTTTCATCGAAGGAAATATCTCTCCGTTGTATGTGATCGATGCCAGAACCAGCCTGTCATAGCAAAAGGCATCTGACACAGCCCTTGACCAGTCTCCTTTGTTCAAATTGTGGCAAACTACTTCTACGCCTCGTTTTTTCAACGTTGCTGCCAGACTGCACGCCGCATCTGCTGTGTGCCCATATACCGAAGCATAGCAGATGCACACACCGCTCTTTTGTGGCTGATAACCGGACCACAAGTCATACAAGTTCAGATAGTATCCCAGATCCCCGGAAAGCACCGGACCATGCAAAGGACATATGGTCTGCACATCCAGTGCCTGCACCTTTTTCAGCGCATTCTGCACCTGGGCACCATATTTTCCCACGATACCGATATAATATCGTCTGGCCTCCTCTTCCCAATCCTCCCTGGCTTCTGCTTTCAAAGCACCAAACTTTCCAAATCCAACCGCAGAAAACAGCACCTTCTCACTCTTTTCATATACCATCATCACTTCCGGCCAATGGACCATGGGTGCAAATACAAACCGTAATGTATGCGACCCTAACTTCAGTTCTTCTCCCTCCTTGACCTTCAGCGTATTTGCCAGGTTCAACACAGGAAAAAATTGACTGATCATAGAAAAGGTCATGGCATTTCCCACAATGGTCGCAAAAGGATATTTCTCTACGAAAGCTGCAATTGAGGCAGAATGATCCGGCTCCATATGCTGTACCACCAAAAAATCCGGCTTTCTTCCCTCAAGTGCACGCTCTACATTCAAAAGCCACTCCTTCGTTTTTGCTGCATCTACAGAATCCATTACCGTGATCGCCTCATCTAGGATCAGGTAAGAATTATAGGATATTCCATCCGGCACTGGGTACTGACCCTCGAACAGATCGATTTCCCGATCATTGACCCCTACATAAACAATGCTGTTTGAAATATACTCCATCTTGTGCCTCCTGCTGTTTATTTTAACTATAGTATAAACAGTTTTGGCATTTTCACACCCTATTACTGAATAGAAAGTACCTTGTAATCCTGGTCTTCCACAGTCTTCTTCAGTATCTCGTCAGCCAGTTTTGCATTCAGCTTTACCACTGCCTTCCCCTCTGTGTGACTCACCAGTGCCTGTGACACTTCCGGAAGTGCTTCCAGACATTTCTTTACCCTTGCCTCACAATGTCCACACATCATGCCTTCGATCATCATTGTTTTTTCCATTTTTTTCTCCCTTTCTCTTTTTTCTGTATTTAATTCCTCTCGGATTTTGAAGTTTCCTTTTATTGCTTTATCCCTGCGGCCATCATGAACCCGCACAAGATTCAGTCTCAATGCATTACTCACCACACAAAAGCTGGACAGACTCATGGCCAGGGCGCCAAACATCGGGTTCAACTGCCAATGAAACAATGGGATCCAAACACCTGCTGCCAGTGGAATACCGACTACATTGTAGAAAAACGCCCAGAATAAATTCTGGTGGATGTTCTTAAGCGTAGCGCGGCTCAACCGGATTGCAGCAGGGACATCACTCAACCTGCTTTTCATCAGCACCACGTCCGCCGCATCAATGGCAATATCTGTGCCTGCCCCGATGGCAATGCCAATATCTGCTCTGGTAAGGGCGGGCGCATCATTGATTCCATCCCCCACCATAGCCACTTTTCCTTTTTCCTGAAGGGATCGGATGACACCTTCTTTTTCTCCCGGCAAAACTCCGGCAACGACCTGATCTACTCCTGCCTGCTCTCCGATGGCGGCAGCAGTCCTTTCATTATCACCGGTCAGCATCACCACATAGATTCCCATGTCCTTAAGCTCTTTTACTGCCTGCGGGCTGTCCTCCTTGATCACATCTGCCACAGCGATCATGCCGATCACCTGACCTGCTTTGCCAAAAAACAATGGTGTCTTGCCCTGTCTGGCTAATTGCTCAGATTTGACCTGGAGCCCATGGGGGATGGAGGCTTTCCCGGCTACAAATTTGTAATTGCCGCCAAACAGTTCTTCTCCTTTAAAAACCGCTGACAAGCCATTTCCCGGAAATACAGCAAAATCCTCTACCTCATTAGCAGGAATCTGCTCTTGTTTTGCATAATCCAGAATCGCCTTAGCCAAAGGATGCTCGCTTTTCTTCTCCAGAGAATGGGCACAAACCATAAGCTCCTCTTCGCTCACCCCATCTAATGTCAAGATATCTGTCACCTTGGGTTCCCCTTTTGTGAGCGTACCAGTTTTATCCAATGCCACAATCTGCACCTTACCGGCTTCTTCTAAAGAAACAGCCGTGTTAAATAAAATCCCATTTCTGGCACCTACACCATTTCCCACCATAATAGCAACCGGCGTGGCAAGCCCCAGAGCGCAGGGACAGCTAATCACCAAGACGGAAATACCTCTGGCAAGAGCAAAACCAACGCTCTCCCCGGAAAGCAGCCAGACCGCAATGGTCACCAGCGCGATCGCAATGACGATAGGCACAAAAACACCTGATACTTTATCTGCCACCTTGGCAATCGGTGCCTTTGTTGCGGCCGCATCACTGACCATCCGGATGATTTGGGATAATGTGGTATCCTCTCCCACCCTTGTGGCTTCACATTTGAGAAAACCGGACTGATTGACTGTACCCGCAGACACAGCATCCCCGACAGTCTTGTCTACCGGTATACTTTCCCCCGTAAGGGACGACTCATTGATTGCACTGTTTCCTTCCAGCACCGTGCCATCCACAGGGATATTTTCTCCCGGACGCACCAAAAACAAGTCTCCTTTTCTCACCTGTGTGATATCTACCTGCGTTTCTCTACCATCTCTGACAACCACTGCTGTCTTTGGAGCCAATTTCATGAGATTTTTTATGGCATCTGTGGTCTTGCCTTTCGACCTTGCCTCCAGCATCTTACCTACTGTGATCAGTGCAAGGATCATGGCGGCGGACTCAAAATAAAACTCATGCATAAAAGCCGCCACACCCTCCATATCGCCCTTCATCTGTGCGTCTGTCATTGCAAACAGTGCAAAAGTGCTGTATCCAAAAGCAGCTGCCGAGCCGAGAGCTACCAGAGTATCCATATTGGGAGCTTTATGCACAAGACTTTTAAATCCACTCACAAAAAACTTCTGGTTAATCACCATAACCGCCGCTGTCAACAAAAGCTGCAGTAAGCCCATGGCAATGTGGTTGTGAGACAAAAAATGAGGAACCGGCCACTCCCACATCATATGCCCCATGGAAAAATACATAAGAACGACCAAAAATCCGAGAGAAAAAAGCAGACGTTTCTTCAAAACCGGTGTCTCCCGATCCTCCAATTCATCCAATGCTGCATTTCCTTTCTGTTCCACGCCCTTTAATGACGCACCGTATCCGGCATCCGCAACAGCCCTGATAACCTCACTCACCTCTGCCTGCCCCTCTACGCTCATGGAGTTGGTCAAAAGACTCACAGAGCAGGAAATGACACCAGGGACCTTAGATACAGCCTTCTCTACTCTGGCACTGCAGGCCGCACAGCTCATGCCTTTTACATTATACTGTTCCATTCTATTCTCCTATCTATCCAAACAATTCCCGCTTGACTTTATTATATCCTCCTCACAAATAGATTGCAAGTTCAAAACTGCAGAAAAGCTTCGGACTTAACCGAAGCTTTCCGCAATTTTCTTATGAGGGGGGGAGATAGTGACTTCATCAACTATCCTTTTATACTTTAACAATAAATTATGTCAAAAGTATGTACATTCTCTAAGAAAAGCATAAAAATAGTATAAATCATTTAACAATAATTCTGCATCACAAACTGGAGCGATTCTTTTCCTCTATAATGATTGATTCCCAATTGATAAGTGACAGAGACCATATATTTCCCATATGAGGTATATAAGCTTTCTGCGCTTCCTTGTCCATACTTTTCATCCAAAAACCGTTCAAACTTCTCCAGCTCTCCAAAATATAACAGCTCCGTCTCTTCCCCTTCCGGCGTCTTTACGATATATCGGGCACAGTTCTTTTTCTGCCCCATCTTTCGCCCACGGAGAAAGCACAGGTCTTTTTGGGCAAATAGAGGTTTGGAATTGCCCACGCCAAAGGGTTCCAAGAGTTCCAAATCTTTGGCGATCTCTCTGGTAGCATAGGATATGGGCATGGCTGCATCAATATGAATCTTAGGGATCATATCATCCGCTGTCAGGGTACAACACCCATTCAGCTCCTGTGAAAAAGCCTCCACATCCTCCTCGGGCGTTCTGTGACGTATGGCCAGAGACAATCCTGCTGCCAATTTATGACCACCAAACTTCGTAAAACAATGTTTTACGGCCACCATATTTTCGTACATATGATAAGTTTCTATGCTTCTGCCTGAGCCTTTGATCCCCTCTTCACTTTTGGTCAACACAAATACCGGCCGATGATATATTTCACGGATCCTTCCGGCGATGATCCCTGCAAGACTTTCATGCACCTGCGGAAGATATACGACCATGACCCGGTCTTTTTTCTTTCCCTCTGCCTCTATGGATGCTATGGCCTGTTCCACGCCTTTTTGCGTCAGCTCCTTTCGGCTGTCATTTAAAGCTTTCAGCCAGGAAGCCGCGTTCATGGCTTCTGTCTTATTCGTACTTTCCACAAGCTCCAACGCCCTCAGCGCACTGTCCAGCCTCCCTGTGGCATTCAGGCAGGGACCTATGATGAAGCCCATATGGTAAGCTGACAACTTCTCCGGCTCCAGACCATTGACTTCAATCAATGCCCTAAGACCGGGATTCTGTGTTGTCTTGAGCCGTTTGATCCCTTCTTTCACAAGGATTCTATTTTCATCCTTTAACTCCATGACATCGCAAACTGTTGCAATCGCAGCAAACTGCAATAACTCTTCCTGCGCCTGCAAAAGCTTTTCACACCTGCTCTTTTCACCAAGAGCCTGAACCAGTTTAAAAGCCACTACGGCCCCGCAGATACTTTTAAAGGGATAGGTACAAGCTTTTTGCTTGGGATCAATGATCACATCAGCGTCCGGCAAAATCTCCTTTTTCTCCCCATCTTCTTCCACAAAAGGAACTTCATGATGGTCTGTCACGATCACTGTCATTCCGTGAGCTTTTGCCAATGCGATCTGAGATGCTGCAGAAATGCCATTATCACAGGTAAGGATCATTTGCACATTGTCCTCAGCGGCTTTAGCAATCAATTGATCATTCAGGCCATAGCCATCATGAATCCTGTGGGGGATTGCCGTATCTACTTTGGCTCCAAGACACTTTAAGCCCCTTGTCAGAATATAGGAAGAACAGATCCCGTCCACATCATAATCACCTATCACCCGAATTGCAGCATTCTGCTGAATCTTGCGCAGAATCAGCTCCACAGCAGCTTCCATGCCTGAAAGGAGCCAGGGACTGTAACAGTCCTCTAATGTTCCAAAGAGATACTTTCTGACCTGCGTTTTTTCCGTAATGTCCCTGTTTCTGATCATACGGGCAAGCACCGGAGATATTCCAAACTCCTGTGCCCATTCGTTAAAATCAGCTTTTTTTGCACTGACCAGCCATTTTTCCATTACCATACTCCTAAAAAGGGAATGGAGTCTCTCCATTCCCTACAATTACGATCACTTACTTACTTTAGGCGGATATTTCACTCTCAAAAGATACCATATACCACCGGCAAGGCATACAGAAGAATATGCTCCTGCCACAATGCCCACCATCAAGGGCAACGCAAAGTCACGAATGCTGGTAACACCCAGCACATACAAGGCGGCTACCATAACAAAGGTTGTCAAAGAGGTAAAGATACTTCGGGACAAGGTCTGTATGATACTCTTATTCACTACATCCTTCAGATCATCTTTCTTATTCATGGTATGCATGTTCTCTCTGACACGGTCGAAGATAACAATGGTTGCATTGATAGAATAGCCTACAATGGTCAGCATGCAGGCAATAAAAGTATTGCCCACAGATACTCTCGCTACAGCGTAGAATGCCAATACCACCAACACATCATGGATCAGCGCTGCCACACTGCTGACGCCAAAACGAATATCACTGAATCTGATACGGATATAGAGCAACATGCATACAATCGCAACGATCACTGCAATGATCGTATCACTGGTCATCTCCTCACTGATCGTAGAACTTATGGTTTCAGAAGTGATCTGATCTCCCTGCACATTAAATTTTTCTGCAAACATTTCATCCAAAGCTTCACGCTGATCTATATTCAGGGTAGAAGTCTTAAATATCACTTCATTGGAATCCTGCACTGTCTGAATCTGCACTGCACTTTTCGTGATATCTTCAACCAAAGGTATCACGTCACTGTTTACCTGATCCAGTGTCTTATGCTCGTTAAAGTTTACTGTAATTGCAGTACCGCCCTTAAATTCCAGGCTGAGATTCAACATATCTCCAGTCGTTGCCTTATTGATACCCATCACGATAAATCCGGCTGCGATCACTGCAAGGGACGCACCAAAAAAGATTCCCTTCTTGGAAAGGAAATTGATGGTCTTAGGCTCCTTGCTGACACCATACCACTTCTTATCTCTGATGCCCAGTGCATAAAAAGCATTCATTACCATCTTCGTGATCACCAAAGCAGTAAACATGGAAAGCACAATACCCAATGCCAAGGTCTGTGCAAATCCCTTTACACTGCCGGGAGCCAAAAGTAAGAGCACGCCAGCTGCGATCAATGTAGTAATATTACCATCTACAATGGCAGACAATGCTTTGTCAAAACCGGTCTTCATGGCAGTTCTCACAGAAAGTCCTGCTGCCAGCTCTTCCCGGATACGGGCAAAAATGATCACATTCGCATCCACTGCCATACCAATAGACAGGATAATACCTGCAATACCGGACAAGGTAAGTGTCATATCAAAGCCTCTGATCAAAAGAACCACCAAGGCCACATACAAGCTCAATCCAATCGCAGCTGCCACACCTGAAATATAATAAATCGCGATCATAAGGATCACTACAATCAGGAAACCAATGACTCCGGCTTTCAAGCTGGTCTCGATGGCTTCCACACCAAGCTGTGCACCCACCACTTTGGAATGCAGTTCCTCAAGCTCCAGCTTCAATCCACCGATACGAATGGTGGAAGCCAGGTTCTCGGCCGTGGCAAAATCTTCCATCGGGCTGATGGAAGTCGGATCGTAGCCATGTCGTTCTGTGA
>JAZSFW010000120.1:0-3008 GCA_045532445.1 Acetatifactor sp. | reverse complement strand
AGCAGGGGAATTTTCAGCAGCAACATTGGAATCTTTAATACGCTCATGGCGTTCCCTCCTTTCCGATTCCATTTTAGGGCATGAAAAAAGCAGCAGTCAAATCTGCCGCGATATATGCACCTGTATGAAACTGCTGATCATTTCCAGAGCCTTTACACCCCTCTACTAGTATTATGTCATAGAACGGAAAAAGCACTCCTTTCCCGGGACAACTCCAAACTGATTTCCGGGACAGATTCCGGAAAAACAAGTCCGGAATTTTGGACCATTAGGATGATATACTGAGGCTGAGAAAACATGGAAAGGAGCAGTCTCTATGACAGTTGCAGATTTGAAAGAAAGACTGAAGAATACATTTTTGACATTGGACTATTACGGAAAGGAAGAAGTGTACGCGGGTAAGACATTTCCTGCCGGGACTGTTGCCCTGGATGTGCTGAATATTCCCGAAGAGACCGTGGAGCGAATTCTGGAACTTACCGATCCGATGATGCATTTTGTGGATCAGCTCTATATTGGCAAAGTGGATTTGCTGCTGATGGAGAAGTCCCGTAAGAATGTGTTTGAAGTGGTGGATATTTTGAGAAAGGTACCGCCGTTTTCCTATCAGGACTTTATCTGGCTGGATGAAAAACTGGAGGACATCTTTTCTCAGAAAGCAACCAATAAAGCGGCCAGAAAAATGCACGATCCCAAAGGGCCGGGGGTAATCTTTGTGCAGGCATTGAGCCTGGTGGCACAGCTGGGATTTGGAACACAGCAATTCAGAGAAAAACTGATTCCTCTGATTGAAGGAATCGGAGAAGCAGACATCAGAAGAGATGCTGCAGGGTTTGCAGAAATGTTTGGAAAGTTCTTTGAAAAAGATGATTCTGAGAAAGATGAATGGCTGGCATTTTCCAATGTATCTATGCAATATCTGGCCGGAGAAAAAGGTTTGGTAAAGCGGATGCATTACGCTTCGTTCCCCAGTATGTACCGGTCGAATTTGTTTGAGGCGCTCAGCGTGGGTAATGCTCCCAGAAAGTGTCCGATCTGCGGCAGATTTTTTCTGACAACGAAAGCCTATCCGACAATCTACTGTAACACTCCGTGCCCGGGAGCGGAGAGGGGCATGACTTGTGCCAACGTAGCAGCCAAGATGGGAGGTAAGTTCAAACAGCCTCCCGAAGGAGATGAGATCCAGCGCATCTATGAAGCCCGCAGAAATACCACCAGAAAGTATATGCGGGAAGGTAAGATCTCACGGGAACTGGGCGAGATGATCTTAAAGCTGGCAAAGGCAAAGCGAACCAAAGCCAGGATCGACAACAAGTATTTTCAGAATTTCTATGAGCAAGAGATGGAAGTAAATGCCATCACAGAAGAAGCGCGGAGGAAACTGCAGTGAAAAAAGGATGGAGAAAAGAACTGCATAAGAGACTGAAAGGTTTTACCTGGGAGATGGATGGCTATGCTCCTGCTGTCGGCTTTGCGTCCCCTGGTGTCATGCTGACAACCTACATCGTCCATAATATTTATAAGCTGACCCCTCCGCCTCCTAGCTATGGGACAAAGCTAAGATCCAATGATTATATCGTGAAAGCCAAAGAAGAGAAGGATCTGAAGTATTTCTCCTTTTTCCTGCATCATAATGAAGATCATATCAACCGGGTTATCCATAAACAGCTTGCCAAGGATGGCGATATCCGATATGATCCGGAGCGTTTCATTGAGATCAAACAGGAATGCCTAGAAATGATGCTCTGGAAGATGATTGACTATGATCCTACACGGGGAGCGGTTTTTACCACTTACATTTATGAGGATATCAAAGATGCCATCCGGGAATATCAGATGACTCAGGAATGCTGGGGTTTCTCTACACCATCGGTATATAAGAAAATCCGAACTGCCGGATATATGCATACCAATTATCAGAATGCAGCAGAGGAATTTGCGAAGAAATATAATTGCAGACGGAAAAACGCTGAGGAATATATTCAGGGTGCAAAGTTTATCCACAGCCGGAAATCGCTCTATATTACAAGCAAGGATGGTGAAACCTCAGAGGAAGCACACGCAGACAGCACACATCTGGACAATGTTGAGATCATCAGAAGGCGAGAACTCCGAAAGTCCATGCAGAAGGCATTCGACCAACTGGATGATCAGGAAGAATATTATCTGCAGAAGCGAAATGCTGTGTGTATGGAGTGCGGCAATGTAGAAAAGTGGAAAAAACGGCTTACATTTGATGAGTTGGGTGCTCCCTTTAATATCACAACAGCTAATGGTGCCGAGAAAGCATACAACAAGGCTGTGGAGCATTTGGGTCGGCTGATGGTGGAAGATCAGTCAATTCGGATGGTTACCGTAAAGAAAATCGAACCGGAGAGACGGAGGAAAAAGGTCGCCTATGCAATTTACGAATACCAGGCAGACAACGAAGGTGAATGGGGCGAGATCCATTTTGATTTCAAGAAATGGAAAGCAGATATCAAATACCTGGCGGATTATGATACCAGTAAGACCCATGTCTATGCCAGAAAAGCCATGCAAATTGTATTTGAAAGCTATGAAGAGGGAATTCCCGACGAGAAGACGGTGTTCTTTCCTATATGGTAGGAGGTAAGGATGAGAATTCTGCGATATAAAATCTTTCACGTAACGGCTGATTGTGCTATACTTAAATCAGAAAAGAGAAGGTGGTGAGCATATGCCCTTTGAGATCGTCAGAAATGATATTACCAATATGTGTGTGGATGCCATAGTCAACTCGGCAAATCCTCGACCTGTGGTGGGGTTGGGTACGGATTCCAGTATCCACGAAAAGGCCGGTCCGGAACTGCTGGCTGCCCGGCAGAAGATCGGCCCCATTGCCATGGGACAGGCAGCTATCACACCTGCATTTCGTCTGCACGCCAAGTATGTGATCCATACCGTTGGTCCGGTGTGGGATGGTGGTAGCTATGGAGAGGAAAACTTGCTCCGCAGCTGTTATGACCAGTCTTTGAAGCTGGCATTGG
>JAZSFW010000308.1:0-13512 GCA_045532445.1 Acetatifactor sp. | reverse complement strand
TTTTCTGAACCGTTTCCCTAATATCCTCATATTCTTTACTCCCTTTGCTTATTATGGATCTGCTCCACAGTAAATAGTATAAAACAAAGCTCTGGAAATTCAAGCAAATTATTCTAAAGAATTGTTTAAGAATCCCTTAATGGCAAAGGCTCCCTGAAGCAGCGACTGCTTCAAAGAGCCTATTTTATTCTCCTCGTTGTTCACTGTTGTTACAGACAGTAAGCTGCCGCCGCGTGCATTTTTGCCGAATATACGAGTGACCACAGATATGCCCATTCCCCACGGTCATGCTCCGCTCCTCCGATCACTCCCATAGAATCCAGACATGGCAAGCCATAGGCAGTCACTTCTGCCGCATCCGATCCCCCATTCCCATGGATAGGCTTTAAGGGGTCCAGTCCATTGGCTTCATAAATTTCACTCAGCTTAGCTAAAAGCTCCATGTTTCGCTGGGTACGCTCCATCGCCACCCGACTGCTCTTAAGTGTCACCGTACAGCTGGTTCCTTTCACATAAGATGTGGCAGCAACTTCACTGATCAGCTTCTCAGCCTCACGCAGCTGCTCCTCATTGGCAAAACGGATGTCTGCCGTAAAACTGCATAATTTGGCCACTGTATTCTCTGCACTTCCGCCACTGATCAACCCACAATTACAGGTAAGCCCATCCTCATCCTTAAGCTTCTCCAACTCAATGATCTTGTGTGCCGCTTCACAGATGGCATTGCTGCCTCTATAGCAGTGCGAGGAATGCACTGCCTCTCCGGTAATCTCCAATAAATAACGACGGATTCCCTTTCTGGAAACAACTGCCTTCCCTCGTCCGCCCCCTTCTCCATTCAAAAATGCCACGCAATTCTCCGACTTCTGACACATATAGTCCACAGTACTCTTATTGCTGAATCGGCTGCTGTTTTCCTCATCGCTCTGTAATAAAAGCTTTACAGGGCGTCCTTTAAATCCGATGTCATCAAGGGCCGCCATGGCAAGGAATGCTGCTGCAATACCACCCTTACAATCAACTACTCCCGGCCCGTAAATCTTATCTTTGTCCATATGCACAGGATCTGCCCCAAATAATCCTAATGGATGAACAGTGTCCATATGGCTGGAGAAACATACCGGTCTTTCCTGTACCTCAGGATTCATGGTAATACAGATACAATCGCCGGATACCGGCTGGTTTTGTACTTCAATCAGCCAGCCCCGTTTACGGGCTTTGTTCATAATGTATTCACCTACCCGATCTACCCCTTCCTTGTACTCTGTGGGACTTTCTATTCTGCAGATATCTGCCCAAAAATCAATGTACTCCTGCTCCAGCTCCTCAATTCTTTGAAATAATTGTCCGCATTTGTTCAGGGTATTCATAACCGGCCTCCTCTTTGGCATAAAATGCTCTTTATGAGGCCTAGTTTATCACTTTGCGAATACGGTGTAAATGAAGATATCACAATCATATGGATTTTCTGAAACAAATATTGAAATATTTTTCCACATCTGTTAATATAACATTGGTGATGATATGTTTGAAAATATAGAAAATATAAAACTACTTGAAATTGTATCCCAAGACTCCAGTCTCTATTTGACCAACACCTGCAGGAACAATCACGGTTTTATCTTTAAATTGAGCGGAGCCAGCAGGTATGAGTTCACAAACAGCAATATTGATTTGAAAGAAGGAGAAATGCTCTATATTCCCAAAGGCTCCTCCTATACAGTCAGACGAACTTCCCAATGCGAGAGCCAATATGTAGCACTTTGCTTTGATGCTGAGGTAGAGAATGCAAAGCCGCGTTTATACCAAATGAATAACTTCTCAGACATCAACCATATCTGCAGCAATCTTGTACGCCTATGGCTGTTCCGCTCCCGGTCTGATGAATATAAGTGTATTTCCTTTTTTTATGATATCTTATCAAAAATCTGCGAAATAGACAAAGCCGCTTACCGAAGCAATGAGCAGTATCAATTGATTGAACCGGCAGTAGAATATATAAAGGCACACATCTTTGACAGCTCGCTGAAAGCCCAGGACCTTCATGAATTATGCGGTATTTCCGGCACCTATTTCAGGAAGATTTTTGCTTCCAGATTCGGCACCAGTCCTCAGAAGTACATTATCAATAAGCGCCTGACACAGGCCAATACCATTCTGAATAATGGGGATTTTGAAAGTATCGCTGATGTGGCTGCCTCTGTGGGTTACGAGGATGCATTGTATTTCAGCAGAGCATTCAAAGCCAAATACGGAATTTCCCCTTCTAAGGCTACCGGAATTTGTAGTGGGGAATAATTTGATCATGATAGAATTAATATTTAATATGAGGTGACATTATGCAGGGAAGATGCGTATCCTATTCTAAAACTGAACACGTCCATCTGGTACAGCCGGCCGACTTAAACGGCGGAGGACGCCTTTTTGGCGGTATCATGATGAAGATGATCGATGAAGTGGCTGCCATTGTGGCTATGCGCCACACCGGGCTTAAGACCGTTACCACCGCTGCTGTGGATTCACTGGTATTTAAATCAGCAGCTTTCGTGAATGATCTGGTGATCTTTATCGGGTATATCACTTATACCGGACGCACATCTATGGAAGTCCGGGTGGATACTTATGTGGAGCGAAGTGATGGAATGCGCTATCCTATCAACAGGGCTTTTCTTGTGCTGGTTGCTTTGGATGAAAACAATCAGCCAACAACAGTGCCACCACTCATTCTGGAAAATGATGTGCAGAGAGAAGAATTTGCCATGGCCAAGAAGCGCATTGAACTTCGCAAAAAGAAAAACACCTTATAATGCGCATTACAGCGCAGTGTCCGAACCAGACTGCCTAAAGCGGTTTCGCCAATACTTTCGGCCATATACAATGATCTCTGCCACCAGGCACACTGGCAAGGCTACAAAGAAATCCACTGCCGAATGCTGTTTGATAAACATGGTAGACAGACAGATCAAAATGACTGCGATCACCACAAACACCTTCCAGGGAATTCTCCAGGGCTTTGACATTGTCTTATTCTTCAGCCACACAGATGCGATCCCCAGGGAATATGCTACATGCAAAGAGGGGCAGACTCCGGTATTGGTATCAAAAGAATACAAAAGTCCCACACACTGGCTTAAGAAATTATCCCTCGGAAATACAAGCGGACGCAAATCCTGCCTGCTGGGCCAGATAATATACATTGCCATGGCCAAAACCTGTGTAATAATGATAAAGGTCTGCAGGCTCTTAAAGCTTTCCACATCATAGAGCATAAAATATAAAAGAGAGATTACGATCAAAAGATACCAGAACACATAGGGGATCAAAAAAATCTCGTGGAACGGTATCACATCATCCAGCCAAGAGTGTACCGGATGACATTCTTCCACCGGAATCAGGTTCTCTGTAAGAAAATACAACGCAAAATATACGACCCAGCCAAACAAAAGTTTCAAATGGGAAAACTGCGGGTCATTTAGTTTGGATAATCGAAAGGTACGGTAGTCTACAACCGGTTTTTTCATTTTTAGCTCCTTTTCGTCCCCACTGCCTCTTCAGGCAAAATATTGGTGGGGTAATTTTTTTTCGGCATATTGGGATAGGGAACCACTATGTGAAACGGCAGGGAACAGGCAATGTCTGTGATTTCCGCCATCAGATACTCACAAATACGCCTGCGCTCCTTTTCCATGGGTTCATCCGGGTTAAACGCAATGGGCTTTCCAAGATACATTTTCTTAAGCGACGGCGCGATATACAGCGGCACAAAATCCAGGCACTTTCCGGTTTTCTTATAATAAAGCTTCGCCACATCAATGAATCTGTCCTGGAATTCATAGACGATGTGATTATGAGGCACCTCATGCTCCGGAAAGATCACAATACTCGCACCCTCATTAAGCCTCTTTACCGTATTCTTAAAAGTGGACACAACCCTGGCATCATGATAGACACCGATGGTCTTGGCATGGTTAAACACACATACTGAGAGAGGCGCGATCAGATAGGATAAAATCTTATAGATCCATCGAACAGACTTAGGCTTCGCAGACCAAAAATCCCGAAAAGCATATGCCGGCACCTCTTTAAAGTGCATCATTTCTCCCGCACACCAGGTATAGCGTTCTGTGGGGAAATACAATTCACAGGCAATGGGACCATTCATCTTGGTATGATTTCCCACGATAATGGCAGGTTCTTTGGGAAGATTCTCCGCTCCCACCACCTCCATCTTTGGATAAAACAGCCATATAAACCACTTTATCACTCTATAAGTGAATTCCATGATCTTTTCTTTCATCATCACACAACCTTCTTTTATAATCTACTTGCAGCAACTCCTTACATTATACGACCCCCTATAAATAATGTCAACTAAAAGGCACCGCGTCCCCATCTGGCATGTGCCCCTCTACAAAACAAACAGGCACAGCAACCACGATAAACCAGGATCCAATTCTCCTGCTTATCACAGCCACTGCGCCTGTATGTATATTTTAGGAATTTGAAAGAAACTATACTTCCTTCTTACGCATCAACAACTCTTTACCGGAAATTCCGGGCTCTGTCATCTGTACCGGATCAAGGATTTTCTCCAAATCTTCTTTTGTCATCAATCCCTCTTTTAAGATCAGCTCTCTCACAGACTCTCCAGTCTTTAAAGCCTTCTTCGCAATATCAGCAGCCACCTGATATCCCACATGCGGACAGATCGCGGTAATGATACCTACACTATTTTCTACAAGGTAACGGCAGCGTGTCTCATTTGCCGTAATACCCGATACACAATTGTCTACGAAAGTATGTACCGCATAAGCCAGTGTATCAATTGACTGGAACATGCAATAGAAAATGATCGGCTCAAAGGCATTCAGTTCCAACTGTCCGGCTTCTGCTGCCATGGTGATCGTCACATCGTTACCAATAATGTTAAATGCCACCTGATTAACCACCTCAGGAATAACCGGATTTACTTTACCGGGCATAATGGAAGATCCATTCTGCTTCGCAGGAAGGTTGATCTCGCCAAATCCTGCCTTGGGTCCGGAGGACATCAGTCTAAGGTCATTGGAAATCTTGGAAAGCGTCACTGCGCAAGCCTTAACCGTACCGGATACTGCCACAAAAGAATCCAGATTCTGCGTAGCATCGATCAGATCAAATGCCTGTACAAGATTGATATCGGCAACTTCACACAGATTAGGTACAATTCGCTTTAGATATGATTCATCCGCGTTAATACCGGTACCCACAGCAGTACCCCCCATATTTACCGTGCGCATTTCATCCATAGCCTTGTCCATACGGCGGATATCACGCATGATCGCCACAGAGTACGCTCTAAATTCCTGCCCCAAACGAATGGGCACTGCATCCTGCATCTGGGTACGTCCCATCTTGATCACATGATCAAATTCATCTGCTTTTTGTACAAGTGCCTCATGTAAACGGATTAACTCTTTCTTCAGCTTCTTCAAAAGACGAAGGGAAGTCATCTTGCCGGCTGTAGGAATTACATCATTGGTAGACTGTCCATAATTTACATGATCATTGGGATGCACAATACTATAGTCACCCTTTTGACCACCCAGAAGCTCAATGGCACGGTTGGCAATCACTTCGTTGGCATTCATATTAAGAGAAGTTCCTGCTCCGCCCTGAATAGGATCCACAATAAATTCCTTATGAAATTCACCTGCCAGGATTTCATCACATACATGTACGATCGCACTGGCAATTCTTTTATCCAACACACCCACTTCACAGTTGGTAATGGCGGCTGCCTTCTTAATATAAGCAAGACTGTTAATAATCTCCGGGTGCATCGTCAGCCCTGTAATATGAAAATTCTCTGCTGCTCTTAAAGTCTGCACACCATAGTACACATTTTCCGGAACATTCTTTTTACCTAAAGAGTCCTTCTCCACACGAAATGCATTGGTTTCCATCGCAATCTTCCTCCATCTTTTTTCTTATTAATTGTGAACAACTCACTTAAGGACAGTATACTTGAACTGATTATTATAATCAAATACCTATTTTGATATATGGATTATAGTCTTCAGGCTATAGAACGAAACCTCTGTTTGAGCCGAGAATACCCTGTGGCGGCTAGATTTGTGATTTCAGATTAATCTATCCTAAACAAAAAAGCTTGAACAAAAAAACATTTTCCAGACCTTGCAATTTTTGTCATAATCTAGTATTCTAGAATAAACAGGCAATTTGCTGTTCGTGTGGTAATATCAAGAAAATTTATATTGGAGGAAACGTATGGCTAAAAGTGTACAGGACATTCTGAATCTGATCAAAGAAAACGGGATTCAGATGGTCGATTTTAAAATCGTGGATATCAACGGTCAATTCCGCCACGTAACCATCCCTGCAGAGCAGTTTACTGAGGAAACAATCAAGGATGGTATTGGTTTTGACGCATCTAACTACGGATATGCAGTGGTTGAGAAGAGTGACATGGTATTTATTCCGGATCTGGACACCGCAATGGTGGATCCTTTCTGCGGTATTCCTACTCTTTCTTTGACCGGCAATGCGATGATCATTGACTATCCGGAGAACAGACCTTTAGATCAGTATCCCCGTAACATCGTATTGGCTGCTGAGCAGTATATGAAGGATACCGGGATTGCAGATACCATGCTGATCCTGCCGGAATTTGAGTTCCATTTGTTTGAAAATGTCGGCTGGTCCGTACAGCCCAACAGTGTTTCCATGAATCTGGATACTGCACAAGCTTACTGGAACAGTGATGTAGAAGGAAAAGGCACTATCGTTCCTCACCAGAAAGCTTATCATGTGGCTAAGCCTCTGGATACTTCTTACGAATGTCGTTCTGAAATGTGTCTGGAAATGCAGAAAGCCGGTATTGAGATCAAATACCATCATCCTGAGGTTGGAGCTGCAGGACAGTTTGAGATAGAGCCCATGCTGGGTCAGATGTCCAAGATGGCTGACAATACCATGATGATCAAGTACATCATTCACAATACCGCCTTAAAACATGGCAAGGTTGCAACCTTTATGCCTAAGCCTGTATACGGTGAGGCCGGCAATGGTATGCATGTACATATGTTATTACTCAAAGATGGTGAGCCTGTATTCTCAGATGACAACGGATACTCTCACTTGAGCGAAGCAGCTCATTACTTTATGGGTGGTCTGTTAAAGCACATTTCTTCTCTCTGTGCCTTGACCAACCCCAGCACCAACTCCTTCAAACGTCTGATTCCCGGCTACGAAGCACCTGTGACTGTAGGCTATGCTACCTCCAACCGCAGCGCTGTCATTCGTATCCCTGCTTATGCGAAGACACCTTCCTTGAGACGTTTCGAGCTGCGCAACCCGGATGCCACCTGTAATCCTTACCTTTGCTATGCAGCTATCCTGATGGCAGGTCTGGACGGTATCAAGAACAAGATTGATCCTCATGCCAACGGCTGGGGACCTTACGACATGAACCTGTACTCCCTGTCCGATGAAGAAAAGGCTAAATTGTCCTCCCTGCCTACACGCTTGGAAGATGCGTTAGATGCACTGGAAGCTGATCACGACTATCTGACAGCAGGCGGCGTATTCCCTGAGCATCTGATCAAGAACTTCATCAAGCTCAAGAGAAAAGAGTGCCTGGAAATGTCCAAGATTCCTCATCCCGCTGAGTTTGACAAGTATTTCAATCTGTAATCAGATCTGACTGCACACATAAGTAATCTTGTAATAAAGAAAACCCTCCGGATACGCTCCAGAGGGTTTTCGCTTATTGCGGTCTTTTTAAATCTTTTCCATATGTGCCACATCCAGTACAAAGATGGTAGCTCCGCCTACCTGCACTTCTTCCTGAATGCTCATGTGGTTCATCCCCAATCCAAAAGCTGAAGTGGGAGATGCGATCTGTTTGCGGCTGATGCAGTACTGCTTGATGATATCAATCGCTTTTGTGGTATTGTCATCCTCCGTACCGATCAAAAGTGTCGTGTTGCCTACCATCAGGAATCCTCCTGTGGTGGTCAGCCTGGTCACACCAAAGCCTGATTCTGTCAGTGCCGAAGAAACCCTGGCGCTGTCATCATTGTTAACAATTGCTAAAATAAGCTTCATGTTGTGTCCCCCTTTCTTATAGGATAAAATTATTGTTACAGGAATGAGTCAATGAGCTGGCGGCTCCGCTTATCCAGCTGCCCCAGATCAGGGATTTCATACCGGTTATCGTTACTGTCGCGGAAAAGCACCCGTTTACCATAAAGAAGCTTTAAGCCATGGATGATATTGCGGATCTCGATCACAGCGTGACCGCGATCTGTCTCCACATCTATAGAGACCACTCCAAACTTCTCCCTGCAATCATTGATCTTGATCACTTTGGGAATCAGATAATACTCCTTCAGACAGTCCTCAATGATCTTACGCTCTGACTCAGGCAACGTCCTGATGTCCCGGATGATCGCCCGCTCAATCCCTTCCCAGTCCAAAAGGGTAATATACTTTTCCAGACCGGATAAGGGGAAAAGCCGGTGAGGTTCCAGATTCTCAAATTTGCGGCCGTCATACAGTTCCATGTCTACATGTGTAATATCCTTGCGCGTAAACCGCGCCATATCATATTCTACATACAAGCGTGCCATCAGTCAAACCTCTCTTCCTCTTTCATCTTGCGCGTCTGATCGGACATTGTCTGAATCTGAATTAACTTGTAATACTTGCCCTTCATAGCCATCAGCTCCTCAGGGGATCCCATTTCAATAATCTCGCCTTTGTCTACCACGATAATCTTGTTAGCCTTTCGCAGAGTAGAAAGACGATGGGCGATCATCAGCGTGGTTCTTCCGTGAATCAAATGCTCAATCGCTTCCTGAATCAGACTCTCTGTCTCAGAGTCCACAGAAGCAGTAGCTTCATCAAAGAACAAAATACTGGGGTTCTTCAGTACCGCTCTGGCAATAGATAATCTCTGGCGCTCACCTCCGGACAAACCGGTACCGCGTTCACCCAAAACAGTGTCATAACCATCCGGCAGCCTTGCAATAAACTCATGGGCATTGGCCACCTCCGCAGCATGGATCACCTCTTCCACCTGCACCCGATCTACACCATAGGCAATATTCTTATAGATTGACTCATGGAACATCATAGGCTCCTGCTGCACATAGCCGATTTCCGACCGATAAAACTCCATATCAATATCCCGGATATTGATTCCGTCCATAAGGATCTCGCCGTCATAGTGATCATAGTAACGCATTAACAGGTTGATCAAAGTGGATTTTCCGGCGCCTGTTGTTCCCACGATACCTACGATATCACCCGGTTCAATCACCAGATTCACATTAGACAAGGTCTTCTTGGAACGGTCAAAGGAAAAGCTTACGTTTCTGAATTCAATCTTACCTTTTAATTTATCCGGATGCTTACCTTTCGCAAAATCCACCTCCGGCTCTGCATCAATAATATCCAGAATTCTTTCTGCTGAGTTCAGTGCATTTTGGTAGGAGTCATTAAAGTTGGCAAAAAAGTTCACCGGTCCATAAAACATATTCGTGTAGGAAATAAATGATACCAACAAACCTGCCGATACAAACTCCGGATTGTCAATTACCAGATTACCTCCCACACCCCAGATCAATAAAGAGCCACAGGTGATCACAAATCCCACGATATTGGGGAACAGGGTGGTGATACGGGAGGCTTTGATATCCGTCTTTAACCACTCACCATTATAGGCTTCAAAATTCTGTACACTTCTTTTCTCATTGGCAAAAGCTTTTATGACACGTACGCCCGGGATGGTGTCGGTCAGAATAGAGGAAACTGCAGACCATCTTCTCCAGATCCGGCGGTAAAAGGGATGAATCTTTTTACCGAAAATCCGGGAACCCACCACTACAAAGGGCACCGGTATCAGGGATAACAATGTCAGCTGCCAATTCATGACAAACATGATGATGATAATGCCGATCAACAGGAAAAACTGAACTACTACTTCCTGGGTAATACGCAGCATGAAAGCCTGTATGGTGGTGGTATCACCACTGATTCGGTTGATCACAGAACCGGTGGAAGTACGATCATAAAATCGCATGGGCAGATGCTGCGCCTTCTCGTAGACATCATTTCGAAGATCCGCAACGATCCTGTCTCCGTTTATCTTAAGCAGATAAGATCTTACCGCGCCTATCCCGTACTGTATCAGATAAGTACTAAGAAGCACCAGCACGCACCAGAGCAAGCCATCCTTACGTCCATTTGGAAGCACATCATCCACCAGCATTCTGGTCATGTAGGGCGGTACCAGGGATACTGCTGTGGTTACCATAGAAAGAAACAGGCAAAAGAGCAACCCATTCTTATAAGGCAGTACATACTTGCCCAGTTTATTGACCAGCTTATCCTTTGACTGACACTTCATACAGGAAGCGCCGGGCCGGATCAGATTCCGGCCACACTTGGGACAAACTGAAAACTGCTTCTCAAACGTGGCCTCAACCACGCTCATCTCCTCATCCATGTCTTTACCGGCTGCCACATTCTGAATAAAAGCAGCTGCTGCATCATACAGAGAGGTAACTTTATAAGAAAACCGTATGAAATTAGTGTACTCCTTGGACAGATCCACAAACTCCTTGTGCGATTCATCCATGGAGAATACAAGCATAGCGTTGCCGTAATAACGTTTTACATAGGCACGCTTTACCTGTGAATAAGAGTGCGTTTTTACGCCACCCTCAAAAGAGTCATCAAAACCGTAAATCAAACGGTCTGTGACTGCCAAGATCGACTTGGCATACTTGCTTGCGATGCTCAGATCGCCCACAATTACAAACTTCAGCTTCTCACCCTGTGGAATCGCGTTTTCCAGCCTGGTAAGGTCTTCTTCTGTCAGCCTCTTGTTCGCGATAAAGGTCTCACCGCGAAACGGGTCATTTACAATAAAATTGCTTTCCTCCCGTTCCTTTGCCTCGGCATTGGACTGATAGCTGATCTTCTGATTTGTCTTGCCTCCCATTTTTCCATCCTCCTGCGTCGCATTTTAAAATTGCACATCGGAAAATCTTACAACGAGCCTCTCCCCATACGTGAATACATGATGTAAATCCACGGACTCGCCCTCATTGACAAATACTTACAAATCATTTAGTTTTGTGTAGTTTACCACGATATGAAAACAGAAACAACTGACTTTTTTAACAAAAAAGCACTATTTTTTTGTGCACAATACCTGTCATTTGATCCATGAAAAAATGATGTTAAGCCACCTCTTTCTACAGACATGGCTTAACACCCTACTCACCTTAACCCTTCATATAAATCCTTTCTTCTGTCCTTTTTTACAGGAAAACTGTTTCGATACTGTTCCGTATCATCCACAAGATCATAGAAGATAAGGCCTTCCTCATCAGAGAGCATTTCCTGTACCTGACCATCCGGATTTATGATACAACTATCGCCGGAATAATACAAGGTATCCACCTGCCCCACACAATTGATCCCCAGGATATATACCTGATTTTCAATCGCTCTTGCCTGAAGCAAAGCTTTCCAGTGACTGCTTCTCTTAGCCGGCCAGTTTGCCGGCACAATGATCACGTGTGCAGTCTCAGAGGCAATCTGAAAGATCTCAGGAAAGCGAAGATCATAACAGATAAAGCTTGTGCAGGGGATCTCACCCAACATAAAAGACGTCAGCCTCTTACCGCCACAAAACTTCTGATCCTCACCGGAAAAGGAAAAAGGATGGATCTTTGCATAATCAGACAGGCATACCCCTGACTGATCCACGATGGTATAGTGATTTTCTGACTTTTCTCCACAATCCTTGACCCAGCCAAACCCCACTGCTACCCGATACTTTTTTGCAAGGGCACTCACCCTTTCAACCGTCTCTTGCTTCTCTTCTTTGGTCATATCCGTATTCATGGAAAAGCCGGTAAAACTCATTTCCGGCAAAAGCAAAATATCTGCCTGCTTTTCGCATGCCACCTTCAGCTGTTCTTCCAACTTAGCCAGATTGGCCAACTTATTTTCCCATGCAATATGCATCTGATATAACGCGATCCTCATACCTTCACCCCAAATAACCTTCCTTGATCATCTGATAAAGTGCTCCGCTTTTCTGCATTGTTCTGCACATTTTTATAATTGCTTTAGGAAATTCCCCAATCTTTCCGCAAGAATTTCGTGACCTGCATCATTTGGATGAAGGCCATCCGGAATATATTTCTCCATGATCACCGGCACAATCGGCTGCAACCCCGAGTTCCGATAAAAATCACACACAGGCAGGGAATAGTACTCCGCCACTTCCCGGATAATATCCACATAAGTCTTCAGCACAACGCTCACCCCGTGTTTTACTCTGACTTCATTCTCATCTGCTCTGTGAAGCGGTGTCGCAATCACAATGGGCTTTCCCGGATACTTCTCAATCAGCGATGTAAACAACTGATGGCATGCGCCATAAAAAGTATCCACTGTCCTGTCATCAAAGGTACCGATGGGCGCATCGCCATGTCCAAAGTCGTTGGTACCACCAAACACTACCACCGCATCTGCATCTGCCATATCCGGTACTCTGGATAAGAAAAACTGATCAATACTGCTCTCCTCGCTGGGGGCAATCTGCTTTGCCAATCTCGTTCCGGATATCCCGTATCCATTTACACATTTGAGCCCATATTGCTCTTTCAGCAGTTCAAAATAACGCTTTTCCTTCCCTGTAACTCCTACCCCTTCTGTAATACTGTCACCAATAAAATTTATGGTCATTCCTTCCAATCTCATGACTGCTTTCTCCTTTAATCCTCATCCATACCATTGACAGCATTTAATCCATAACCTTTCAGGATGTCAACTGCCTTCTGTACATCATCTCTGATTACCTTCACCTCAGGTAAAGTATTCTTCATTCCCAATGCATCATACTTAGAGCCGGCAAAGCTGTGGTATCCCAGAACCTTGATCTTCCTGATATTCTTTCGTTCACACAAAAAGGCACCGATCTTCTCACATTCACCGTCGTTTAAGCCCGGTACATAGGGGTATCGGATTTCCACTTTACAGCCCAATTCATCCAGGCGCTTCAGGTTATCCAGAATCAACTGGTTATCTCTTCCTGTGCAGCGCTTATGTACCTCCGAATCTATCGCTTTCAGATCATATAAAAACTCATCAACATAAGGAATGATCCGTTCAAAAACCGAAAAATTCACGTAACCACAAGTGTCTATATCAACACTGATTCCCTCTTTGAAAAATATTTCTGCCAGCTCTACCGCAAAATCTGCCTGACAAAGGCATTCACCGCCGGAAAGAGTCACACCGCCTCCACTATTTTCAAAGAACTTGCGATCCTGCAATACCTTCTCCGCCAAGGCTCTGCTCTCCCACTCTTCTCCATAAAACACTCTGGCTGAAGAAGGACAGACCTCCACACACCGAAAACACTTGATACATTTTTCCGCGTCATAACCTGATTCCTTACTAAGTGCACCGACAGGACATACCGCA
>JAZSFW010000080.1:0-2426 GCA_045532445.1 Acetatifactor sp. | reverse complement strand
AAAAGGAAGTGCCGGGATTTTGGCGCAATCAGATGCTGTCTATTTTGGCAGTAACCTTATCTCCTTACTTCGGTCTGTATATGTCTGCACAGATGATAAATGAATTGGCAGGAGAATGTGATGTTAAAAGATTACTTATGTTAGCAGGAATTACAGTGTGTGGCGGATTCCTGATTTCGGTATTGGCACGAATTTTGCAGGGAAAGACCAATTTGACTTCTAATCCGATGTGGATTGTAGTGAGAGCATTGATAGGGAATGCTCAGAATGAGTTCCAATTCTCACATTTGGAAAATCCGGAGATGGTATTGCTTCGTTCAAAAATTCATGCTGGTATTGCAGCAACAGGAGGTGGCCTGCTTCGAGTTGGTTGGGCTTTTTCCGGTCTGATCAGTAATGTAGTGGAGATAATCTTTTCGGTGTCTTTGACACTTTCTATGTTTATAATGACTGTGGAAGGAGAATTTTTGGGGATATTAGGTTTTGTGAATTCAGGAGTTTCTGCAGTTGTAATAGTGGGATTAATCGCGATAAATACAGTGTGTTCTTCGAAACTGGCTGCAAAGAAAGAGTTGAAAGCAAGAGCTGCAATTGGAGGATTGGAAAAGAGCAATGCATGGTTTAGAGCCACCGGCAGATTGAGAGGATCAGATATGATTGCTTTTAATCTCAATCGGATTGTATTGGATGAGTACCGAAAGCATCAAATAAATGCCAAATGGCTTATTGATTCAGAGAAAATAGCGATTCATTACGGTAGACTGGCAGTTCTGCAGGACGCAGTAATGAACATTGTAATCTTCCTATATACAGCGGCTAAAGCCTATATTGGTGCATTTGGCATTGGTAATTTTATTCTATATCAGGGCACAGTACAGCGTTTTATCAAAGCAGTATCTGAATTGGCATCGGATGTGGGGGGATTGTTATATAACAATAATTATCTTGCGGATCTATATGAATTCCTCGACCTCCCCAACGATATGTACAAGGGCACCCTTGCGGTAGAAAAGCGTGAGGACATTGACTATGAGGTGGAATTCCGTGACGTATCCTTCAAATATCCCCGTACAGACATATGGGCCCTGCGTCATGTGAATATGAAATTCATAATCGGAGAAAAGCTTGCCATTGTAGGCGAAAACGGTTCCGGCAAGACTACATTTATTAAACTGCTCTGTCGCTTGTATGACCCTACAGAAGGCAAGATTCTGTTAAACGGCATCGACATCACAAGATATCGGTATCATGAATATATGGCACTTTTTTCGGTAGTATTTCAGGACTATACACTGTTTGGTTTTCCGCTGGGCGAAAATGTTTCTGCGGACAATACTTACGATCCGGCGAAGGTGCGTGATTGCCTGATCCGAGCAGGAATGGGAGAAAAACTGGCCGGGTTGGATCGTGAGGCGGCTGCGGCAGGAGAGGAAGCAACAGATCCTCTGCAGCGGGGTATCGGCCGGGATTATGATTCGGAAGGAATTGATTTTTCCGGCGGTGAGAAGCAGAAGATTGCCCTGGCAAGAGCTCTTTATAAGGATGCGCCCTTTGTGATTCTGGATGAACCAACAGCTGCGCTGGATCCTATTGCAGAGGCTGAAGTTTACGAGAATTTCAACAAGATTGTGGAGAACAAGACGGCGGTATTTATCAGTCATAGACTGTCTTCCTGTAAATTCTGCCACAATATTGCAGTGTTTGACCGGGGACAGCTGGTTCAGAAAGGTTCCCATGAGGAACTGGTGGCGGACCAGAGGGGCAAGTATTGTCAGCTTTGGAATGCACAGGCGAAGTACTACCAAAAGAATTAGAAGCTAAAATGCTCCTGATATGAATCGGGAGCATTTTTCGTCCATGAAAGCAGGTGTATCTCCATTGGATGCTTTATTACAAAAATACAATGACTATATGCGGTTGAAAGACTGCAGAGCAGAGTATAAACTGGTAAACGGAGAATGCATGGAAACGTTTTTTCTATCAACCGTCAGATATATATTACAGGATAGAACACGGTAAAAATCGAACGTTTTGTTTTATATGATTCAGAAATGTTTGTCGATGAATTAAATCTTGACATAAAGACAAAGTGATATTAAAATGATATCATAAAGAAACGCGATTAAGAGGTTGTATGATGAAAGAAACAGTGAAAGAAGCGATGAATGAAGGAGGTTTTACAATGGAGGAAAGATTATTGAAAGCAAAGGCTGGAATGCCTGCTATGTTACTTACCATTTTGGTGTATCTGGTGTTTGTGGGGATTACGATCTTGGGCGCTTTTGTTATGGAGAGCATTGTGTGGCTGGGCGTGATCATGGTGGTAATTGGCATAATTTGGATTTGTCTGGGGTGGATTCCCTTGTGCGGTCTGAAGGTGTTGAAACCTCAGGAGGCACTGGTGCTGACACTTTTCGGCAAATATA
>JAZSFW010000019.1:0-3352 GCA_045532445.1 Acetatifactor sp. | reverse complement strand
AAAGTCCTTCATATCTGTATAACTGCAATTCAAGCCCCATTCCTCAGAAAGGTAGTCTGCACCACTCATAAGAGAATGATAATAAATTCGATTCTGTAAGAGTCTGGAGCTTCCACCGTTTTTCCCGTGACTGGTAAAATCATCGGGATGCTCTTCCTGGGACAGGTACCATTCATTGACTGGATCATCATTGTAACAAGGCATACAGCAGCTGATCTTGTCGTCTATGATATCTCCTCTCCAGCATTCATAATAGGTTCCCCAGGTCTTACCGGCATTTTTTGCAATACCGCGCACCAGCGCAAGCTGCTGACGCATCAGTGGAATCTGCCAGCCAACCTCCGGCATAAAGGTTTGCATACCCATCTCATTCTGCATCTTTGTGGCCAGCATATAGCTGTCGCAAGGCAGAATATGACCATCCACCTCGCTCATTCTCTTTTGAAACATAGCCCTTGCTTCTTCGATAAACTCCGCCGGCGTTTCTGCATAACGCATCTTTGCATAATCTTGTGCTGTTCCATGGCCAAATTGCTCCAAGGGGGTACCATCCGGCAATTTGGCATAAGTTGACTGCGACACTCTTCTAAGCTCTTCCACATCATAGGGCCCTTTTGATCCCATGCGTGTTAACAATGCAACCCAATCGCCTCTTCGGATGTTGCTGACACTTTCATGAAGCTGAAAACCCAGAAACCACTTTCCCAATATGTTTTCATATTCCCGGATCAGCTCTTTGTCAAAGTTATATTTATAGTATATGATCCCCCCAGCAATTCGATCCACATAAAAAGGATGATTTCCTTCCTTGATCAGGTTATAGAGATTGCTGCCCTTGGCTGCAAACCGGTTAAATTTACGCTCCTCCGGAACACAGAACGCATGCTGGATCTTAAATCCGGTATCCTTATTGATCAGACCGTTTTTTTCCAGCCCTTTATAACAGTCTTCGTTGTAAACATGAAAAAACTTCATAATCTGTCCTCATTTCTTTCTTCGGTAAGATCAAGTTGAAAATCTATCAGAACTCCAAAATAAGGAATTCGGAACCAGGCACTTCCACATAATAAGTATGATCATCTTTCTTTGTAATAGATGCACCGGCCTTGGGAGATTTGAAAATCCAAAAGTCTACGGAATCCCTCGTAGAAATCTTTACAGTTCTGTCCGCTTTGTGGTCAATGACATCCCCATGCACTGTTGTGCGGGTGTTACCTTCATTGTTAAAAATAGACAAAAACCGACGCCCCCTATCGTCTGTAGATACAAGCCAGCATAGACTGTCAACCCATACAGGCATTGTTTCCGTGATTTTTTGGTCGATCTCATAGGCAAGCTTCTCCAAATCACCACTTTCAAGAATTTTAAGATCACTGCCGGATTTAGATTGAGCAAAGGATCCATCCTTTGTGACATCGATCAAATATGCGTACTGTGCAAAGGTTTCATCGGAAGCATCTTCATAAATAATATCAAAGACATCACCAAATCGGGAGTTTGTAATGACATGACCTTCTGTACCGTATACCTCACCATTTCTTTCAAAGAACAAGCTCAATACCTCTTCTATATGCCCATAGTAGGCTAACTCATCAGCGCCAAGCGGGGTATCCATGAATTTACCATTGCGGACACCCATGTCTTTTTCACGTACCGTATTGAGAACTTCCACACAATAATAATCCTTAGGAAGCACAATCGCAAAAGGTGTCATAGATTTTACACCCTGCAAATCCAGTGCGGTATCGATAAACTCTTTCTTCGTCTGACCATAAGAGGAAAGTGTGAAATCCTGCATATCGGTGTAGCTGCAGTTTAATCCCCATTCCTCGGAGAGATAATCTGCACCACTCATAAGAGAATGATAATAAATACGATTTTGCAGCAAACGGGAACTGCCGCCGTTTGGACCATGCGTCGTAAAATCGTCCAGGTGAGTTTCCTGTGTCAGATACCACTCATTGATGGGATCCAGATTGTAACAAGGCATACAGCAGCTGGTGTTACCTTGCTCGTCACTATCTGCTCTCCAGCATTCATAATAGGTACCCCATTTTTTCCCAGAGGACTTGGCAACACCTCGTGCAAGGGCAACTTGCTCACGCTCTCTGGAAATCTGCCAGCCCACTTCCGGCATAAAGGTACGCATGCCTAATTCGTCCTGAAGCTTGGTAAACATATAAAAACTGTCAACCGGCAGAATGTTGTTGTCGGTTTCCTTCATCCGACGAAGGAACATTTCACGAGTTTCTGCTACATATTCAGCAACAGTCTCTGCATAGGTACGGCTGGCGTAATGCTCCGGCGTATCGTGGCTAAGTCCAACCAGATATTCTCCTTCGGGTGTGACTGCTGAGGAACTCATCATACGGCGACGTAACTCTTCCGCGTCATAAGGCCCCTTGCTGCCCATTTTGTTCCGGATACCAACCCAGTCGCTGTCACGAATGTTGGAGGAACTTTCGTGAAGCTGGAAACCAAGGAACTCATCTCCCAAAAGTTCCCTGTAAACAGCAATCAGCTTTTTATCAAAGGCATAGGGATAATAGGTAATACCGCCTGCAATACGATCTACATAGAAAGGGAACTTGTTTTCCTTGAGAATGCCGTGAAGCCTTCCACCTACGGCAGCATAATTGTTAAACTGGCGTTCTTTGGGAACAGCAAAACAATGCTGAATTTTAAAGCCGGTATCTTTATTGATCAGATTGTTCTTTTCAAGACCCTTAATGCAGTCTTCGTTATATACGTGAAAAAATTTCATAACCTTTCCTCGTTTCTTTATTCAAAATAGGATTTCAGGAAATCTGCAACGGTTCCTTCCACCTCTGCTTCGCACATCCAGTAAAAACTTAATTGGTTGCCGCAAGCATAGTTGAGATACACCTTGCCATTCCAGTCACACATGTCAAGATCGCTGTTATTGATGTTGAATGCAGTCTCAATACGCTTTCTGGCCGCTTCATCAACGTCATGGGCATGGGCTGAAATCAGCTTATCCTCATTTGACGGCATAATGATGGGATTGTAGTATCCGGCATACCATGTCTCCAAATCTTTCGAACGGAATATGTGACTTGTAAAAATTCTGCAAGGAAGCATCTCTACCGCTATCGCATAATACCATCCTTCTGAATATCTCAGCCATGGACCACCATGGTAACGGTCTCTTGTGAGCGAATAGCGCTCCGGATCCAAATGGGTCCATGTCTTTAAGTCAGGGGACGTGGCAAAAAAGTGCGTGTAGGGAACCTTCACATGCTCACTCGGTTTCGCCGCCTCCAACATAAGAACATAACCGTCAGGTCCCTTGGTCAGACCGGTATTACAATAACTCCATCCGGGGTTGGTA
>JAZSFW010000263.1:0-5626 GCA_045532445.1 Acetatifactor sp. | reverse complement strand
TCTTCCCTGGCACAGATACCGAAGGGATTCTTTCATCCATTCACTGTGAAAAGCTTCTCCAATCAGATATACCGCAGAAATCCTCTCCTCGCCACATACCCTGCGAAGGATATCTTTCAATTCCAGATCCAGCCCGGTGTATCGCTCAGAATCCCTGGCACTCTCCACCTCATTCAAATATTCGGAAGACTCTCTGAAATCATATACTTCCTGTCTGATAAACACCGCCATCGGCGTGGTTCTTTCATTGGTCTCCATGCGGTAAGTAAAAAGCTTACTTCCCTCCCATTGTACCATCACCGAAGAAAATGCGCGAAGCTCCTTAGACTGGTGGATCATATACTGATAGAAGCTTTCCTCATAATTCTGATAGCATACATGTCTGGCCTTAATACCCACCATAGACACCACTCTGCCAAGCACCTGCATAAGACGCTCATCCATCTGCCTGCAAGTGATCAGAAAAGCCCCGATTCTCTCCACGCCTCCTGCTGAAGAAAGGAGCGACAAACTCTTTTTTACAAAAAGAGTCAACAAAGCCACCGGGTCATAGGGCTCTCCCTCAATCTGCACCGTTTCCCCATCCAAAGCCAGCGCAAGAAGATCATCGACCAAAATACCCTCATCCTCTGCTGCTGCCCGCAAGGCTTCTTTTCCGTAAAGCCACTGATTGACACCATATTTTTTACACAGAACGGTAGGAATATTGTAGATCTGAGTGCCTGCCACACTGGCAGCTGTTACCACCTTAGTAGTATCTGCCGAATAGTAACTTATCTGTGAATTACTCTTGCCCAGATCATACCCCACGATCATTTTGCTGTTACCCGTTTTTAAAATCATGTGTGTTACCTCATTGTAAACAGTCTGCTGCTCAAATACTCTTTATGATACATGTCTTCCAGTTCATCATCCATGCATTCATAAGCGTTCAAATAACTATCCTTTAGGATCTCGTTGATAAGATGGTACCTTCCGGTAGCACTGTCATCCCGCTCTTCCTTTTGCAGCAAGAAGCTTTGTGTGACCTCCTTCTGCCGCTCCTGTTCCTTTGTAAAATAGTATTGTACCGATTCTCCGAAGAACAGTACAAACTCCTTAAAGAAAATCCCACCGGGAGCCATGGCCATTTCCTCCACACGAGGCTTCTCCTCTGTCCCCTCCGCATGTCTGACAATGTAATGAATGGTCACCTTTGAGCCGGGAGCAGCTTGACACTCCACAACAGTTTTGTCATCAAACCTCCTCCAAAGGCTCTCGCAGCAAGAAATCTTTCTGAAAAAGCGTAACCGGATACCACTGTCCATCAACTCCTGCATAAATTCCTGCAGAATCTTTTCCTGATCAGTTTCTTCTATAGCACCTTCCTCTGCATAATATTTCAGATAAGCCAGTTTCTCCACATTGCGCACACTTTCGCCTTGTCTGTATATCTCGCCGATCTTACGGAAGATCAACGCATCCGGCTTTTCGCCTTTTCGCAGATACTCTGAAGCACATCCTGTCAAAAACGCGGAAACCACCTGAAATTTTGCATCCTGCCCCAAATAAGAACGGAAGATATCCATCCGTTCTGCAAGCAACACCCCGGTGAACATCATCTGCACCAGCATTCTCTCACAAAGTGCATGGGTATCCATCCGACAAGACAGTGCCGCCTTTCGGATCTCTTCCAAATCTGACAACAATCCCTGATAAAAAGCCGTCAGATATCTCAGTATATCCTCATCGTATTTTCCCTGTTTGAAAACATATATGGCCGCTTGAGTCAACACCGGATCTACTCTGTCGGGAGCCTGTCTGATAAACCATCCGCACAACTGTGCCACTGTCCGGGGCTCCACCCCCTCCGGTCCAAACCGCACAAGCCAATCATAAGCCTTCTGCATCTGCTCCCTAAGCACAAGGGTTCGTATCACTTCCCTTCGGGAAGCGTTATCCAACACCTCCCAGGAAATATCCTCCAGAAAAGCATCCAGCTCTCTTTTGTCCTCACGTTCCCTGTAATGATACAAAAGCCGCATCTGGGTTCTGCCTTTTACAAAATCCGACACCTCAGGAGCCAGGATCAGACGTCTGCCTCTCTCCACCACATTAGCCGGCAATTCACTCAGCTTCCTGCTTCTGTCCCAAACATATTTGTCAAACGCCACTTCCGACTGCTTGTCAGCAGGCAGATACATAGAGATGGCATCCATAAAAGGTACCGGATCGATCAGCTTTTCCTTAGACCAGGAAATTCCGGTCACATAGCGATTTCCCTCCGTATCTTCCAAAAGCACGGTATCCTTATCACTGTATAAAGCCACCCAGGCCAGGCCACCCGTCACAGGGTAACGCCACACCTTATCCATATCCGGGCGGTATACCACAACACTTGACAAGCTTACGCTTTCATTCTGATGAAGAATCGTAATTTTATGTACAAACAGAAGCTTTGAAAGACATCTGGCAAGCTGACCCGATAGCATATCCGGCGTCAGCAGCTCCTGATACAGATAAGCCAGATCTTTATTTATATGCTCCTTCAGGATCTGATCCGCTACAAAACGCTCCATCCGCTCACTATACTGCTGCATCAATTCTTCATAATCGTTTCTATGCTTGTGCAGATAATGATATAAATAGGCCGTGTGCTCATAATCCATACTACTCTGCCATGCAAAATACATCAAAGCTTTTCTGGAAATCACACACTCCTTACTCAGATCCATGGACATCATGTAATATTCATACAACCGAGTGATCCGAAGCTCTTTTTCCACACCCAGTTCATACCAGACAAAAGCCTCTTTATCTGTTCTTCCTCCTTTGATCAGCTGAACGCAGATTTCCTGCAGCACCTGATCGTCCGCTTTCTTCTCATAACACAAGATTAACAGTCTTAAAAGTACCAGGGAAAACTCCCGGAACCGACCGGCAAGATACAAAAACTGTTCCTTTAATGCTTCACTGAGTACACCCTTTCTGGCTCCATAATGAAGAATCTGTATCTCATACTCTCCAAGCTTACGTAACAGTGCCGGATTCTCCTTCAGTGTAAGCAGCGACTCCAGGTACCAGATGGGACTGGTACAACCACTTCGAAACTGCCTTTCCAAAAAACTCCATCTCGCTGCCGGATTCCTCCGATACTCAGGCGTCAAAAACAACAGGATCCATGCAATCTTCCATGATCCCCGATTTTGGCGATAAATATCCTCTATCTGCGCGGTAGCCTGTCTGACATATTCCCCATCTCTGTTCACCAGGGTAGTCAGATACAGATAATACGCCATTGCAGAAGGCTCCACGTCTTGCTGTCGCTCCATCAGCTCCATAACATGGGTCAGAACCCAGCTGGCCTCGTGACTTCTTTCCTGCATCACCAACACTTGGGCCTGATACAGCCTGGAAACCACATCCTTATCATTCATAGCCACCAAACGTTCTACCAATCCGGCAGTTTTATCAAGCCACGTCGTCGCCTCTATGAGCTTTAACCGGTATTGCTGGTAGCAGTCCATGATCTTTATGAGCAGCTGTTCCCTGATGATTTTCGCAGATTGATAGGTTCCCAGTGTTTCTCCTACCATCACATTTACCGGTACTTCCAGTGAACAGCCGGCACAACTGATCTTTACACAGCCAAAATTTTTCCCTCTGTGAAGAAACTGAGGATCTATGTATACAGGAAGGGTACACTGATTTCCCAGGAAATCATCATCTGTTATGACCTCCTTTTCCACAAAAACAAATGCCCCTTCTGCGGCTATCTTCAGTTTCGTATAACCCCAGCTGTTCTTACACACAGTAAGAGAAAGTTCCTGCATCTCTGTGGGATTTGCAACCGACAACTCCTGTTCTCTTACGCTGTAGCCAATTCTCTGTTTCTTTGCGCATGCGATCAAAAACTCTTCCACATTTTGCTGATTGCCGGGTCTGGCACTTAATCCTCTGTAAACTTCCGTATATTTGCGGTCACTTCCCTTTAAAAGCCCGACAAAGTCTTGGGAATAAAACAAACGAATTGCTTCCTCCCAATCATTTCTTGCCAAGACAGAAAAATCATTCAGATTCTTAATTGCTTTCACAGCTGGCTCTTTTACTTCTATCCGATAAGGCAGAACATACTCTCCCAGATTGCTGATCAAACGAAACTCTCCGTTTATCTGATCTCCCTCTTCCAGGCAATCTGCATGAAAACGATAGCCAATAGCTTCCTCTAGACCATGAAACTGTGATACGAGACACTCCATACGCCTGTCTGTACTGGTGATATATCCGCATGCACCTTCCTTACTATTGCAAAAGACAGTGAAAGTACCCTCAAAAAGAGTATCCGGTGCCAGCACAAGATCTATAAGGTCACAGGAAAACTCAAGTCTTCCTCTTTCCTGCTCCCATCCTTCTTCTATTAATTGCTCCATCATTTTCTGCATACTTCCACCTGTCCTACTTTCCATCTTCCTTTACATCTTAGCCATAACCTGCTTTGCGCGCTCCTCATCCAGCCATCCCGCTAACATCTGTTATTATCAATATACCACTTCCACAGCTTAGCTGTCAAAGTAAATATAGCGAAAAAACATAATTCCGATGGTTCACCAAATTCTCTTTTACGCATATACATACATAAACAACAAAACAAGGTTGAATCATGTCCGAAAATATATTATATCACTCCAGAATCCCCTCACCTTCCGAAATCATAAAAACCCAGGAGACGCCTGCTGCCATTGACAGTCAGTATGCCGGCTCTTTAAAGATCAGTGTAACCTCCTCCATCGACCAGACACCTGTAGCCAACGCAACTGTAGTCATTTCCTACACAGGAGACCCACAGTCCCCTCTTATGACCATGATGACAGACAGCTCCGGCCAGACCGAAATTGTAGAATTGCCTGCGCCTCCCCTTGATTATTCCCTGGACCCGGAACAGCTTAATCAGCCCTACTCTGAATATAACATTCAAGTCACTGCAGATGGCTACGAACCTGTCCTGGTATCCGGTACAGAGATCCTGCCGGATGAACTGGCTCTTCAGACCATACGCATGAATCCCCTGACTGTCACGGAGGAAGAGGAAAAACGAGTCTTTATCCCTGTCCATACCCTCTTTGGGGAATATCCGCCCAAGATTCCGGAGGATGAGATCAAGCCCACAGCAGAAACCGGTGAAATCGTTCTCTCCCGGGTCGTGATTCCCGAATATATCATCGTCCATGACGGTGTGCCCCAGGACTCCACTGCCCCTAATTACTGGGTCAGATACAAGGACTATATCAAAAATGTTGCTTCCTGTGAGATTTATTCCACCTGGCCGGAAGCCAGTATTTATGCCAATGTACTGGTGATCATGTCCTTTACACTCAACAGAGTTTACACAGAATGGTATCGCAATCAAGGTTATGACTTTACCATCACCTCTTCTACCGCCTATGATCAAAAATGGATCTACGGAAGAAATATCTATGAAAATATAGATTACCTTGTAGATACTATCTTTGCCAATTACCTGTCACGTCCCGGTGTCAGGCTGCCTATTTTCACCTCCTACTGTGACGGTCGGAGCGTCACCTGTTCAGGCTTAAATCAATGGGGTTCCTACTTTTTGGGAGATGAGGGCTACTCTGCCATAGACATT
>JAZSFW010000029.1:0-9681 GCA_045532445.1 Acetatifactor sp. | reverse complement strand
AATCTGCAGGTATCAGAAGACCGTAGAAAAGTCGAAGAGAATCATCCCTTCGACTTCAGATATCATTTATAAGATAATAACTCCTCTACAGGCTTTCTTCTGGGAGCAACGGGCTCTTCGGCAGGATAACCAATGGGAATTAAAGCAACAAGCTCTCTGCCTTCGGGAATCTCAAGAAGAGAGGAAGCTTCCTCCTCATCAAAGATACCCAGGATAACAGTGCCAAGACCCTGCTCGAAAGCTGCCAGACAAAATGCTTCGCTGGCAATACCGGCATCAAACATCTGCCAGGAGTCGCCGCGCTTGGTGGTGTAAGAGCCGTCGCGCTCAAAACCGCTGCGGCCTTTGATAATGGTTACAGCTACTACCATGGGAGCATTCTCCATGATCGTACCATTGTTCGGGAAAGTAGAAGTGCATTTGGCAAGCTTTGCTTTGGTCTCACCTTCTACAGCAATATAACGGACAATCTGCGTATGTTTCCAGCTGGGAGCGTAAGAAGCAGTCTCCACGATCTGAGATAACAACTCATGAGATACTGGCTGATCTGTAAACTTACGGATACTTCGGCGCCCTTTAATACATTCTTGTGCAGTCATGCTCATGTCCTCCGTTAACTTTGTTTCATCTATTCTACCATGTTTGAGGAATTGTTGCAAGCATGATTTGATAGATTTTTGGGTTGCAATTCAGTGCCCTGCCGGGGAAGCTTCCAGCATACTTCTCAGACCGGATAGTGCTGCACCGCAGTGGTGTTTTGCAATTGCAAGGCAACAAGAGTTACTAAGAATCCATAGGCGTCTGTAATGGAAGTTAAGGGCAAAGCCCCAACCACAAAACTCGTCGCGCTTTGCGCTCCTTAAACATGTTGTGGTTGGAGGCTTTAACACTTCTATTACAGCCACCTATGGATTCTAAGTAACTCTAGCAGCCTTGCAGATGACAAAAGACCACTGCGGTGTGGCCCTATCCGGTCTGAGAAGTATGCTGGAAGCGTCCCCGGCAGGGCACTGAATTGTATCATTTGTAGTTTAGTCTTAGAAGCTTTTTTCTTAGAAAGCTTTGCATTCGTGTCAGATATAGGCTATAATAGAAACAAAGCTGCTATTTATGCAGCGATGGGCTAAGGACAGTATTGCATCGCTAAGGAGGTAAGTATATGGAATTTGTGGAAAGAAAGCGCTTGTTATTTTTCGGTCTCCCTTTTACATTTACCAAGTACACTGTGAAAGAAGATATGATCACCATTGACAGTGGTCTGTTTAAATCAGTGGAGAATGATTGTTATATGTATAAGGTGCAGGATGTGCAGCTGACTGCTACGTTGGTTGAGAAGCTGTTTGGGCTGGGGACGGTTGTCTGTCATACGGGTGATACGACGCATCCCACATTACAGCTGGTGCATATCAAGAATGCCAGAGTGATCAAGGATTTTATATTGAAAGAGTCTGAGGAAGCTAGATTGAAACGCCGCACAGTCAATATGCTGGATATAGGTTCTGAGGCGTTAGATGAAGAGACAGATGAGTCATAGATTGTAAAGGGCAAGTTGCTTTGGGCAGCTTGCCTTTTGCTTATATTGATGTGCTTCATGATGTTTTAGTGTGATTGATATTTCGTTCGATATTGTGCAGGTGTCATCGCATAAATTTTTTTGAATTCCCGATAAAAACCGATTTTGCTGTTAAATCCTACGGACAGCGCAATGTTTTCAATGGAATCAAAGGACTCAGTGAGCAGTTTTGCGGCAACTGAAATTCGTTTTTTGTGGAGGAGAGTATGCAATGTAGTACCATAGTGACTTAGAACGAACCTGGACAACTGTCGCTCGCTAATGTGCAGTTCTTTGGCAATCTCTTCGTTTGACAAAGGATGCATAAATTCATGATTTATGAAATGGTCAAGTCTTAAAAAACGATCCATGTTTTTGAACTTATGATTTGTTTTTTCTTTTGATGACAAGTCCCGTATCACATTAGAGTCTGCCAGTTTGGAAAGTGCTGAGACGAAATCGATCATTAGCCACGGCTGGGATTCAATCGAGTCTGAGGAAGCAATTTCTTTCATAAGCTCGAAGAATCCTTGCTTGTTTTTAAAAGACAGAATGTCTTTACAGTCAGTTAAAGCAGCTATTCTTTGGTACAAATCCCTATTATTGATACTGCTGCATTCTGCACATACAATTCCCAGGCTTATCCACTCGGAATCAGTGTCTGTGTCAGGTGACTTTAAGTGCATAAGTCCTGCTGGAACGATCGCTATATCCCCTGGATAAAGGGTAGAAGTATTGTTTTCGGCTTTAATATGTATGCTGCCATTTTTACAAGTAAAGAGTTCTGTATATGAGTGAGTATGCAGAGAAGACGTTAGATGACTGTTTGAGTTGTCTCCGGCAACATCAAAAAATAGTTTCATTAACAAATTATCAATTTGAATGGAATATTCATGTGCTTCAAATAAATTCTTATCCATGTGTTTATCTCCTCTTCCGTATCACTTATTATATCAAATTTTAAATGTGAAAAAAAGTATCATTTACAGACATTTTTTACCATGAAAAGTCTAATGTGAAGATTTCGGAAAGGGTTACGAAATGCTACAATTATAATATATTTTTAGAAGGAGCTAACAAATATGTATGTAGTTGAGTCTAATATCATTTATGAAAATCCTTTACCGCAATTGAGGAGCAGGCACAGTATGTTCCCATTTCTATGTCAGCTGAAAGATCAAAGCTTACTTGCCATTCATGCGGTAGGAGAAGCATTTGAAAGTGTAGACAGTAAAGCTTGTGTTTCAAAAAGTTATGATGGCGGAAAGACATGGTCTGAACCGGTACCTATGTTTGATAAAAGTAAATTTGAATTTCCGGTGAGTGATTATTGTAAACCGACATTGCTATCTGACGGCCGAATTGTTGTGTTGGGCTATGCCTATAAACGTAAAAACCCCGACTTACCTTTGTCAAATGAAAAGGGTGGTCTGTTAGATGATTTTGTTTTTTATTCCTTTTCGGAAGACAATGGTGAAACCTGGGGTGATATGGCAGAGATAAAATGTGCATGGGGACCGCATGTGGAGGCATCAGCTCCTATTACGGTACTGCAAAATGGAACATGGATTACACCAATCACAGGATTTCCTGATTGGGAGGGTAATATGACGAGCGCATTGTGCGGTCGTATGCTGCGTTCAGAGGATGAAGGAAAAACATGGGATGATGATGTGGTGTGTATGGATTTTAAAAATCGCCGGATTACCTGTTATGAGCAGAGAATGTGTCAGTTAGAATCAGGAACTGTTATTTGTATTGGATGGAATGAAGACGTTACGACAGGAGAGCGTTTGGAAAATCATTATACGGTTTCCTGTGACAATGGAAAAACATGGAGTGAGCCGATCAGTACCGGCATCATGGGACAAGCTTCCTCTGTATGTGCCATTGGAGGAGAGCGGATGTTGGCCTTACACGCAAAACGCCGTGATACAGATCGCCCCGGTATCTATGGTTATATTGTGGATTTTTCAGATAAGAAGTGGAACATTGTAGAAGAAGCCTTATTATGGGAACCGCAGACACCTATGATAAAAGATAAGAAAATGGCAGAAATCTTTTCATTCCTGAAATTTGGACAGCCGGGGGCTATCATGCTTGCCGACGGAGATCTGATGATGACGCATTGGTGTGAAGAAAAAGGTCAATACAAAACCGTTGCTACAAGAGTAAGATTGTAAATGGAGGAAAATCACATGATTTCTTGCACTGAATTTATTCCGGCATACAGTGAACTGTTTTCCTATTTGGATGAAAAATACGGAAGACAAGAGGTTGATCGTTTTTGGAAATATTTATTTGAACCAGATGGCAAAGGAATACCACTTATCCGTTACGTGGAAAGGGAGGGAATCAGAGGGTGCTTTTCCTATTGGTCCGGCAGCCTGAATGAAGAAGCTGCTGACTTTACCATGTATGTGAATGAGAAAAAAGGATTTTTTCTGTTAGATATGCATCAATGCCCCTCTAAAGGACGATTGTTAAAGCTGAAGGATGAAATAGGAATTGTTCCATATCGCGACTACTGTCTTCATTGCGACAGTTATCGCGCTGCGGTAGAAAAAGTGGGTCTTAAATACATTTACAATTTTAAAGGAATCGACCAGGCGGCTTGTTCCTTATTGATTTATGATCCGAAGGTTTTTGAAGGAAAAATTATCATTGACCATGACACCGAGATTATGGAACGACATGCCTCAGATAACGAATATTTTCACAAGGATTTTCATAGCAGCATGAATATGGGGATTCATTATATCGGTGAAAACTATGGCGAGGAAGCAGTCGGGGAATATCTTTCACGTTATACAAAAAACGTATATAAAGCCGTTTTGGAAGACATAAAAAGCAGAGGGTTAAAAGCACTGGAAGATAAGATTAAAGATGATTATGCCAAAGAAAAGGCCAGTGAGGCATTGGAGACGGTATATGACGTGAGCAAAGATTGTCTGATGGTAAAAGTAAAGTATTGCCCGGCAGTAAAACACCTGAAAGAAACAGGAAGAGAAGTTTCAAAATGGTATCGGTATACAACGGAGTTTGTAATGGAGACGCTCGTTGAGGACACCGATTATGAGTTGATCATCTTGGATTATGAGGAAAGCACAGGAGCAACATCCTATTGCTTTTGCAGGAAGGATATAACGAAAGGAAAGATGGAGGTTTCACAGTTATGAAAGCAGGATATGTACCAGCATTAGGAACACCCTTGGATCAGAATGGTAGCTTATTGGTTGAGAGTTACAAAAAGCAGGTGAATGACCAGATAAATGCAGGAGCTATTGCTATTTTAGCGATGGGCTCAATGGGTCAACAGCCATATTTGCGGCAGGATGTGTGTTTGGACGTTGCAAAGGCGGCATTAGAAGCGGCAGATAATCGTGTGCCGGTATATGTGGGTGCCATGGATTGTTCTATTCAACGCGCAAAAGATCGTGTGAACAGCATGGAGCATTTGCCGATAGCCGGATTCGTATTTACGACACCTTACTACTATGCATGCACCAGAGAACAGGTGATAAATTATTTTAAGGCAGTAGCTGCTTCGACAGCTCATCCGGTTTTGCTGTATGATTTACCGGTAGTAACCCAAACGAAGATCACTTACGATATGGTAATAGAGCTACTGCGTGAGGTGCCGAATCTGATCGGTATAAAATCAATGGATTTACAAATGTTTCGCAAGCTGAAGTTGAATCCGGAAGTGCCGGAGGATTTTATCATGGTTTATTCCGGATTGGATACCTTTGATGTGGCGTATAAGTGGGGAATTGACAAATGCCTGGATGGAATGATGTCATGTACACCGACTAACAGTAAAAAGCTTTTTGATGCAATGGGTGAGGGAAATTATGAAGAAGCAGCAAGGTATCTCAACAATATTGTGGAATTGCGAGACTTTTTTGTAGCACATGATTTGTGGCCGTCCTTTAGCACAAGCATGAATTTACTTGGCTATGAGGGCAATTTTGCACCGGACTATGTATCACCGGTGAAAGAAGAGTATGTTGAAAAAATACGGGAAGAATTGATTCGGATCGGAGAATTATAAAGTACACATTGGATACCAGGCAAGTTGTTTTCGCAACTTGCCTTTTTAAGATGGGGGATGGGTGAGCACCCGCTCAAATAGTAATCCGGCACCAAACCAAAGTGGAGCATAGTCCAATCGGATATAGCGTTTGATATTCCAGCGGGAATGCTGGTAATCCCAAGGGCAGAGCTGATACTTGCCAAGCAGTGTGCCGGTGGTATATTCTACAGAGAAAATTAAGGTCATATAGGACAGTCCCCTGATCCATGTGGGCAGATTTTTCAGTAATTTCGATATGGGTTTTAGTGCGGCTGCGCAGCCGTAGATGGGAAACATCCACAGGGAGGTGATTCCGGTCAGGCGTAGATCCCTTTTTCTAAGGGAGTTTAGGGCAGTAAATATAATTTCCATGCACCAGCCAATGGTGCCGCATTTTAAAAAATCGCGAAGCATAAGATTCCCTTTCTTTGACATTCTAATTTGCTGATAGTATGCGTAGAACTGTCGCTTTTATGAAATTTTTTTATGATTCTGATATTGAACATCGGGCGTAAGTGCATTATAATGTAGGCATACTTAAAAAGAAGGGAAGTGGGGATTACATGAAATATCAGGAAGTGTTAGATTATGTGGCATCATTAAGCAGTTATGGCATTGTGCCGGGGCTTGAGAACATTGAGAGATTATGTGATCTTCTTGGAAATCCCCAGAATGAACTGAAATTTGTACACATTGCAGGAACCAATGGAAAGGGTTCGGCGCTTGCTTATATTTCTACGATTTTAAAGTGTGCCGGGTACCGTGTGGGGCGATATCTGTCACCGGTGATCTCGGATTATCGTGAGAAGATACAGGTCAATGAAAAAGTCATTACCCAGAAGGCGCTTTGTCAGGGTATGGAGCTGGTTAAGGCTGCCTGCGAGCAAATGGTAGAGAAGGGTTATCCTCATCCTACTCCCTTTGAAGTGGAGACGGCGCTGGCTTTTTGGTACTTCAGAGAGAAGAAGTGTGATATTGTGGTGCTGGAGTGCGGCATGGGCGGTCGCGGTGATGCGACCAATCTGATTCAGACCACGTGTGTCAGTGTCATTGCCTCCGTCAGTATGGATCATATGAATTTTTTGGGAAAGACCCTTGCGGACATCGCTTTCCAGAAGGCCGGTATTATGAAGGAAGGAAGGCCAGTGGTAATGCTTTGCCAGTCAGAGGGAGCGCAGCAGGTGTTTGAGGAGGAGGCCGCCCAAAAAGGCTGTGCGCTTTT
Source organism: Acetatifactor sp. (assembly GCA_045532445.1). Lineage (GTDB taxonomy): Bacteria > Bacillota > Clostridia > Lachnospirales > Lachnospiraceae > Acetatifactor. The sequence continues at coordinate 2,832 of JAZSFW010000029.1, read as the reverse complement.
GGTGGCTGATCCGGCAAAAGCATCGGGTGTGCGTTACGGTGTGGAACGACAGCGGTTTCATTATGATGGGTATAAGGATTTGGAAATCCGGCTGGCCGGCAAGCATCAGGTGGCCAATGCAGTGCTTGCGATTGAGGTCATTAAGGTGCTTTCAAAAGAAGGCTTTCCGATTACAGAGGCGCAGCTTCGAAAAGGGCTTTCAGAGACTCATTGGTCCGGACGATTTACGGTGATCGGTAAGAAACCATATTTTATTGTGGATGGGGCACACAATGAGGATGCAGCAAAAAAACTTGCAGAATCCATAGATTTTTATTTTACAAATAAGAGAATTATCTATATAATGGGAGTATTGAGAGATAAGGAATATGAGAAGATCATTGAGTTGACTTATCCCTATGCAGACCATATCATCACTGTGACGCCGCCGGACAATTCAAGGGCCATGCAGGCCTATGATCTGGCCATGGCTGTCAATGAGGTGTGTCAGCGGTCCGCCTGGCAGGGTGGAAAAGATACAGCCGGGCAGTATCCGCAGGTCACGGCGGTTGATAGTCTGGAGGAAGCTGTGGAAATCAGCCATCTTCTGGCAGGCAAGGACGACGTGATACTGGCATTCGGTTCCCTGTCGTATCTGGGCAGGCTGATGGAGATCGTAAAGAAGCGCAGTGAGACAGGAAAAAGTGGTAAAGGGCACTGTGAGGCAGCTGTGCAGACGCAGGCACCGGAAAGGAAAAAACATGGTAGATCATGAGAAGATAAAAGAAGCGGTGAAGCTATTATTAGAGGGCATCGGTGAGGATGTGAACAGAGAAGGCCTTAAGGACACACCGGACCGCATTGCCAGAATGTATGAAGAAATCTATGGCGGTATGGGGGAAAGTGCTAAGGAGCATTTGTCTAGGGTGTTTACTGCAGAGCATAGTGAGATGGTAGTGGAGAAGGATATCGTCTTTTATTCTACCTGTGAACATCATTTGATGCCTTTTTATGGAAAAGCCCATGTGGCGTATATTCCGGACGGTAAGGTGGTAGGTCTTAGCAAGCTGGCCAGGACGGTGGAGGTGTTTGCCAGAAGACCCCAGATCCAGGAGCAGATGACAGGGCAGATCGCAGATGCCATCATGGAGTATCTTTCTCCTCAGGGGGCTATGGTCATGGTGGAGGCTGAGCACATGTGCATGACCATGCGTGGGATCAAGAAGCCGGGAAGCAAGACAGTGACCATTGCGACCAGAGGAAGCTTTGAGGACAATGAAATGCTGCAGAATCGGTTTTTCCAGATGGTGAAGCAGTAAAGGTGGCAATGAGGAGTGTGCGATGATGGAAAGCACAGAGAAAGAGAGCAGAATAGACCGGATCCTGAAACATCCGGAATATCTTAAGAATCTGAGTGAAATTCATGCGGCAGAAGCAAAGAGGCGCTTCTGCCTTCATAATATGGTCCATTTTCTGGACGTTGCAAGGATCGCCAGGGTGATCAATGCAGAGGAACAGATGGGAGTGGATTTGGAGTGGATCTATGCGGCAGGACTTTTGCATGATATTGGACGCCATGTGCAGTATGCGGATGGGACGCCCCATGAAAAGGCCAGTGCCCAGATCGCACCGGGGATTCTGGAGGAATGTGACTTTTCGAAAGAAGAGGTGGAGCACATCGTGGAGGCTATTTTGCTGCACAGGACACCGGAGGTGGCAGGGGAGAAGAATCTGAAAGGTCTTTTGTACCGGGCTGATAAGGCAAGCCGAGCCTGTTTTGCCTGTCCTGTAGAGAAAGAGTGTAACTGGAAAGACGACAAGAAGAATCTGCGGATTGTATATTAAGGAGAATGCCATGAGAATCGGTAACAGAGAATTTGATACCTCACATCATACCTATGTTATGGGAATCCTGAACGTGACGCCGGATTCTTTTTCAGACGGCGGCAAGTGGAATACTGTGGACCTCCGATTTTGGTCATAACCCAAGGCGAGATAGTATCACCGGAACTTGTAGCTCCGCGATGAGAGAAACCGATTAACTCTTCATTACCAGAACCAATCTCAAAAGCAATAAGAGTGCGAACATAAACGTCGTTCTTGCCAGAGTTTTCAACAGTTACAAACTTATCCTGTGCGTTGGGAGTTGAAAATACATTCATGCCACCATAAGAATCGACCTGACTCATCCTTACGGTAGTAGAATCCCAACCCGATCCTTCAGTACCGGGGTTTGTAATAACAGGCAACAGGGGCTTAGCCTGCTCAAAATCTTCCAGCACATAGCTAGTCTTTTCATCGATAGTATCGGTCTTCAGGCTACCGTCCTCGTTTGCTGCTCTCTGATACTCATGCTGCTCGATTTGTACGTCACCCAACGTCATAACGTTTACATTGCTGTCCTCGCTGGTCAGGTATGCCATCGTACCAGTAATACTAACACCGGCAGTCAATGCAACAACCAAAACCCAAGACAGCAGCTTCTTAAATTTTGACATATTTTATGCCTCCTTATATATGTTTGCCAGTATCTCATTTAACCGTTTTTCCTGCTGATACTGACTTAGTACAGGAAAAGGGGGTTGACTTGTTCACTCTCTCACTCCGACTTCATCATCGTTGTAAAAGATTATGGTGTAGCAGTTTGTTCTTCAACTGCTTTCCATGCTTTCAATGCCGCTGCATTCATATGTTCTGCGGAAGAATCCATTGCTTCAAATCCGCTGTATTGCACCGCATAAGCAGTAACGGAAAGGCTTGGATAGGTGGCTGTTGTTTCCTGTCCATTATTGTCCAGAGCATTGAGCATTGCCTTATCAACAGTATTTTTAACCTTAATTGTATTACCTTTTA
>JAZSFW010000230.1:0-3226 GCA_045532445.1 Acetatifactor sp. | reverse complement strand
TAAAAAGAAACTAAAAAACAGTTGACAAAATCGTACATTTGTTTTATTCTCTTTTTAGAACAAATGTTCCTATTAAAGGAGAACGTATTTATGGAAAAGAATGAAAAATTAAGAGCTCTTGACGCAGCACTGGGACAGATTGAGAAACAGTTTGGTAAAGGCGCGGTTATGAAGCTGGGTGACCCGGCTGCACAGATGAATGTGGAGACCATTCCTACCGGTTCCCTCAGCCTTGATATTGCACTGGGTCTTGGTGGTATCCCCAAGGGAAGAATTGTAGAAATCTATGGTCCTGAATCCAGTGGTAAGACTACCGTTACCCTACATATGATCGCTGAAGTACAAAAGAGGGGTGGAATTGCAGGATTTATTGATGCAGAGCATGCCCTTGATCCGGTATATGCCAAGAATATCGGAGTAGATATTGACAATCTCTACATTTCCCAGCCGGATAACGGAGAGCAGGCTTTGGAGATCACAGAGACCATGGTGCGCTCCGGTGCCATCGATATTATCGTAGTGGACTCTGTGGCGGCTCTGGTTCCTAAGGCTGAGATAGATGGCGATATGGGAGATTCCCATGTGGGACTTCAGGCCAGACTGATGTCTCAGGCTCTGCGTAAGCTGACAGCCGTTATCAATAAGTATAACTGTACCGTTATCTTCATCAACCAGCTCCGTGAAAAAGTTGGTGTGATGTTTGGTAATCCTGAGACGACCACCGGCGGTCGTGCTCTAAAGTTCTACGCTTCTGTGCGTTTGGACGTCAGAAGGATTGAATCTTTAAAACAGGGTGGAGAAGTGATCGGTAACCGTACCAGAGTGAAAGTGGTAAAGAATAAGATTGCCCCTCCTTTTAAAGAAGCAGAGTTTGATATCATGTTTGGCGAAGGTATCTCCACAGTCGGTGATATCCTGGATCTGGCTGCCAGCATTGATGTAATCAACAAATCTGGTGCCTGGTATGCCTATGAAGGCAACAAGATCGGACAAGGCCGCGAGAATGCTAAGCAGTATTTGAAAGAGAATCCTGCAGTCATGGCTGAAATTGAGAATAAAGTAAGAGCTCACTTTGGTCTGAACGGTGGTGAGGTTCAGGAAACCTCCGATGGAAATTGAGTATGATCGTCACAGCCATTACAGAATTTTCAAAGTCCCGTTGCAAAATAGAGATTGATCATCAATTCGCCTTTGTCTTGTACAAAGGCGAATTGCGTGAATATCATCTGCAGGAAGAAAAAGAGATCTGCGAACAAGATTACAGGGAGATCCTAAATGAGGTCCTCCCCAAGCGTGCCAGGCTGCGATGCATGAATCTTCTGCAAAGCCGTCAATACACGGAAGCACAGCTTCGCGATAAATTAAAACAAGATTTTTATTTACCACAGATGATTGAACAGGCGATTGCCTATGTTGCCTCATTCCACTATATTGATGACATGAGATATGCAGAAGACTACATCATGACTCATGAATCCACCAGGAGCCGTCAAAGGATCACAATAGACCTATATAGAAAAGGGCTGACCCAGGACACCATTGAACAGGCATGGGAGCAATGGGAAGAAAAGGGCGGCATGCAGGATGAGCAGGCCATGATTCGAGCCCTCTTAGAGAAGAGAAAATATGATCCTGAGACTGCTGACAGCAGAGAAAAGCAGCGGCTTTATGCTTTTTTCATGCGAAAAGGATATTCAGTGGACCAGATTCGTCAGGCACTTGGAGAAATATGGATGTGAATTGTTACAAATTTTTGTTTCATTTTAAGTAAATTTGATACTTTTCTGAGCAAAATGAACACTTTTACTTGACATATCAACCAAAAGAGTTTAAAATTTAAGTGTTGTGAATTGCTTGTTAGAATGTTTTGCATACTCTGCTGCATTGCAGAGCAATACATACATTCCGAGATTAGATAATTGTACAATGAAAATTTAATAAGGAGGTGCTCCTGTAGCGATGGGTTATATTATCACCGCATTGGTCGCTATCGTGTTGAGTTCTGCAATTACCGCCTTTGTAACCATTACGTATCAGAAGAAGGTTACCGCGGCTACCATAGGGAACGCAGAGGACAAGGCGAGAGAGATTATCGATGAAGCCCTTAAGACTGCTGAGGCGAAGAAGCGTGAAGCTTTGCTCGAAGTGAAGGAAGAGTCCATTCGTGCCAAGAATGAACTTGACAAAGAAGTCAAAGAGAGAAGAGCGGAAGTACAGCGTGCAGAACGCAGAATTCAGCAGAAGGAAGAGAATATCGACAAAAAGGCCGATGCACTTGAAAAACGCGAAGCAGGACTCATGGCCAGAGAAGAATCCCTCAATAAGATGAAGGTGGAGATCTCTAAGCTGAATGAGCAAAGATTACAGGAACTGGAGCGAATTTCCGGCTTAACCTCTGAACAAGCAAAAGACTACTTATTGAAAATTGTTGAAGATGAAGTAAAACATGAAACGGCCGTGATGATCAAGGAATTAGAGACTCGGGCCAAAGAAGAAGCAGACAAGAAAGCAAGAGAATACGTTGTGTCTGCGATTCAGAGATGTGCTGCAGATCATGTCTCTGAGACAACGATCTCCGTTGTGCAGCTTCCCAGTGATGAGATGAAGGGAAGAATTATCGGTAGAGAAGGACGTAATATCCGTACTCTTGAGACTATGACCGGTGTAGACCTGATCATTGATGATACGCCGGAAGCAGTTATTTTGTCAGGTTTTGATCCGATCCGCCGAGAAGTGGCAAGAATTGCCCTTGAAAAGCTGATTGTGGACGGACGTATTCATCCGGCCAGAATTGAAGAAATGGTGGAGAAAGCACAGCGTGAAGTGGAAGTAATGATCAAAGAAGAAGGTGAAGCGGCTACTCTGGAAGTAGGAGTGCACGGTATTCATCCGGAACTTGTAAAATTACTTGGTAAAATGAAGTTCAGAACCAGTTATGGTCAGAACGCTTTGAAGCATTCTATTGAAGTGGCTCAGTTGTCAGGACTGTTGGCTGCAGAGATGGGATTGGATACCAGACTTGCAAAGCGTGCCGGTTTGCTGCATGATATCGGTAAAGCGGTAGACCATGAAATGGAAGGCTCTCATATTCAGTTGGGCGTTGAACTTTGTAAGAAGTACAAAGAGAACGCTATTGTGATTAACGCTGTAGAATCTCATCACAACGATGTAGAGCCCACATCCCTGATTGCATGTATTGTACAAGCTGCTGATACAATTTCTGCTG
>JAZSFW010000153.1:0-1972 GCA_045532445.1 Acetatifactor sp. | reverse complement strand
TTGAATCTGCGAGCAAAATCATCGGCGGTATATTTCTGTTGCACTGGCCTTGGAGTCACCTCCACCGGACGTTATCCGGCATCCTGCCCTGTGAAGCCCGGACTTTCCTCACCCGGCAGCTTGCGCTGCCGGCCGCGATTATTTGTTCTACTTACGAATATGCATTGTATCATAAGTTAAAGATTCTGTCAAATCAGAAGGATGAAAGGAAAAAAATGGCTGGCAAAGTAATGCTGTTAGTATTGGGAATCATTTTTGTTTTGGGAGCCTGTGGCGTTCAAAAGGAGACCATGGTGTCATCTTCGGATGCGGCGCAGGGAGCTATTGTGCAGATTGTAAGTGGTAATATGCTTGGCAGTGGCGTGATCTTTTCTATGGATCAGGAGCAAGTGGTGATCGTTACGGCGGCACATGTGCTGGATTCTGCAAAGGATGGAGTGAAAATAACATTTGTGGATGGATCGGTGCTTTCGCAGGAGGAAGAGGATGCCCTATGGCAAGTAAGGTTGTCGCAAACTGCGGATATTGGATTTGTCAGCGTGCCCACGAAGGCAATTCCGGAAGAGACACTTGCTGTGTGCAGATATGTGACTGTTGATAAAAAGGCTTTTGATCAATTACAGCCGGGTGATGCCATTTTGGTTCTGGGTTCAGGAGAAGCGGTGGCAGATAAGGCTTATGAAGGAAGTCTGTCAGAGCCATGGATTTATATAGAAGATTATGGGCAGTATATGATGCTTGGGCGCATGGATGCACAGCCGGGGATGTCAGGTGGAGGAGTCTTTGATCGATATGGGAGATTCATTGGGATTTTGTCCGGTCAGGATGGAAAGGGAAATCTGGCGATCCTGCCCTTAAGTCTGATATTGTCGGAATTGTGATGGAAAAAATGATACTTTTGGCACTTGGGATATTGACAAGGGAGGGCGAAAGGTGGAAAATAGAGAAAATAAGATGTGGAAAGGAAAGAAAAGATGACAAAGATAGATGTGATATCCGGCTTTTTGGGAGCCGGAAAGACGACTTTAATTAAAAAACTGTTAAAAGAAGCGCTGGCTGGAAGCAAGGTGGTGCTGATCGAGAATGAATTTGGGGAGATTGGAATAGACGGCGGTTTCCTGAAGGAGTCCGGGATTGAGATCAAAGAAATGAATTCCGGATGTATCTGTTGTTCTCTGGTGGGAGACTTTGGGACATCCTTGAAAGAGGTGCTTTCCACTTATACACCAGAGCGTGTATTGATCGAGCCTTCCGGAGTAGGAAAACTTTCAGATGTATTGAAGGCAGTAGAGGATGTAGCTGCTGACGTAGAGGTGGAAGTCAACAGTGCAGTGGCTGTAGTGGATGCCTCCAAGTGTAAAATGTATATGAAGAATTTTGGTGAGTTTTTCCTCAATCAGGTGGAATACGCAGGAACAATCCTTTTGACTCGCGCCGACAAGACTTCTCCGGAGAAAATGAAAGCTTGCGTGGAACTTTTGCGGGAGCATAACCAGAACGCGACCATTATTACGACTCCCCTGGATCAATTGGATGGCAAGGCCATATTGGAAACCATTGAAGGAGCGGACAAGCTGGAAGATATGATGAATGAGATGGTGAAGCAGGTGAGGGAAGAACATGATCATCATCATGACCATCATCATGATCACGATGAGCACTGCACATGCGGATGCCACGATCATGAGCATCACGACCATGACGCGTGTGAGCATCATCACGATCATGAGGAGTGCGGCCACCATCATCACAATCACGAGGAGTGCGGCCACCATCATGAGCATGATGAGCACTGCACATGCGGCTGCCATGATCACGACCATCATCATGGTCATCACCATGCTGATGAAGTGTTCACCAGCTGGGGAATGGAGACATCCAACGTATATACAGCAGAGGACATGGAGGCAATTCTGACAGCCCTTGACAGTGGGGAGTATGGTGTGATCCTGCGAGCTAAGGGAATGGTAGG
>JAZSFW010000238.1:0-5003 GCA_045532445.1 Acetatifactor sp. | reverse complement strand
GCAGACTGGTGGCAGAACGGATCATAGAACAGATCAATCAGTGATGAAAGAAGGATATGAGATGACGGCACGATGGAAAGCAATACTTATAAAAATGCAGAATTATTTATTTCCGTTGATATTGCTGTTGTATCCCCTCAGACATATTAACTGGGGGCTTGATCTGTGGGATACCGGGTATAATTATGCCAACTTTCAATTTATGGGAACAGATCACATGGATCCCATGTGGCTTTTTTCCACCTATCTGGCTACTGCTGTAGGTTCATTTTTGACTAAGCTGCCCTTTGCAGATACGTTGATAGGGATGAATTTTTATACCTCTTTCACAGTAAGTGCGCTTGCACTGTGGGCATATTGGTTTTGCACAAAAAAGGTGGGTATGCCTGTCGGATTGGTTTTCTTGGGGGAAATATTGGCGGTGAGCCTATGCTGGTGTCCCACTGCTCTTTTATACAACTATCTTACTTATCTTTTCTTCCTGGGTGGCTGTATTTGTCTGTATCTGGGACTTAAGAATGACAGAAATTTGATGCTGGTGGTGGCAGGAATCTGCCTTGGAACCAATATCTTTGTTCGATTTTCCAATCTTCCCCAGGCCGCCATGATATTGGCAGTGTGGGCTTATGGGATCATTTGCCGCCGTAAGGGGGGTAAAGTGGCGGCTCAGACTGGTTGGTGTATACTGGGCTATTTTGGGGCAGCAGGCGCAGGTCTTTTGTATTTGGGCATCCGCTACGGCCTGGATACTTATGTGTCATCAATCCTGCAGCTGTTTGGAATGACGGAGAATGCGTCAGATTATACAGCAGTGGAAATGATCATGAAGATGGTAAATGGATATCTGGATCTGGTTTACTGGATCTTAAGAATCGGTGTATTTGTGGCGGCGGGTCTTTTACTGTTTGCGCTGATGCCCGGCAAATGGGTGCGGATAAAGAAAATAGGAAGTATTTTTTTAACGCTGGCTTCTCTTGTATGGCTGTACTTGCGGGGATTTTGCACCATGCAATTTAACACCTACAATGCCATGCTGCGTCCGGGGATTTTGTTTATGATTCTTGCTATGGTGATTGGTGTGATCGTCATCTTTCATCCCAAAATGCCCAGGGAAGATAAGCTTTTGGCCGGAATGGTCATACTGATCATTCTAATCACATCTATCGGAAGCAACAATGGTCTGTTCCCCAGTCTGAACAATCTGTTTCTTGCAGGACCTTTTGTGTTCTATATGTCGTGGAGATTCTTAAGAACGAAAGCCACAATAGTTGTGCCTTGGATCAGCAGCTTTCCCTTAAAAGCGGCGGTGATCATGATCCTGGGTATGATGCTGGTGCAGGGCATCGGTTTTGGAGCAGGATTTGTGTTTGTGGAGGCTCACGGCGCAGCGCAGGTGGAGGCGCAGGTAGAAAATAATCAGGTGCTTAAGGGCATCTACATGAGTCCGGAGAGAGCAAAGTGGATGAGCGAGATCAGCGCCTACGTGGAGGAGGCGGGTCTGGAAGGCCGGGAGGTGCTTTTGTATGGAGGCATTCCCGCCCTGGCTTATTATCTGAATATGCCGCCTGCTTTTAATTGCTGGATGGATTTAGACAGCTATGGTCTGGCGGCTATGGAGGAGGACATGGCGGAGCTGCAAGCGCAGATAGAGGGAGGCGGCCAGATACCTGTGGTGATTCTGGGGCAGGAGTATCATGACTATGAGAGAATGGAAGAGGAGGATCTGAAAATGGATCTGATCCAGTCCTTTATAGATCAATATGAATATCAACTGACGTTCAGGAATGAGAAGTTTTTGGTGCTGGAGGCAGATTAGACTGAAAAAGAGTGCGTAAAGAAGGTTCCGGGAGGATTGTTTATGAAAGAGGATAGAAAGCTGCACATTGATTTGCTGCGTATCGTGGCATGCATCAGTGTGATCATGCTCCATAGTGCATCACAATACTGGTATGAGTTCCCGGTAACGGATTCCAGGTGGATGGTTTACAATACATGGGATGCCATTTCTCGTTTTGGTGTGCCTGTATTCGTTATGATCAGCGGTGCGCTTTTCCTTTCTCGGGAAGGGGAAGTGAATCTTCGTAAGTTATATTGCAGCAACATATTTCGTCTGGTGGCAGCATATGCAGTGTGGAGTATTGTTTATGGGCTTTGGGATTGCAGGAATTGGACATGGGGACCAGACGTCACAGTTTGGGATTATGTGATGGAGTGTGTGCTTGGAAGGTATCATTTGTGGTTCCTTCCCATGCTGGTCGGTATTTATATGTTGCTTCCAGTGATCAAGACCTTCACAGATCACTGCAGTAAGAGAACACTGGAATATTTTTTACTCTTGTTTGTGATCGTGCAGATCGGAAAAAGTACCCTTGGGATTATACAGCTTCCCACCATCGCCAACGTGCTGGTACAGCTTTTGGATGTAGAGATGGTCTGCAGTTATGTAGGATATTTTGTATTGGGCTATTATCTGTATCATTATGGGCTTGTGCATGTATGGCAGGTGAGAATTTATTTTCTGGGGGCGGTCAGCCTGGTGTTGGCAGCTCTCATCAGTAACAGGGTTTCCGGGTATTATATGGCGCCCAAGGCGGAAGCTTTTGACAGTTACAGCGTGTTTACCTTCCTGGTGACAGTGGCTGTGTTTGTGTTTTTTCAGGAAAAGCTTTCCGGCATCCGTTTCAAGAAAATGACCCAAAAACTCTTATTGGAGCTGTCTGCCAATACATTTGGTGTGTATTTGATTCATTTATTGGTGATAGAGGGACTGCAGACAAAAGGGATTGACAGCCTTTCCATAGGAGGCGCTGTTCTGGGTGAAACTCCCGCTGGCTGTTTGGTGGGGATCCCTTTGCTTACGATCGCCAGCTTTTTGATCTGTAATGTGGCTGTCTCCCTTTTACGCAGGATTCCGGTGGTTGGGAAATATATTTTTTAGAACAATAGAAAGGCATTATATCATAGAGGAGTAGTTCATGAGGGTTAGAAAAATAGCAGCCAGCCTGTTGGTGATCGGAATGACTGTGCAGATCCTTTTGGGGATGATATGGATCCTTTGTAATTTCCCATCAGGATGGATGTATCCGGAGTCAGCGTATTACATTTCCGTGGCTGAGAGCAAAATACTAGATGAATATGCGGGAATTTTATATCCGGCACTGATCAAAGGCTGCCAGGTTGTGACAGGACTTCTGGGACTATCTTTTGAGGGCTTATTGTATCTTTTGCAGATCGGCGCAGCTTTTGTGTGCGGCAGTGCTTTTGTGTTGTTTTGCCGGTGGGACAGGGAGCGTATCAATAGCTGCCGTCGGAAAGAGTTCCTATGTGCCGGTTTTGGCGGACTGTATCTTCTGACGGTTCCGCTGTGTGCCCAGTGGCATTTATCCATATTGCCGCAATCCTTTGTCAGTTCGCTGTTTTTATTGCTTTTAGGCTTGTGTGTCAGAGCCACAGGTAACCGCGATTATTGTGATCACAGGCTGGTAATAGATGCGGGAATTTTATGGTGGCTGATGACATTATTGGCTCCCGATTATTGGTGGCTGGGACTGATCCCTGTTCTTTATATAGCGTATCTTTTGACAGCAAAGAATGGTTTGAGAGGTCTGGCTTGCTTCTTACTCGTGGCTGTTGTGGCCAGTGTCCTGTCTGTTGGTGCGAACAAGATGGTGCAAACACCCGGAAGCAGCGGTAAGATACAAAAGACACTGGGGGCCGCCATGGTCAGCAGAATGGTTTGGCCTCATTTTTACACCACTTACTTTTTTTGGCCGGATGAGATCAAGGAGATCTTCACTCCGTTGGAGTGCGCAGAGATATCAAGTCGTGCTGATCAGGTTGCATTGGTCTTCGGTCCTTTGACAGAAGAGACCTATGGCAAAGAAAAGGCGAATGAAATGTATTGGCAGATGGCTATAAGCTGTTTGGAGGTGCGGACCAAGGAGATTATCCAGGCGATCGTGGAAGATCTGGAAGCATATCTGTTTGCTCCATGGCAGGTGAAAACGCAGTTGGATGGAAGCGGACTTTCCTATTCAGGATGGCATTATGACAAGATGAAAGCGGATACGCCTAAGCTTACCAGATGGTATGTGGATTATGGTCTGGTATCTTTCCGTGTGGGGCTATTGATCAGTGCATTTCTGTTGATATGGAGGCGGGCGCTAAGGCTTCGCAGTACAGGGGGGCGTAAAACAGGATTTGTTTTGATGGCAATATGTATCTTGTCTCAGGCAATATGGTATACCATGGCTGGCGGAGGCATGATGGATTACCGGAATGTGCCGGTGGTGATCCTTTTGTGGTATTATGTTATCTTTTATAGTGCCGAGGTGTGTTTGAAAGAACAGGAGAGCTATGAAAAAAAGGATATTTAAGGCATTATTATTGATGTTGTCGCTCCTTGCTACGGTTAAGATCTGCATTCTGGGGTTGGGGATTGATGAAGAATATGCAGTGACCATGGCATATCGTATGGTGACAGGGGACAGAATGTTTCAGGAGATGTGGGAGCCTCATCAGACCTCAGGTTTTTTGACGGCATTTCTGACAAGCATTTTTGTTCAGATTACAAAAAGTACTGATTACCTGATCCTATATCTGCGGTTGACAGGAGCAATGATCCAGGCATTGATCAGTTTGTTTTTGTATCGGACACTTAGGAGAGGATTTCCTGAGGAGGCTGCCTTTGTTGTTGCTGTTTTTTTCTATAATACTTTGCCCAAATGGATCCAGACCCCGGAATTTGCCAATATGCTTGTTTGGTTTTCTACCCTTTCTTTTGCCTGTTTCCTGCGGTATTATATGGTGCCAAAGCAGGAGGCAGACGAGGAGTTAAAAAGCGGCTCAAAAATCTGGCTTGTGGCGGCAGGGATTAGTTTGTCTGCCATGGTGCTTTCCTATCCCTCCAGTATCCTGGCAATTCCAGTGTTCTTTTTGGGGATGTGGATGCTTAAACGCAAGGATTTTGTGAGAGAAGCCTGTACGGTTCTGGGAACCTGTGG
>JAZSFW010000122.1:0-16273 GCA_045532445.1 Acetatifactor sp. | reverse complement strand
GTTCTTGGCTTCCCGCAGGTATTGTAATTTTTAACTTGTAGCTGGTATTCTTTCCACAACCAGGCATACACAATACACAGACCAAGGCCAACGCTAAGGCTATTATTTTTTTCATACAATCGCGCTCCTTCATCAAATTCTATTTTACTTAACGCTTTCAACCAGACACAAAAATTCCACCGCCCAGAAAGTAAGATCACATAATAACGCCTTTTTATTTTTATAATCAGCTTCCAGGCGTACATCATTTTTGTCATATTGCGTTGCCAAATTATCATAAAAAGTCTGTATGATACTCATATCATTCACTCCTTAAGCCAATGAAAAAATCATGATCCGTTCCCGCATGTCATTCCCTTCAATCAGGTCACTGCAAACAATCTCGTCATAAAATTCCAATTCGTCCACTGTCACAAGATAGGAAATATATTCTTCTGACGGATAATAAAAAAACAACAATACTTCCCGCGGATTCTCATAATAGGATTCCAGCATTCTTGCCATCACTTTTCGAAGTAACTCTACAGAAAAAGGGTTGAAAAAATAAATCCTGTTGACTTCCGCTGGCACTTCATACTCTTCAGCCCTCGCCAGCACAAATTGGGTTCTAACCCCCGAAACGGCCGTCTTCTGATTCTCCAGCGTCCCCTGATAAATGCGTTCATCATATTCAATCCCTATGGTATTTGCCTTGGTCTGATAAGACAAGAAGAAATCCACACGCCCCTTTCCGCAGCCATAATCCAAAACCACATCTCTTTTACGAATGAGGCCACTGTTTGCCAAACGTTCCAAAACGCTGTATGGAGTAGGCTCATATGGATATCGATATTGGTCTGCGTTTGAATCATCTCGACCGGTTGTTTTTATTTGCAGGAGTTTATCCCATTTCTTTTCGTTCTCTTTCATAATTCCTCTTACTTAAAAAGGCTCCGTAACAATCTCCTCCAAATAAAACGAGTACAAAATCTTCTGTTTCATACCAAGATTCATCAGCTTGCACAGGGCTTCCTCATAGTACTTAAGCTGTGTTTCATACCGCTTCCACAGCTCCCCCGGGCCCTCGATCACATCTGTTTTATAATCCACCAGCACCAGTTCCCCATCCTCCACAAAGAAGGCATCTATGATTCCCTGGATCAGGACTTTCTCCTGCTTGGGATAATCCGGGCTCAGTCGGTCGGCGTTGATCCCGTACACAAAAGGCTGTTCCCGATATAGCTGTCCGCTTTGCTGCGCCCGGTACATACGCAGGGCCAGGGAGGAGGTGAGAAAATGTACCAGCTTACGGTCATTTACCGCCTGTCGGTATTCGTGACTTAGGCGTTTGCTTTCCACTTCCCATGCCAAAAACTTCTGGAGATTGTGGTGGATCTTTTCTTCATCGAGCGCATCCACATCCACATCTTGATACACAGCTTCGAAATCCATAAGCTCCATAACCTTGTGGAAGGCATTGCCGCGCACGGCACCGCTGATCTTTTCTTCTCCACGTTTGAAGGAAGGGACGTAGGGCACGATTTCCTGCTCCTCAAAGGCATGGTAGGCCGCCTCGTCCTTCTCGGCCATGGCAGCGATCTTTAGCTCAGATACCGTAGTCTTAGTGTAAAGTGTCTCCAGGCACCGGTGAGGATACTGCCAGGCAAACCGTTCTTTTAACGCCTTCAACTCATCAGTATTGGCATAGTCCTTAGCCAGCTGCAAGCTTTCTCTTCTGTCCAAAAGCTGGATCTGTTCTCTCCCCTGAGCACTATGAAGCTCACTTGTATCCAGGATTCTCACAGATACAGAAGCTTTTTTCATCATGGGCAGCAGCAGATCAAGATAGCTTGCGCTTTCCATGAATTCATGAAAGATAAGCCTGTCACTGGCAATGGCCTGCTGCCTCTCCCACTTTACTGCCGCATCCTGGAGGCAGGCTGTCATGATCAGCTTTTCTTTTGCTCTGGTCAGTGCTACATACAACACCCGAAGCTCTTCCGCCAGATTGTCTTCCCGCATCTTGCGGGCTATGACAAGGCGGCGCAGGGTTTTGTTGCGGATCCTACGCTTGGGATCCACATAGTCTGTGCCGATGCCCATATCTACATCAGCAATCAGGGCGCTGTTGGCATCCTGCATGTTAAAGCGCTTGGACAGGCCACAGACAAAGGTCACAGGAAATTCCAGACCTTTGCTCTTGTGAATGCTCATGATGCGCACCACATCCGCATTTTCGTCCAGAAGCTCAGCCTCACCATAATCCACATCATATTTTTCCAACTGCTCCATATAACGGATGAAATGGAAGAGACCATGGTAACTGGTCTTTTCAAAATCTGAGGCCTTGGTAAAAAGCATCTCCACATTGGCTCTGCGCCTGCTGCCCATGGGAAGGGCTGTCACATAAGCCAGATATCCATTTTCCTTTACCAATGTCTCTAAAAGCTCTCGGATGGGCATGTAGGCAGTGTAGCTTCGATAACGATCGATCTTAGCAAGGAAAGCGGCGGCTTTTCGGCAAAGCTGCCCCTGCCCCCACAAAACTCCTTCCGGTTCCCCTTCTGTGGCTGCCTTTCCTGCGGCCTGCACTGCTTCATACAGGGTAAGATCCTTTCCGCAGCTGCGAAGCAGGGCGATTTCTTCCTCGTCAAATCCTCCGAACAAGGATTTCATGACACCAAAAAGCGGAATGTCCTGTCTGGGATTATCAAGCACCCTCAGCAAAGAAAGCAGCTCCTGTACCTCTGAGGCCGCAAAATATCCTGTCTTGGAGGTAATGTACACCGGAATCCCTTCCTCCTCCAACACAGCTTTAAACACTTCGTCCCAACCGCTGTTGGTGCGAAGTAAAATAACCATATCACTGAATCGCACCGGGCGAAGCTGTCCGGTGGTCTTGTCTGTCACCTGAAACTCTGCAAGCAGTTCCTTGATCCTTTGGGCAATGGAAAGTGCCTCTGCCTGTCTGGGCGTCAGCTCTTGCGGCTCCTCCACCAGCAAAAGCTCACTGCCGCAGCCTGAATTTTCGGGATAATAATCTGCCCCCACATACAGTGCCGCCCGCTCATCATAAGCGATGCCGCCGGTCTGTCTGCTCATCAGTCCTGCAAAGATCCCATTTACCGTATCCACCACTTCTTTTCGGCTTCTGAAGTTCTTTGCCAGATCAATTCGCTGACAGGTGCTGTCTTCCTGGGTATAGACATCATATTTTTCCAGAAACAGTTCCGGTCTTGCCAGTCGGAATTTGTAAATGCTCTGCTTCACATCCCCCACCATAAACCGGTTGAAGAAGCCGTCCTCTTCTCCGGAAATGGCCTTCAGCAGATATTCCTGCACCAGGTTACTGTCCTGATATTCATCGATCAAAATTTCCTTGAAATATTGGCGGTATTCCAGAGCCACCTGACTTGGCATCACCTGACCACACTCACGGCCAAGCAGGATATCCAGGGCAAAATGCTCCATGTCAGAAAAGTCCACCACCTTGTTTTCCCGCTTCTTCTCCTGCAGACGACTGCGAAATTCCAGCACCAGATCGATCAGGGTAGCCACAGGCTCCTGACAGGCACCGGCCTGGCTGGCCGCCAGAGGTAATGGGGTGGCAAAAAAACGATCACCCAGCTCCTTTAAGATTTCTTTTAACTGGCTGCGCAGCTCTTTCACCAGCTCACGCTTCTTAAAAGAAACTGTTTCATCTTTTTGGGAGGACAGTCTCCCAAATGTAATTGCAGGAATTCTTGCAGAATACTCTCTTAAGCTTTCCCATTGAAGCAGCCCTTCTATCTGCTCCAATTCACTGTCTATCAGTTCTCCGTACATATAAGGGCCATCAGGATCTTGACAGATTTGTTGCATTTTCACATAAGTTTCCCGACAACTTTCCAGCATTCTCCGGATATGATCTACCAGGTATCTGCCGTAATCCGTCTGTTCCAGCTCTTCTTCCGTAATCGGTACGTAATCCTTTTTTCTCTCCTGCAGCCATTCCTCCGGCCAGGGATAGCTCTCTGCAAATTGATACAGCTTCAGGATTTCTTCTTCCAGTACGCTCTCCCGACCACCGGGGCAGAAATATTCCACACACTCATGGAAGCGCTCCGTTCCTTCTGCAAATTTGTCCTCCATCAGGGCATCCATCACATCACGGACTAAGAGCTTCTTCTCCCCTTCATCCATCACCCGGAAAGCCGGATCTACGCCGATCTCATTGAAGTGATTCTTCAGAAGGAACATACAAAAGCTATCGATGGTAGTGATCTGGGCATTATGAAGCAAAGCCGCCTGCCTTTGCAGGTGCTCCGACGACGGATGCAGGGCAAGCTCTCTGGTAATACCCTGACTGATCCGTTCACGCATCTCTGCAGCCGCCGCATTGGTAAAAGTCACGATCAGCAGCCGGTCAATGTCCACAGGATCCTCTTCCCGGCAGATCATACGAATGATGCGCTCCACAAGCACAGCAGTCTTACCGCTGCCTGCTGCCGCAGACACCAGAATATTCCTGCCGTGTAGGTCGATAACCTTTTGTTGCTCTTTCGTGAATGTTATTGCCATGCTTCCTCCCGCATTTTTGCAAGTGCTTCCTCTCTGTCCATATCCGCAAGACTGCGCCGCTCATAACCCGGCACACCGGGATCAAAACCGCACACCTTCTTGTAGGCGCAATAGGTACAAGCCTGGGTCTGCCCCTTTTCATAAGGGTCTGCCTCTATCCTTCCGGCCAGGATCTCCTGTCCGATCCGTTTTACCTTTTGATTTACATATTCTGAAATGATCTGAAGCTCCTCACCGCTCATCACAGAGGAACGGGCTGAAAAGCTGCCGTCTTTTTTGCGTTCCACCGGAACCACACTGGATTTACTGCCCATGTATTTGTCCAGTTTCTCTATGATGCCCTCCTGGGCGTTGACCACACCCTTCATCCTAAGCTGCTCCAAAAGCCGTCCGTTCAACTCCTCCTCGGAAAGCTCCACCGGAGATTCCACCGTAGGATCCTCAATGTGATAATACAAAAGGGCCGCCGGAACGATCTCTTTGTCCGGATGCTTCTTTGCCTCCAGCTCCATGGCCGCATTCATATATACAACCAGCTGCAGCTGCAGTCCATAGTACAGCGCTGCCAGATCAAACTGCCTGCCTCCCGATTTATAGTCAATGACCTTTACATACACATGACTCTCGTCCTCTGCCGTATCAATCCGGTCGATCCGCCCTCTTAGGCGCATCTTTTCTTCCTCCGACAATGCCACGTTGATACTTTCCAGCTTATCCGCATAGTGGAAGGACATCTCATAGGCATCCGGCGTAAACTCTCCTTTTTTCAGCTGCTCCTGCAGCGTTAACACTGTCCTTACCAGTACTCTGGTCATTCTGGTGATGGCATAGGCATTGCGGGCGCTGCTGTAGAGAATGCTCTCCCCGTATTGCGCCGCATAAGCCTCCAGCGCCTCCTGTACTTGTGTCTCCCCGAATTGCCTGGGGAAATCAAACCAAGTGTACTCGCTCTGCGACAGCCTGTCCGCAAACTGCTGAAGCACCGCGTGGAACACATTACCCATGTCCACACTTTCAAAACCAAATTCTTCTCTTTCCTGTAAAGACAGACCATATCGCAAAAAATGATGATAGGCACAGGAAGCGTAGGTCTCCAGCCGACTGACACTGTTTTCCAGGATCACACCGTAAAGAGCCCTGGCCACCTGCCTGGAAAGCCCGGTATCCCGGTAACGTTTAAAAGCTGCGTCAGTCAATCTTTTCCTGATTTCCAACTGTTCCTCGGTCTCTCCATAAGCCTCATATAACGTATAGAAGGCTTCTTGCGTATCCTGACTCATCCCCTGCGCAAACAACCTAAGCCCCTGCGCCAGATAGTCCACACCTTCTCCTTGTGAAACCACCATATCAAGGACCGGTCTGTTCTGCGGATGCTCTGCCACAAGATGCGGAAACAGCTTCTGCATAACCTCTACCAGATAAGCCGGCCGAATGGACTTACCCTCCCGGTTTACCTTCGCATAAGACAAATACAGATAGTGGGATGGCTTGGTCAGATTCAGGTACAGATACAGCCGCTGGATAAACATCTGCTGCCTGGGCGAGGGTGCAAGCTCCATATCGGACTCTCTCAAAAACTCCCTGTCCATATCGGAAATAATACCGCCCTTGGAGGCGCTTTTAGGAATATTGCCATCGTTCACACCCAGGAAAAACAAGGCTTTAACCTGCTTTAACCTGGTTCGCTCCATATCTCCCACTACCACACGATCCACATTCTGAGGGATGGTTCCCACTTGAATCTCCATAAATCCGGCTTCCAAAATATCCAAAAACTCCTGCAGGGCGATGGTCTCCGTCCCCAGAAGCTCATAAATCTGGTTCAACAGATCCATCACAAGCCGATAAATCTGTGCATATTCTCTGGCTCTGGACAGCTCTCCCTTTTCTGTAAACATCTTTTCCAAAGCCACCAGCTTCTCCTGCACCTGATTAGCCACCAGAAAGTCATAGAGCTGGTTCACATAGTTAGCCACGGTATCCCGCTTTTTCCCCAAAAAACAAGACAATTCCCCGAGGAAATGCTCTCTGATCTCATTGAGTCTTAAGAAAGCATCCTCCTTCGTTTCCGCCGACTCTGTCTGATGGGCAAAGAGTCTGCTCCATTTGCGATACCCCCGCACACCCGTCTGAATCACGTAATTTTCCAGTTCATCTGCTTCGCCAGGCGTAATACCGGACAAACCGCTTCTCAGATAATGAAACACCGTTTCATAAGAAAAATCCTTGATAAACAGCTGCAGAGTGCTGGAAATATACTCGGTCAGGGGATTTAACACGATTCCTCTGGTCCGGTCAATAAAGCAGGGAATCTCCATCTTCGCAAACTCTGCTTCCACAAAAGGCGCATAGCTTTCCAGGTCTCCACAGATCAACGCAATATCCCGGTACAAAAGTCCTTTTTGCCTGATCAACTCCTGAATCTGAAGACCCACCTGATGTACTTCCTGCGCCGGGGTGGTCACCTCCATCAGATGAATACTATCCTGCTCCTCCAAAAAAGGCTTCCCTTCATATCGAAACAAATTCTGCTCCAAGGCCCGTAGCGCTGGGCTGTCTGCAAAACGATCCTGCTGTCCGGAGGCCACAAACACATCCTGCCCTCTGGATACCCCGGCCTCTCCGGCCAGCTTACCAAGATCCCGAACCGTCTTCTTGGTCAAATGAAACAGCCGCTGCTCTCCATCCACCTGATAGGGATCCTCTCCCTCTCCCAGAGTCAGGCTCACGATCGTCTCCTCAGACAGTCTCATAATCTCCTGGATCACGCGGTTTTGAATAGGCGTAAAGCCTGTAAAGCCGTCAAACACCACCACGCTTCCAGCAATCAGCTCTGACCGTTTCAGACTGCGGCACAGCACCGAAAGGGTCTCTTCTGTGGTGATAAATTTTCCTTGTATGTAATCCCAAAAGCCCTGATACAATGTAGCCAGATCCGTAAGCTTATGTACCAGAGCACCTCTTTTTTGTGAATATGCAATTAATTTGTCAACATCCTTAGGGCCAATGCCATACTGCATAAACTCCGATATGGCACTCTTCACTTCATGGATATAGCCCTGCTTCTGCAGGTGTCCGCCCAGCGTAGGAAGTTGTTCCTTCTGATTCAGTGCCACCTTCTGCAACACAAGACTTTTTCCCGTATCATCCAGTACCGGCGTGTCTGTCTCTCCCACCTCTTCAAAAATCCGGTGAGCCAGACGCCCAAAACTGAGCACGTCAATATTCAGAATACCGCCCCGCTCATGGAGGCTTACCAAATCCTTCTGGGTCTGCATGGTAAACTGATCCGGTACAAGGATCAAAAAATTCCTTCCAGGTTCCTGCAATGACCGTTCCATGATTTCCTGATAAAGTTGTCTGCTTTTTCCGGAGCCGGAAGGCCCAAAGAAGAACCGTAAACTCATAAATAAAACCTCCACAGATAGTCGGCTGCTTCCTCCGCATAATCAATCCCGATGCGCTTGCCTGCCTTAATCTGCTCTTCTGAAACTTCCAGCCCTTCCGTCACATAAAAAGAAGAGCTGTCTACCATGTCTATATCATTGTCCGCGCGTGTAATCCCCATGGCAATACACAGCTTGCCGGGACCGTCAGACAAGTGCTTTCGAATGGAGGCGGCATCCTGCTTTTTTGCTTTCTCCAGCCTAAGCCTCTCCATAATCTCACGAGACTGCTCGTCCGCCGGCTCTACCTTTCGAAGCAGCACCGCCTGGGGAATCCCTTCTGTCATCGCCGCAATATTCATGCAGCTATACATTCCGTAAATCAGATACACGTAAGAGGTGCCGCCCTTATGATACATTGGCTCGGTCCGTTCCGTCCGCCTGCCGCCGTAAGTGTGAGAACCTTTATCCTCTTCACCCATGTAACTCTCCGTCTCTGTGATCACACCCCGGACCATACCAAGTTTCGTCTCATGCACCAATATCTTTCCCAAAAGCTCTCTGGCCACAGTGATTCCATCCCGGACAAAAAACTCCCTTGGGAGGGATTTTTCTTTTTTCCTCATTTCACGCCCTTCATATAACGCTTTAATTCTTCATAAAAATTCTCTCTGGTTCCGGCCATGATTACAATAATGATTTTATCATCTTCATACTCTACCGTATAAGCAAGCTCATAGTTTGTTTTGTCATAATAAATATCTAATCCATATACTCCACTCAAATCTCCGATTTTTGCTTCACCCACGGTATGGTCTTCCAAAACTGCATCAATCGCTTCCCGAAATAACCTCTTTAAATTTTTATCTTTCAACTTTTTGATGTATTTCGCCGCCGGAGGAAGAAATCTCAATTCTGTCATTCATCGCCCTCCGCCCCAAAGACATCATCATATGAATAATACGCAGTCTCAGAACAAGCTGCTTTTTTTGCTTCCGCCAACATATTTTCTACTGCCGGACGAATTTCTCTCTGCATTTTTTTAAATCGTTTCAACAGTTCTTCACCGCTATAGCCTTGTGAGATTAAATCTGCAAGAATCTGCTCTGCAAATTCTCCTCCCGCTTGTTCTTTCACCGGACGAATTACAAGCTCATTGCCACGAACAACGCATTCTGCCTCTTCACCAAAACCCAGCATAGTATAAAACTTCTGCGGAATCGTTATCTGCCGTTTAGCAGAAATACTGACTTTCTTTATTTCCATAGGAATGCCTTTCAAAACAGCTGATGCCATGAAATTTCTCTCCTTCCCTATTATACGCCAATGCAACCTTACTATTCACAAAAACATCCAGATTCTTTGATTCTATTTTCTTTGTTTCCGGGTTTCTTTGTTTTTCACCTTAAGCATATCCTATTTGACAGAAATTGTCAAGCTTCTCGCAGCGCAAGCTCCACGGGACAATGATCCGATCCCAGGATCTGCGTGTGAATGGACGCATCCAAAAGCTTTTCTTTTAAGCACTCTGACGCTACAAAATAGTCAATCCGCCACCCTGTATTCTTCGATCTTGCCTGAAACCTGTAGGACCACCAGGAATAAATGTCCGTCTGATCCGGATAAAAATATCGGAAGGTATCTATAAAACCGCTTTCCAACACCTTGCCAAAGCACCCTCTCTCCTCATCTGTAAATCCCGGATTCCTGCGGTTGGTCTTGGGGTTCTTTAAATCGATTTCCTTATGAGCCACGTTTAGGTCTCCGCAAAAGATCACAGGCTTCTTTTCCTCCAGGCCCTTTAAGTATGCAAGAAAATCTGCCTCCCACTGCATCCGGTAAGCAAGTCGCTTCAGCTCATCCTGGGCATTGGGTGTATAGACCGTCACCACATAAAACTCCTCAAATTCTGCTGTGATCACCCTTCCCTCATGGTCATGCTCCTCAATGCCGATTCCATAAGTCACACTTAAGGGCTCTTTCTTTGTAAACAGTGCCGTTCCGGAATATCCCTTTTTCTCTGCATAATTCCAATATTGAAAATATCCGGGCAGATCCAGTTCAATCTGCCCTGCCTGCAGCTTGGTCTCCTGCAGACAGAAGATGTCAGCATCTGCCTCCTTAAAAAAATCCAAAAATCCTTTTTCAACACAGGCACGAATACCGTTTACATTCCATGAAATCAGTCTCATATTCCACTCCTTAACTGTCATATTTTAATAGCAGCTCTCAAAAATTTCCTTCACCACATCATAATCCATGTCCACATAACTCTTGACACTTCTCTGCTTTCCAAAGGTACACAGATCTGCCAGTTTATCCACACAATCCTTCGGGATCTCAAAATCGCGGAGTCTTCCCGGCATCTTAAGGAAAGCAAAGTAGGAAGCCATCTCTTCAATACCGCGAACTGCCGCCTTCTCATCATCCGCTTCCGCCACTTCAAAGACGCGCCTTGCAAACTGTGCAAATCTGGAAACATCACACTTATAAACATATCTTGCCCATGCCGGGAACAACACGGCAAGCCCTGCCCCATGAGCGATCTGATCAAACTCGCCGCTGAGGGCATGCTCCAGCTGATGAACCGGCAATGCATTCTCTCTTCCACAGCCGGTCAGGTCATTGTGGGAAAGACTGGATGCCCACATCATAGTAGCTCTGGCCTCATAATCTCTGGGGTTCTCCATCAACACCTTACCTGCATCCACCAGGGATTTCAGCAGGCTCTCTGCGATCCGGTCTGTCAGGTCTGTAGGCTCACACACAGCAAAATATCTCTCCATGGTGTGCGCCATAATATCCACGATACCGCAGGCCGTCTGGTAAGGGCTGACCGTATAGGTAAGCTCCGGGTTACAGATGGCAAACTGGCATCTGTTGGTATCACTGTTAAAGCCCCTCTTCATATTGATCTCCAGGTTGGTGATCACAGCAGAAGAGCTCATCTCGCTTCCTGCCGCTGCCAGGGTCAGCACACAGCCGATGGGAAGGGCCTTTGTGGCCACACTCTTTCTGGTAGGGAAATCCCAGGGATCACAGTCGTTTGCCGCTCCTACAGCAGTATATTTGCAGGAATCTATTACACTGCCGCCGCCCACTGCCAGAATCAGCTGCACCTTTTCTTCCTTGGCAAGCTTCACTGCTTCCCGCACAAAGGTGATCTTGGGATTGGGCTCTACACCGCCCATTTCCACCACTTCAATTCCGCTTGCCTTCAAAGAATCCATGATCTCATCATACAGACCACTCTTCTTGACACTTCCCTGACCATACTGCATCATAATCTTAGTATAGCCGTAACTTTTAATGATCTCTCCAACTTCCTTGTGCTTTCCTTTTCCAAAAAACACCTTCGTAGGCGCATAATATACAAAATCCCGCATCTTCCTGCTCCTTCCTTTTATTTCAATACTTTTTCCAACACATCTCCAAACACTTTTGCCATAGACGCAAAACCATAATCGGTAGGGTGAGAAATATCAACCGTTCCGTCGTGCAGTGCATATTTCATCAGCTCTCCTCCCGGAATCAGATAGACATTCTCGTCTCCTGCTTTTTTCGCATTCTCATAGGTCTTGGTAATGATCGAAAGACTTCTCTCCAGACCAAAAAATCTCTCGCCATACAAATCATTGTAGTATTTGGGCTTAGAAGCCAGGATGATGGGAATATCAGGGTGTGCCTCTCTTACGATTTTAAACATTCTCTCATGTGTGGCCTCAAGGTGCTCGTGTGTGGGTGCATTGTGGTCATAGTCAAACACAAATGCTGACATATCCAGATCCTTTATGTAATTAGCGATCTCCAGCTCTGCTCTGGCAACACCCGAAAAGCCCAGATTGATATGGTCACAGGAAAGCCGGCGCGATATCATTGCCTGATAGGAATTTCCCGGACGGGATGCACAACCACCCTGGGTGATGGAGGAGCCGTAATAAACAACCGGCTTTTCGATCTTATAGGGCTTGGGGGCTTTTACATAAGCTTTGTCTGACAGCCCGATATAAAGCTTTTTCACATCAGAATAAAGAGGAAAGTTGATTGTGATCTCCCTTTCTTCTTCTGTATAAAGCTCTATCACACTTTCGTAGGAATCTACAATGTCATAGGGCGGAATAAACGTCATGATGTATCTGTCTTTCTCGCCGTAGTCAGCATACAAGTCAAAACCTGCAGTACCGGTAAGGGGAAAGTGCGGCGCCCTGCAGACATTCTCCATCTCTGCATAAATTGCGATATATGGACTGTTTGTCTTAAAACGCACTCTGCCGCCCGCGGTGTTGGCGTGAAGACAATAAACACCTTCACTTACCGTTTTGGCAACTGCTTCAGGAAGACGGCGAAACTTCCCGTCCTCATAAAAGACGCCGTATATTTCAAAAGGAGCTTCCAGAACATTTTTAAAAACGATGTCCTCTTTTTCAATTTTGGTTTTCACTATGAAATTTTTATCGATCTTTGCTATGTCTCTCATATTTTCACCTCAAAAAAGTTAAAATATTCTTCCCGTCACCAATACATTCTACCTGAAAGGCTCCGCATACATTTTTCTTTTTATTGTACACTCTTAGTCAAAAAATAACAATACTATAATTAACTTTTTAACAGAGCACGCTCTTACTGCAGCACAGTTGTGCTGCGCTTAAAATTTATCTTCAAGCCTATTCCTTTAGGCCAAGTAGGAAGTAACAGAAATCGGCAGTTACTTTTCTAAATCCCAACATGAGCTTTATTGAGAGCGGAAACAGTCGTATCGTAATGGACAAACAGGCAAAGAACGTCAAAATGTAAACTCAATTTGTCAAAAACTCTTTTTTTCGACTATTATATTGCAGGAAGCCTACTCTTTGTTCAAAATCGCAACCAAAAGTTGCGATTTTTTATAGTATTGTTGATTGATAATCCTCTCCAAATGGTGTATGATAAGATAGAATGGTGTTTTAGAAGGAGATTTATTATGACTTTAGGTGAAAAGATAACGCATCTTAGAAGCGTGGCCAACATCTCACAGGAGGTTTTAGCAGATAAGCTGTCAGTTTCCAGACAATCTGTATCCAAATGGGAGATGGATCAGGCCTTGCCACAGATAGATAAAGTACTGCAGCTTTGTCAGATTTTTAATGTTTCTGCCGACGAGCTGCTTTATGACAAAATTGTCATCAACCGTTCCAAAGAGGGAAAGGCGAACAAGTATTTTGGCACAGATGGTTTCCGTGGCGAAGCCAATCTGGATCTGACCTCTATACAGGCATATAAAGTGGGCAGATTTTTGGGCTGGTATTATTCTTCCTCCCTTTCGGGCTGTAAGGTGTCAGGGTATCGTCCCAGAATCGTAATCGGTAAGGATACCCGCCGTTCCAGCTATATGCTGGAGTATTCGGTAGTGGCAGGTATCACCGCTTCCGGCGCAGACGCCTACATGCTGCATGTTACCACTACCCCCAGTGTGTCCTTCGTGACGCGCCAGGATGAGTTTGACTGCGGCATCATGATCACCGCTTCCCACAATCCTTATTATGATAACGGTATCAAGGTGATCAACAAATACGGTGAGAAATTAGATGATAAGACCACAGAGCTGATTGAAGCCTACCTTGACGGCAATCTGGGTGAGCTGGGTATTTACGGCGAAGATCTTCCACTGGCCCGCCGAGAACGAGTGGGCTGTATTGTAGACTATGTGTCCGGCAGAAACCGCTACATCGGATACCTGATTTCCATAGCCTCTCACTCTTACCGGGATTTGAAGATTGGTTTAGACTGCGCAAATGGTGCTTCCTGGATGATTGCCAAGGCTGTATTTGATGCTCTGGGTGCTCAGACTGTGCTGATCGGCAACCAGCCGGATGGTCTGAATGTCAACAGCGACTGCGGCTCTACCCATATTGAAAAGCTGGCTGCACTGGTGAAAGAGCAGCATCTGGATGTAGGCTTTGCCTTTGACGGCGACGCAGACCGGTGTCTGGCCATAGACGAAAACGGTAAGATCATAGATGGCGACTGCATCTTATATATTCTGGCCCAGCGCCTGAAGGCCAGAGGGGTCTTAAATGACAATACTGTGGTGGCAACTGTCATGTCAAACAGCGGTTTTATCTCCTCTCTGACCAAAGCCGGCATCAACTGCGTACAGACCAAGGTGGGAGACCGCTTCGTCTATGAGTGCATGCAGAATCACAATTATACCCTGGGCGGTGAACAGTCCGGTCACATTATCCTGAAGAAGTATGCCACCACCGGGGATGGTCTTTTGACTGCCATTATGATCACAGAAGAAATGCGCGACCGCAAGAGTACTCTCTCTGCGTTGGCAGATCCGGTGACACTTTATCCCCAGTACCTTTTGAATCTGCGGGTAAAAGACAAATTGGCGGTGATGAATGATGCAGATGTATTGCATGCCACCAAAGAAGTTGAAAAGAGCATTGACGGCAAGGGTCGGGCGCTCCTCCGTGAAAGCGGCACCGAACCTCTGATCCGCGTGATGATAGAAAGTGAAACCGATGAGCTTTGTCACACTTATGCGAACCAAATCGCCTCTGTGATCAGAGCCAAGGGGTACTGCATCGATTAAAATCATTTTCCTAACATTTGAAAAATCCCACAACTCAGCCCTCCAAAAACGAGTTGTGGGATTTTTATTGCTTATTTGTCAGCTCTATTGGATCATCTGTGAATATACCATCTCAGCATATAACTTATGTCCCAGCTGATTGGGATGTACGCCATCATCCATAAATCGAAGCATCTCTTCTTCTATCTTCGGATTAACCGGAAGCTTGCGGCCATCGATCACAAAAAGACCATAGAGCGCGGCTTTGTATTCGATTGCCTCCCGGTACTGCTCCAACGTGTAACCCTTCTGATTTGCCCAATCATCCAGACGAGGAATCGGAAGAATCACATAAATCTTTGCCTGAGGATTGTTTTCCTTTATGTTGCGCAGCACAAAATCTACTGCTCCGTAGAAAGAAGAATCCTCCCGGTCTTCTTTTTGACCCAGTTCCACGTGGGTGCCGTAATCATTGGTACCCGCTGCAATCAGAATTACATCTGCATCCTGGATCTTTCCATAGGTCTTAGTCAATGCCAGATGGGAATTCACCGGGGAAAGAGAACAATAGGAGATTCCATTAACACCATAGTTTTCCAATTCGTCAGCACCGATCATAGACTGTACATATTCTGCAAAATTGGGGCTGGCAATAGATCCCGGACCGGTCTGCCCGATACTCTTATCTGTAAACGTTCCTACCGAGATAGAATCGCCGATCACAACTAATTTCATCCTTTTATACTTCCTTTCCCAAAAGCCACTCTGCCGGATTGGTCACAAGCATTGTATGGATCTGTTCTTCTGTAATTCCTTCATCCTCCATCATGGGAATGACGTTGGTCAATAAATGATCATACCCCCAGCCGCCATACTTGTGCATCAAGTTTTTCAGACACAGATCGCAGGATAACAGGATCTGGCTCAGGTAACCGTCATCGATCATCTGCTTCATAAAAGATACACGCTCTGTGTCATGCACAAAGAGTCCATATCCGGAATTGCGCACCTCTCTTCGGATATAATATTCTTTTCCGAAGTTGTCAAACTCTACATATACTCCTTTTTCCAGCAGGGCATAGACATAGTCTTTTCTGTTTTCCACATCGATATGGCTGATACAAATGCGGTCAGGTGACACACCGGCATTAAGCAAAATGTCTGCCGCCTCAAGTCCATTGGTTGTCCAGGGATTGATATGTACATTGATCGCCACGCCGGTATCCTTCTGAGCCAGCGCAGCTGCACGCAGGACCTTGCGCTCTTTTTCATCGAAAATCTCACTGATTCCAATCTCACCGATGTAGCCGGCACAAATATCTGTGCCGTCTACACCTTCTGTAAGCTCTTTAACCATCAGATCAGCCACCTGGCGATCTGTCATTTCAGCCAATTCCTTAGGATGAGTCTCACCCACATAGAAACCGGTTCCCATGATCACATTCAGTCCGGTCTTCTCAGAAATACGCTTTAAAGCCTTGGCATCTCTTCCGATGCCGGGCAAGGTAGCATCTACTACGGTATTGCCACCTGCCTGACGGAAACGGTCGATTTCCTCTGTCTGAAGTTCTTCGTCATCCAGCAAAAGATTGTCTTTTAAAGCATAGCAATCTCTGCTTAAGATTCCAAGGTTCCACATTTCAACTTTCTGCGTTGCCGGATCCTCGATTCCGGGAACCGGTAACTCCTGGTAAAACCCAGTCAAATCCAGGAGAATATGCTCATGAGTCGTCACAACTCCCAACTGTTCTCTGGAAAGCTCTCCACATACAGAATTTATTTTCATTGTCTG
>JAZSFW010000311.1:0-2186 GCA_045532445.1 Acetatifactor sp. | reverse complement strand
ATGTGTATCTATCCTTTCCTGCAGAAGTACTTTGCAAAGGGTGTTATGATCGGTGCTGTTAAGGGTTAAGTTCATGATACCATGAGGAGTATTTAGGGTTTGTGCAGAGCGATATCTACATGTTAGATGAGCGTTTCTGTCTAGATACATGGGGCATTATTTGGAATTTCATTTGTGGAACCAAAATGTTTCGACAAACAAAGTATAGAAAGAAGAAATAGAAGGGGGACATTATTTTTGTTTAAAAGTGGTGTACCCCTATCTTTAAAAGAGAAAAAGAGGGAAAATTATGAATATTTTAGCAATTGGGGCACATCCCGACGACATCGAAACCTCCTGCGGAGGAACCCTGGCAAAATATGCCAAATTGGGACACAAGGTATTTACTGCCACTGCTACCAACGGCAATATTGGTTCTGCCACTCTCTCCATGGAAGAGATCGCAGCCGTTCGTAAGGAAGAGGCAAGAAGAGCAGCAGCTCACATTGGTGCAGAGTATATCTGCCTGGATTATGATGATGAGATGTTCTTTGAGGATAAGGCAGCACGTCTGGCCTTTATCAATCTGGTAAGATATTGTAAGGCAGATGTGATCCTGACCCACAATCCTGAAGACTATAACCCTGACCACGAACTAACCAGCAAGATCATCAATGATATCGCTGTTATGATCCCGGTCGAGAAGATCAAGACCAAATCTCCGGCTTATGACAAGATTCCTATCATTGCTTATTTTGAGCCGGTAAACGGACTGGGCTTTGTTCCCACAGAGTACGTAGATATTTCAGATGTGATCGAGACCAAGATGGCAATGTGCAGAGAGCACAAGAGCCAGGTGACCTGGATGCAGGATAACTATCAGGATGCCATCGGACAGAATCAAAAGGATTTCTTTGATGATTATTATACCATCGCAAGATACAGAGGTATCCAGTGTGGTGTAGAATATGCAGAAGGCTTCCGTATGGCCAACGATGCATTCCGTGTCGTACCCAGACGTGTATTGCCTTAAGCAGTGCTTTTAAGATGGGAGGAAAAGGGGTCCTTTTGGGCCCCTTACATAATATGAATTGGAACGTAGCAAATCATCAATATTTTGGAGAGAGTCTCTTTGCTGACAATGGATGTGTTCAAGTAATCATTCCCCTGACCTATGGACTGAGGATTGGTCATCTGTCCTTATGCGGCGGTGAGAATCTCTTTTTTGAACAGCCAAAGGATATGAAGGAGCTGGCTACTGAGGCCGGCTGGCGTGTCCGCGGAGGGCACAGACTGTGGCTGGCGCCGGAGAGCGAGAAGGTGTACTGCCCGGACAATGAGCCCATCACCTTTGAGATTCAGGGAGAGGAAATCGTCCTTCGCCAGAAGGAAGACCCCTGGCTTAAGGTAAAGAAGACTATGCGCCTGTCTTTCGTGGAGGAAAACGCTGTGCGCGTAGTGAATGAAATCGAGAATACAGATAAGGAGACCCTGCGCTGTTCTCTTTGGGCCATCTCTGCCATGGCCCCCGGCGGCACACAGAACCTTGGTTTCGCCCTTCGGGATGGCGGAATGGATCACTGGCACCGGATCTCCATGTGGGATTACACCAGCTTGGGTGACCCCCGCGTAGAGTACAGACGGGATGGGATTTGCTTAAAGCACAGACCCACCGGCCAGAAATATAAGATTGGTGTGGGACATCCTTACGGTCCTGTGACCTATGAGAACAAGGGCGTTATTTTTGAAAAGCATTTCCCAGTGGAACTGGAGAAAGAATATCCGGATGCAAATGTTTCTTATGAAACTTTCATGTGTGATCACATGGTAGAGATGGAAAGTCTCTCACCCTTAAAAGAAATCCTTCCGGGTGAAACTGCACAGCACACAGAGGTTTGGAAGCTTCGCAGGGCCTGAGGAAATTCCCTTTTGCAGGCTGGCAGCGCCTTTTGAGGCTGCCAGCGCGCCTTCCGCAGGCTGGCAGCGCGCCTTCCGCAGGCTTGTCAGCGCCTTCCGCCGGCTGGCAGCCCGCCTTCGGCAGGCTTCATGGAGGCATCATCGGATAGGATGATCAAATTCTATGAATCTATCTACCTCTATCCATCTATTATCCCCCAAAAATCATCCCAAATGAAGGCAACATCATATATAATAATCAAATTCTATGAATCTATCTACCTCAAGCCCTCTGTTTTCTTCAAAAGAGC
>JAZSFW010000137.1:0-6998 GCA_045532445.1 Acetatifactor sp. | reverse complement strand
GATCCAGGCTATTGATTTATAAAACACATATAATATGTAAGAGCCTGTGAAATGAAGATTGTTCACAGGCTTTATTTCATTTTTTGACTTTCTTATTCACCGGAATGGTCTGAGAGACGCATATAAAATGTAATCAGATATAAGCCACACAAACCAACCAAGGTATATACAATTCTGGACAACCATGACATATCACCAAAGATAAAAGCAACCAGGTCAAAACGGAATATACCGATCAGTCCCCAGTTGATCGCACCGATAATAGCAATGGTTAATGCAAAAGCATCCACAAATCTAGTCCCCATAATTTACCTCCATTCTGCTGCATTACAGCTTTGTACAAAAATAGATTAACCGTAAATCATGAGAAATATTCATAAACAAACAAATAAATTAATGATAAATCCTGTAAATGCCGAATACTTTGCCGAGAATTTCGCAATTGGGTACGATGATTGGATCCATAGTATCGTTCTCGGGCTGGAGACGGATGTGATCCTTTTCGCGATAATAGCGTTTGACTGTAGCAGAATCATCGATCAGTGCTACAACAATGTCGCCATTGTTTGCGGTTGAACATTGATTGACAAAAACACGGTCTCCGTTTAGAATGCCGGCATTGATCATAGAATCACCTCGAACATTAAGGATAAAAGATTCGCCTCTCGGAACCAGATCGGCCGGGACAGGAAAGTATTCTTCTATATTTTCCTCTGCCAAAATTGGTTGGCCTGCTGCGACATTACCTATCACAGGGAGACTGACCATTTCTGTGCGTACCATCTGGAAGCTGTCATCGCAGATTTCGATCGCTCTGGGCTTAGTCGGATCCCTGCGAATATAGCCATTCTTCTCTAAGGTCTCCAGATGTGAATGTACAGAGGAAGTGGACTTTAAATTGACTGTTTCACAAATTTCACGAACAGTTGGCGGATAACCTTTCTTTAAAATCTCATTTTTAATATATTCCAGAATTTCCTGCTGCTTTGCAGTTATTTTACCAAAACCCATAATGATACCTCCATCATAATAATGTGCGCAATTATTACAAAACCTGTTTGCTATGTAAAAAAACATAGAAAAATATATTTAACTAAGAGTATTGTACCACAAAAGTTTTATAAAAGCAAACATATATTCCAAAAATATGTTCGATTATTTTTGGATTTTCTATTGACAATCGAATGCATGTTCTGTATAATAAAATCAGAACAAACGTTCTGAAATGTAATCTATAAGGATGGATGTACCTATGAAATATCAAATGAACAGAGAATTTATAGAAGGTCAGGCGAGAAGAGGTGTTATCACCGAGCGCGAATACAGAAATTACAAATGGAAGCTGAGGCGGCAGAGGGAAGTGCGCAATCACATAGTACTGTTTCTTTTTACAATCTGTCTCATTATTGGAATGGTGATATCTTATCATTCTATTGTTTCCCATGCGGAATCCAGGACAGAAGCAGAGAATATTTCTTTTAAATATTATACAGAGATTGAAGTGGACTATGGCGATTCTTTATGGTCTATAGCAAATGTGTATGCTGATAATCATTTCTGCAGCACACGCACTTATATCCAGGAAGTTAAAAATATTAATCATTTAAAAGGCGATGTTATAAAAGAGGGGCAGAAACTGATTATCCCCTATTATTCAAACGAATTTAAATGATAAGATATGATAATGAATCATACATCAGACCACCCTTTGATATTGCTGCTTTGTATAGCAGTAAACATGCGCTCCTTGACACCGGGATTTTCAAGGTTCAGTTGACGCAGTAAGCTTTTTATATATTCTCTTTTGGTATGACCGTCGGCTGGACAGGGGCTTTTCACTACTGGTATATTATGCTTGTTTACAAAACCGATCACATCCACTTCATTCATGTATATTAACGGTCTAATTACAGTTAGATCCATTCTATCCAGATATGTTACAGGAGAGAAGGTGTGGAAACGTCCTTCGTAAACCAGTGACATCAACATGGTTTCTACTACATCGTCTTTGTGATGCGCATAGGCTACTTTGTTACATCCTGCAGTCTTGATGGCATCATTCAATGCTCCTTTTCGCATTTTGGCACAAAGAGAGCAGGGGTTGGCTTCCTTGCGCTGCTCAAATATAATGTGTGCAATATCTGTGTTAACAATTGTATATTTCACATCAAGTTCTTTACACAATGCCTTTATTTTATCTAGATTTAAATTGTCAAACCCAAGATCGACCGTTACTGCATGGATGTCAAATGTTTTGGGATAAAATCGTTTTAAACCATGAAGGGCGTAAAGAAGTGTTAAACTGTCCTTCCCACCAGAAATACCCACGGCGATTCTGTCTCCTTCTTCGATCATTTGATAATCATCTATGGCTTTTCGAACGTAGCTTAAAACCTGCTGCATCTTCATTATTAATCACCTTACCTTGTTTGCATATTCATAAGTTTTATTTTATCTTTTTTTTAATAAAGACACAATAGTAAAATTGTATATTTTTCCGAAATGTGGTAATGATTATAAACAAAGAATCTATATACAGGAGGTCAGATATGAATTTTAAGGATAGTTTAACCAAAGATAATCTGATGAGAGCATTTGCAGGAGAGAGCCAGGCCAGAAATCGCTATACTTTTGCAGCTTCTACGGCAAAGAAAAATGGTTTATATGTGATTAATGCAATATTTGCTTTTACAGCAGATCAGGAAAAAGAGCATGCTGAAATTTTTTATAATCATTTGAAGGAGCTGGCTGGAGAAAATATCTATATTGATGGTGGTTATCCTGTGGATATATCTGATAGCGTAGAAGAGTTGTTAAAAAAAGCGCAACACAATGAATATGAAGAACATGATCTTGTGTATAAAAACTTTGCAGAGATAGCGGAGGAAGAAGGCTTTCATAAAGTGGCCTCATCGTTTCGGATGATAGCGGAAATAGAGAAAATCCATGGAAATCGTTTTGGAAGATTTGCCAAACTTATAGAAGAAGGGAAACTTTTTGTTTCTGATGTAGAAACGGAATGGATGTGTCTGAATTGTGGTTATGTATTCAAAGGAACTAAAGTACCGAAAAACTGTCCTGTATGCAGTCATGATCAGGGATATTTTGTGAGATTTGAGCTGGTTGCGTTTGAAGATGGATTCAGTAAAATGGTATAGTGTTATATTGTGCGTTTTTTAATGCTTTTTTGTTAACCTCCCCTGAAATATTTTAAAAAAATTAACAAACTTAAAGCCAATCAATACTTGTTATCTTTTCGTAAAAAGTGTATAGTATATATATCATCTACTTAAGTGAGGTATGATATGAAGATCAAGCTTAACAACAAGTATGTCAGGTGGGGGTTGACAGCTTTTTTGGTAATTGCAGCGAGTATTGGGTTTTATTATCTGATATTTCATATTTCCAGTTTTATGTCCAATCTGGGAATTGTGCTTGAGGTTTTAATGCCTGTTGTATTTGGATTGGTATTGGCGTATTTGCTGACTCCGCTATTGAATTTTATTGAAAAGAAGATTTTAGCAGCTTTATGTAATAAAATTGGTATAAAAGCTTCTGCAAAAAAGAACAAAATACTCCGCGCTATCAGTATCATTATTACGTCATTTTTGTTCTTTTTTCTGGTATACGTTTTGATTGCTATGCTTTTATCGCAGATTGTCCCCAGCATTGAAAGCATTATTGCCAATTTTGATACTTATTTAAATAACATCTTAACATGGCTTGATAGCTTGCTTGAAAATAATCCGGAGATTAAAAATTATTTCACAAAAAACATTGATAAATATTCAAATGAACTGGAATTTTGGCTTAATAATACTGTATTGACCAAAACTAGCGAATTAATCAAAACCATATCGCTTAGTGTACTTAGTACATTGGGCGTTTTGTGGGATTTTGTGATTGGATTTATCATATCCCTATATGTATTGGCAAGCAAGGAAAATTTTGCCGGACAAGCAAAGAAATCTACTTACGCACTGTTTTCAAGAGAGTCGGCCAATGTTATTATTAACAATTTCAGATTTGTTCATAAGACTTTCATTGGTTTCGTTGGCGGGAAAATATTAGATTCTGTGATTATTGGAATATTATGTTTCATCGGTACGTCCTTAATGCGTACGCCTTATGCAGTGTTGGTCAGTGTAATTATCGGTGTGACCAATGTGATTCCGTTCTTTGGACCGTTTCTTGGAGCAATACCGTCCATTATATTGATTTTTGTTGTTGATCCTGGGAATCCGCTTAATTGTGTATATTTTGCGCTGTTTGTCTTAGCGCTTCAGCAATTTGACGGCAATATTTTGGGTCCCAAGATTCTTGGCGATTCAACGGGCATTTCAGGCTTTTGGGTAATCTTTTCCATTACTTTGTTTGGTGGCTTACTGGGCGTCTTTGGTATGGTTGTAGGTGTTCCTTTGTTCGCTGTCATATATGCTTTTGCAAAAACGATCGTCAATAGTTCTTTGCGTAAGAAAAACATGCCAGAGGACACTGAGTGTTATATTAATGTTGGCGCAGTAGAAGAAGACGGTTTTCGGGAACTTGATCAGAAAGCTGATATCAATATTATTGTGGATCCGGAGAAGAGAGAGGCTGTTGATAGTATAGCTGAGATAAGCAATCTTGACGAAAAAGAAAACATTGATTTGAATAAAGGGAAAGCAAAAGAGGAGAAATCATGAAATTTATTATTCAACGTGTAAGCCGTGCCAGTGTAACAGTTGAAGATCAGGTCATAGGCAGCATTAATAAAGGTTTTCTTGTTCTTGTTGGAGTAAGTCAGACGGATACAAAGGAAACTGCAGACAAAATGATCAAAAAACTTATAGGACTGCGAATATTTGAGGATGAAAACGGCAAAACAAATTTGAGCCTTCAAAATGTAAGTGGTGCACTTTTGATTATATCCCAATTCACCTTGTATGCAGACTGTAAAAAAGGAAACAGGCCTTCTTTTGTCAATGCAGGATCTCCAAACCTGGCAGAAGAATTATATGAGTATATTATTGAAAGTTGTAAAAAAGAAATTGATATCGTAGAAAGTGGATCCTTTGGCGCTGACATGAAAGTGATGCTGATAAATGATGGTCCATTTACTGTCATATTGGATTCTGATCATTTGTGATATAAGGAATTTGTTATTTACATTTTACTGAACATAAATTACAAGAATAAAAAGTGCCTCAAACTATGATGTATATAGTATAGCAGAGAATCTGCTAATTTACACTACACCATCTTTTGAGGCACTTACTATTATATGTGATTTAATAATATATACTATCAGTATGTGAGTTAATCTCTTTGTAAATATGCTACCAATTCTTCTTTGCTCATATCACCAATTCCCAGATAAGCCAGATCATAACGGCTTTCTAAAAAGAAGCTCTTCTTATGCATAGCCCCTGCCAAAGTAATCATGGAATCGATAATAGGTGTGGGAACACCGTACTGTACGCCCAGATCATGATAAATCTTACAACCGATAGGCACGTCCTCAGTCATGTAACGATGATGAATGGTGTTAGGGCCAGTGTTACCTTCATTTGACGGCTGGTCAAGAGGGAATACTACATTGTCGTTGCCGTTTTTGTCCAATCCCATGTACTCCTGTGTCAGCACGCTGCGGCGGGAGAAGAACATGTCGTATTTATACTCAGGGCAACCCACACCGATGGCTTTCGCCAGCGCAATCTCCTCATTATAAAACTGATACTGCACCTCACAGATAGAGGGGCACAGGCCGTGAGAATACATGG
The DNA here is from genome assembly GCA_045532445.1 of Acetatifactor sp. Classification (GTDB taxonomy): domain Bacteria; phylum Bacillota; class Clostridia; order Lachnospirales; family Lachnospiraceae; genus Acetatifactor. The sequence goes on along the minus strand of JAZSFW010000137.1, from coordinate 1,236 downwards.
AATATGTAGTCTTGTCGTGTCCACAGAAAATCACACCCCAGTTCTCCATGGTAGACACGCCCAATACAGTGGCGGGTACGTGGATGACAGGATTTACATTGGCAAAATCCACGTCTAACACGGTGTTTGCTTTCACGGGGCCGTCACCCTGGGTGATGGCGTCCATACAAGGCAGATAGTAGGAAGATTGGATAAAGTCATCCGTATCCGTCATAGGCAGAGCAGCGCCGCGCAGGGTAATGGCACGATACTTTACGCCAACATGAGGGAATTGGAATTTGCCGATATTCTCAATACGGGTTCCGTAAGGGGCAGATGACCAGCCACCTACGATGACTTTCTTGGTGCAGCCCATCTCACGCATCAGTCTGCGCAGTAACAGGGAGCCAAAGTTGTCAGTAAAAATGTGAATCACCTGGCCGTCTTCTAGGCAGGGAATCAGTTCGCGGAAGATAGGCTCATGACCCCAGGCTCCACAGGCCACTACGATCAGACCGGCGCCTTTGACTGTTTCTTTCATATCAGAAGTTACCAAGTCAAAAAAAGCACGGCCGGAGCGCTCGAAGCAGTACTTGTTTCTTTGAATGCCATCCAGGAGGATGCCTGTTTTGTCCAAGTCCTTCAGGGAGGATTGTGCGTAAGGCATGATGTCGTAAAGGCGTACTTCACGGCCGGCAAGCTTCATGTCAGCGGCACAGGTTTTGCCTACAGCACCGCCACCCAGGACGGCAATAGGTTTGGTTTTTAGATAATCCATTTTGCTCATGATAAGGTTCCTTTCTAGAAATGATTTACAAGAATAGTATAGTGTGTTAGAATAAATTTGTAAAACTAATGATTTCGATAGAATAAATCAAATATTTTGATTATTAAGTTATGAGAAATTATGATAAGAGGGGTGTGAGGATGGATCTTAGGAATGTGGAGTCGTTTATTCGGGTGGCGGAATTGGGGAGTTTTACGAAGGCAGCCAGTGAGATGAATTATGTGCAGTCGACGGTGACGATGCAGATTCAGCAGTTGGAGAAGGAATTGGGGGTTCCGCTTTTTGATCGGATTGGGAAGAAAGTTTCTTTGACTTCGGCGGGGCGGGAGTTTCTCTCTTATGCCAATGAGATTGTGGATATTATGCAGAAGGCTGGGACGCTTGGGAAGGAAGATAAAAATATTAGTGGGTCTTTGCGGATTGGGGTGTTGGAATCGCATTTGTTTAGTACTTTGGTGGAGCTGTTGCCC
>JAZSFW010000258.1:0-15810 GCA_045532445.1 Acetatifactor sp. | reverse complement strand
AAGCAGATAACGGGAGTCGAACCCGCCTTTCCAGCTTGGGAAGCTAGCGTTCTACCGATGAACCATATCTGCACGTTGCCTTAGATGATATTACTTCTGAGAACAAAACCTATTATAGCACGTGTTTGAACACCTGTAAAGATAGAAACTCCAAAAATGTTTTACTATATTTTTGCTTTTTCTGACTTTTTTATAAAATTAGGGAAAACTCTTTTCAGGGGGAAGAAAAAGAGCTATAATGAATGTGAGCAGAATAAGGAGATTTACGAATGGGTGTATTATCGAATTTAGAACCAAAGAATGTTTTTGGTTTTTTTGAAGAAATCTGTAAGATTCCTCACGGTTCGGGGAATGTGGGACAGATCAGTGATTATTTGGTGGATTTTGCTAAGCAGAGGAAGCTGTATTATGAACAGGATGAAGCAAAGAATGTGATTATCGTAAAAGAAGCCACAGCAGGGTATGAGGATCAGCCGCCGATTATATTGCAGGGACATATGGACATGGTGGCAGTGAAGAAGCCTGATTGTGATATTGATATGAAGACAGAAGGCTTACGCCTTGCGGTTGATGGTGACAAGGTCTATGCAGAGGGCACCAGTCTGGGCGGAGATGATGGAATTGCGGTGGCGTATTCCCTGGCACTTCTGGATGCTGACTATATTTCACATCCAAGACTGGAAGTGGTGATCACGGTAGACGAAGAGGTTGGACTTGACGGTGCCAGAGTCATCGATCTGTCAAGGCTTAAGGCCAACCGGATGCTGAACCTGGATTCGGAAGAAGAGGGAATCTTTTTGACCAGCTGTGCCGGTGGGGCGCGGGTGGACTGTGTACTTCCGGTGCAGCGTACGCTGATGCAGGGTGTTGCTGTAGGGGTAAATGTGGAAGGGCTGCAAGGCGGTCATTCAGGTGCGGAGATTCACAAGGAGAGAGGGAATTCCAACAGCCTCATGGGCAGAATTCTTTATGCTGTTATCCGGCAGCTGAATGTGGGAATCTGTGAGCTTCAGGGCGGTCTCGCAGATAATGCCATTCCCAGGCAGACCAAGGCTGTGCTGGTGGTAGAAGAAAAGGACAGGGAGTTGTTGGAAGCAATCATTCATGCCGAAAGCACTGATATTGCAGGAGAACTTGCAAGAAAAGATCCAGATTTTAAAGTTAAAGTGAACGATGTGACAGAATATATGCAGTTTGAGAACGATAGAAAAAGCTGTACGATCGAAGAACAGATGGATGGCTGTGACAGGTCAAAGCTGTTTCGCTGTGTAGCAGGGAAAGAAGCGGCCAGATGTGCAGCATTTCTTACAGCACTTCCTAATGGTGTGCAGGCTATGAGTGCAGATATACCGGGGCTGGTGGAGACTTCTCTGAATCTGGGGCTTTTGTCTTTGAAGGAGGATGGTGTACATGCAGGATTCGCGGTGAGAAGCAGTGTGGAAAGTGCCAAGTATGCTTTGATCGGAAAACTTCAGGCACTGACTGCACTTGCAGGCGGAAGCAACAAGGTGACCGGTGATTATCCGGGCTGGCAGTATCGTGTAGATTCCCCGCTTCGTGACAAGATGGTAAAGCTTTACCGTGAAATGTACGGACAGGAGCCGAAAGTGGAGGCTATTCACGCGGGGCTTGAGTGTGGTATTTTAGGAAGCAAGATTCCGAATCTGGACTGTGTGTCGCTGGGACCGGATATGAAGGATATCCACACCACGGAAGAAACCCTAAGCATCTCTTCTACAGAAAGAGTATGGAAGTATCTTGTGAGATTGCTGGAAGAAAAAGATGTATAGAGATGATTTTACGAGAAATGTTCAGGAAGGGCAGAAAGGATAAAAAAATGGGATATGATAAGATGAAGATAAAACAGATGCGCAGTCTGATGGTGCTTGCAGCTTTGCTGATCCTGGTTTTGATCTATAGTGAGCAGATCTTTAGTGCCATTGGATTGGGGGCTCAGATTTTCAGCCCGTTTATCGCAGGTGGTGTGATTGCGTTTATACTGAATCTGCCAATGAATCTGATCGAGAAAAAGCTTTTTCGGCGTTGGAACGGGAAGGTTGCCGGTAAGCTAAAACGTCCTGTGAGCATGGTGCTTTCACTGATATTTGTGATAGCGATCATTATCCTTGTACTTTTGACAGTCATCCCACAGTTGACCAAGACAATAGGTGTTCTTGGAGCCAAGATTCCGAAAGCTTTGGATGACGTAATCATATGGCTGGAGGCAATGAGTAAGGAATATCCGCAGATCCAAAAAGAGGTGGAAAAGCTGGCGGAGGTGGAATTTGATTGGGTTCAGATAGGCAACAGCCTGCTTGGCTTTTTCACCAATGGATTGGGTAGTGTGGTGACTTCTACGGTCACTGTGGCAGGCAGTATCATCGGTGGTGTGGCAAAAGGTGTGATTTCGCTGATTTTTTCATTGTATATTCTGAGCCAGAAAGAGGGACTGCAAAATCAGTTCAGAAGAGTGATGAAGGCATATCTGCCAGAGCGTTTTCAAAAAAAGGTGGAGCATGTTTTTTCGCTGCTGTACCGTAACTTCAGCAAGTTTATTACCGGGCAGTGCCTGGAGGCGGTGATATTGGGAACGATGTTTGTGGTCGCAATGGCTCTGTTTCGGATGCCTTATGCAGTTATGGTGGGGGTTCTGATCGCTTTTACTGCATTGATCCCCATTGTGGGAGCGTTTATTGGCTGTGCAGTAGGAACGTTTTTGATATTGATAGAAAATCCCATGCAGGCGCTTATTTTCCTTATTATGTTTCTGGTATTGCAGCAACTGGAGGGAAATTTGATCTATCCAAGAGTGGTAGGCAATTCCGTTGGACTTCCTTCTATATGGGTACTCATGGCTGTCAGCGTGGGCGGTAGTTTGTTTGGTGTAGCAGGAATGCTGGCATTTATCCCGCTTTTGTCCACTGTATATGTCCTGATCAAAGAGAGTGTAAATGCGCGCAATGACGGGCGTAGGACGAATAAACCAAGGGAAAATAGCAATACTGTTCCTGAGGTGAAGAAAATGGATAAGAAAAGGCAGAAAAAACAGCAAGAACAGCAAAACCATAATGAGTTTAACAATGCCACACAGAAAGTAAAGCCGGAGAACCAGACGCACAATGTCCGGAAGGAAGCTATCCAGCCGATTAATCAAAAAAGATAATAAGGTGCGCCGATCAGGCGCACCTTACATTTTACAGAATTATTTATTGTTTGGCGTTTTTTCCACTCTCTCCGCCGGGACCGTCCTTGCGGGGGACTTCGTCAGGGATAATATCCTGAGGCAGATCTACCTGAGGGATATCCCCATCGTCATAAGCATTGACCGGCGGCTGGCCGTTAGGAGAAGTATGCAAAGGAAGCAGCTTATATCACGGGGTTTTTGCCATTAAAAATCTGCTGGGAGGCAAGGTACAAGTCCTTGAAAGTCGGGCCGCCATTACCGTCTTCTTCTTTTGTTTCGCTCAGACCGAGTTCATGAAGCCAAACGCCGTTGTAGCCGTATTTTTTGAAAAGAGAATAAAGCTCTGGCCAATTGATCTTGCCCTTGCCGGGAACCCAATGACGCTCCTGAATGAAATCATAGTCAGATATATGTACAGTTACGATCTTGTCGTGAAGCTTTTGGAGGAATTCCTCATGCGTATTATTAAGCAAGTGATTGACATCAAAACAGACGCGAAGCTTATCATTTACGCTTATCATCTCTGAGAGTTCTTCGGCACTGTTGCCGAGACAGGCAGGGGTCATATCTTCAACGGCGATGACCGCACCGTTTTTATAAGCCACTTCTGCAAGTGCGTCAAGCATTTCCATAGAGCAGCGCTTTCGCTCGTTTCGGTCTGCTCCTTGCGGTAAGGGGAGACTGGGATGAACAACGAACTTATCAATTCCGATATCAGAGCATTTCTGAATAATCTCTGTAAAATAGGTCAGAGCCTCTTTGCGGATCTGGCTGTCAGTGATGGAGATATCCATTACCTGAGAGGGACGGAAGGGCAGATGACAAGACCAGAGAAGTACATCATTTTCCCGTGCCATACGGTGAAATTCCTTGAAATCAATCTCAGGATTGTTGCTGAGGCAAAGCTCAACTGCTTCCAGTCCGCTTGCGCGAAGACGTGTAAATCTTTCATAGGTATGCTCAAAGGCATAGCTTGTGATTCCGATTTTATACATGGTAACAAATCCTCCTTCTTTATTCGGCAAATGGCTGCGGGATCACAACAGGTTTAGAGATGAAAGTCGTTCAGGGAGAGTGTGTCGTCATTTCGGAATCGTTTGGGTGTGTAGCCGGTATATTGCTTAAAGACATAGCAAAAGGTTTTGGTACTGGTAAATCCTACCTGTAACGCAATTTCAGAGATGGGAACCGTTGTCTCCTTTAGCCTGCAACAGGCATTTCTTATTCTGCAGCGATTTAATGCATCATGAAAGGTAATGCCGGTAATATTCTTAAATATTCTGCAGAAATGGCTCTCACTGTATTGAACCTGGGAGGCCACATATTCCAGTGTGAGTGGCTGGTTATACTGGCTATGGATCATTTCCATGGCTTCTTCTACCTTTTGAACATCCCGAAAGGCTCTTGGTTTTGGTTTGTGTTCTGTCGGTCGTATAAATTCCTCATAAATAAAGTAGCAAATTTTATAAAGATTTCCCTGGATCATCAGTTCTGCCAAACCGGTACGGTTTTGGCATAATTTGGCAGTTTCATAAAGCAGTTCTGTAAGCTTTGGTTCACAGTCTGTCAGGCAAAAAATAGGGGAGGGAAAGATGGCTTTGGAAAACGGCTCAAAATAATCCATCAGCAGAACGGGACTAATCTCAATGGTCAGAGTCAATACATCAGGATGATTGGAACTTCCCATGCTGTGAGAAATAGTGGACCCCATAATAGCCAGATGATTGGGGGACATGACATATTTCTTTTTGTCGATCTGTAACTCATAAGATCCCTTGATACATAAGTTGAGCTCTATTTCAGGATGTCGGTGTTCGTTGCAAGCTTTTGCAGGACCGATTGAAACGTAATAGGGATATTTGCCAACAAGCATATCTTGATATTTCATGGGAATTCTCCTATAGGTAAGGCGTATCATCAGGATTTAGCTAGAGTATAGCATACGGAAGAATGTTGTGCAAGAGAACATCAATTTTTGGGAATAATGTAAGAGTTTTGCGGGTTGCGAATTTGGGTGATTGTAATATATAATCAAAGAAAAACTTGGAAAGGGAGAAATCTTTCTAATGAAAAAAATACTTATTCGGGAACAGAGAACTCAATACAAAATTGTGATCCCAGAAACAGCTTCCTTGGTAGAACAGACTGCGGCAAAAGAATTGCAGCAGTACCTGATGAAAGCGACAGGGGCGAAGCTGTCTGTTTTGACAGAGGATTGTGCAGAGGGAAAGGCATTTTATGTGGGACATACTGCTTATGCCCGGTCAGCCGGTATGGCAGGAGAAAGCAAGGAACACTGGATCATACGTATGTCAGATGGAAACGTAGTCCTGACAGGTGGTATCAAAGCGACGGATCGCGGTGTTTTCTACGCAGTAGCACATTTCCTGGAAGATGTGGTGGGCGTACGGTGGTGGACAGATGTAGAGGAAGATGTCCCCTCTTTGAATGTTCTGGCAATGGAAGAGGATTTTGTAAAGGAAGGCACACCGGCTTTTTCGTACCGAAACATTTATTCTCACCGCAGCTATAAGGATTTCTTTTATGAAGCCCGCAATCGGGGTAATGTGGTGGATGATACTGTGGAAGGTGAGGTACACCACGAAAGTGTGGCAAAGCTGGGCGGTGCCCTTTACATGGGAAGACCGGGCGAGGTACATACACTGAACAAATATTTCCCGCCAGAGGAATATTTTGAAAAGCATCCGGAATGGTTTGCCTGGAATGATGCCGAAGGGTGCAGGGTTTCTTATGGTCATTTTTGCCTGAATAACGAGGAATTTTGTGAGGCACTTTTTGACAGGCTGGCTGCTTATATTGAGGAAGACCAGGCGATATCAGATAAGACCGGTGTAGGTATTCCGTGTTTTTACTCTATTTCCATGCCAGATTACTCCAATGGCTTCTGCGAGTGTGAAAAGTGCAGGAAGCAGAGGGAGAAAAGCGGTCTGAGCGGTTATGCCCTGACCTTTGTAAATAAGATCGCGCGTAAAGTGGCGGGGAAGTATCCGGATGTTAAGATTGAAACACTTGTTTATGCAGAATATCTGGAAGCTCCTTTGGATGAAACGATTCCTGAGAAAAATGTGATCATCCGTCTTGCGCAAATATGGCTGGATCTGATCCATGGAATTCACGATCGTGGCAATAAAAAATATTTGCGAGCGTTGACAGCCTGGTCTGAGATCTGCAAGAAAGCAGGATGTGAATTGTATATTTGGGAATATATGTACCAGATTTATTGTGATATTCCACTGCCTGTTGTCAACAGACTGGGAGACACTTTCCGGACCTTTAAGGAATGCGGTGTCAGCGGTATCTTTGTGGAAAACCAGACTTCTACAGCAGATATGTGGGAATTAAACCAGTATCTGCTCATGCATCTGTGTGAAGACCCTTACGCGGATACAGAAGCTTTGATCACAGATTTTATGGAGCGCTTCTATGGGGCGGCGTCAGAGTATGTGAAAGCTTATCTTAAGGAGCTGATTAGGGCTGCTACAGAGCATAATTATGCCTGCTTCTGTACGATCGAAAGTGCTCATTTTAACTATATTGACGCAGCGGCTGTGCAAAAGGGAATGTCTCTTCTTGAGCGTGCTGCCAAAGCAGTCAGCGGGGATCCTGTGAAGGAGTTGCGTGTGGCATGGCTGCAGAAGCTTTTGGATGTTACCTTGTTGATCAAATATTTTGACTTAAAGAATTATGCAGAAAGCCAGGGTGAAGTCTTTGATTTTGACAGAGAAGCCATCCGGAGAAGAATTCTGGATACCTTGGATAAAGCGGCAGCAGCTTCTTGGTTTAAAGGAAGCAAAGCACGTCTGGAGAAAGATAAAGCATTTATTTCCGCTCTTGTTTTTGGTGAGGAGGAGAAAGCTGAACTTCCCAAAGAGCTGGAAGGAACCAATCCTCAGAACGTTTATCAGTTTTATTTTAAAAACACATGGCGTCATATGTCTAATTCTCAGGCATACGGTTTTTCTATCGTGGAAGATCCCCAGGCTTGCCTGGGTAAAGCTGCCAGAATCTGTGGAGCAGAGGCAACCATTCCGTCCATCGGAAGAATGGTGTTTGTTACCAGCAAATATGCAGACAAGGTATGTCCTTTAAATTTCTCAATCCAGAAGGATGATGATTATGTGGAAACCCTTGATCTATATAGAGAGGATATGTTTGCAGATAAATACCATTTATATCGGATTGGCAGCGTGTCAGAAATCCAGGAAGCGGGCTCTGCCAGAGTAAATATTTTCGGTACCCATTTCGAATGGATCGGGCTCAGTGGATTGTCGGTAACCTTCCCCATGGATGCCTGCGATGTCTATTTGTCCATGCGATTTACCGGAGCAATGTATGGCGGCAGTGCAGAGGATCCGGATGCAATTTATCTGGATCGAGCTATCATTGTTCGTCGTGTTTGATTAGGGGCGGCCGTGCCGCTTTGATCTGTGCCAGCAAACCTGCCATAAAAGGAGATATCCATCTGTTTTTATGGCAAAGTACCTGGCTGTAATAGATCTGTTCGGGGATATCCACATCCAATTTGACCAACTTTCCTTCCTCTGTATGCGTTCGGATGGCATATTCCGGCAGAAAGGCAATTCCCATCCCCTTAGCTACTAATTCTGCAATTACTGAAATATTATCAATTTCTACGGAATCATTTACGCGCACCAGATATTGTGCCGATAATTCTTTTAATCTGCCGTAGCAAATCCCCTCACGTTCTGTCACTAGGAAATGATATTGCATCAATTCTGCGAAAGGTATTTTACGCCTACGGGCCAGCGGATGGTCAGGTCCGCTTATGAAAACCAGATACTCCTTGTGGATATAGTGGCAGCTTAAGTCAGAATCGGTATTTTTGTTGGCTGATAGATAAAGCATATCCAATTGATTCTGCTTTAATTGTTCCATAAGCTCAGTGGTATGTCCAGTTTTGATCTGTAGATCCAGATTCCGGTACTTTTCCTTAAAGGCAGGCAACAGTTCCATCATGGTACCGATCAGGATCGATTCAGATACACCCAATCTCAAAACCCCGTGAATGTCTGCTGTATTTTTCCCAATCATTTCGGCTTTTTTTACAGTGTGGAGGATTTCATAAGCATAGTTCAAGAATTCCATCCCTAAACTGGTGAGTGACAGCTTGTTACCGATGCGGTCAAAAAGCGGATACCCCAGATCTTTTTCCAACTGTTGTATCTGCATGGTCACGGTTGACTGTACATAATTTAATTCGTCCGCTGCTTTGGTAAAACTTCCTAACTCAACAGCTCTTACAAAAGTATTGATCGTACGTATATCCATTTTTCACCTAGCTCTATCAAAAATAATGATGATGTCCATTTAAAACATTTAATTTTCAAATTAATATTAGCACGTTATACTGGAAATGTAAACCCACGCGGAAAATTTAGTAAAATATTTTGTCACGGTGATCCTTGCCAATGAAAAATGAAAATAATTCACTAATTTGTCAGATGCTTTCATACGCTACAGTTATATGCATGGCTGTTTTACTTGCGGTAGATTATTACATATTTATCATACAAAACCATTTTGCGCCTGCAGGATTGAACGGAATTGCTACAATGGTGCAGTATAAAACCGGTTTCAGTATCAGCTATATGTCACTTATTATTAATATTCCACTTTGCTTGTTGGCTTATTTTTTTGTAGAAAAAGAATATGCATTAAAGACTCTGGTATTTACAATGGTATATTCCTTGGTCTACCTGCTGTTACAGAATACCCATTTGGATTTCCTGCAGTACAATGCACAGGGGCATGATACGATTTTCCCGGCAATCATCAGCGGTGTGATCAGCGGATTTGTCAGTGGAATGTGCCTGAAGTATAACGCATCTACGGGCGGTATGGATCTGATATCCAAATATATCAACAAGGTCAACCCCAGAGTGAATTTCTTCAAAGTAACCTTTGTATTGAATACAGTGATCGCCTGCGTTTCTTTAGTGGTATATTCAGATAACGGTATATTAAATTATAAACCGGTAGCTTTATGCGTTACATACTGTTTTGTGGTAAACCTGGTAGGAAATCAGATCATAAAGGGTACCAAAACAGCTTACAAATTTACGGTGATCACCACACATCCCGCAGAAATCTGCAATGAGATCACCAGGATTTTGCGGCATGGCGTAACGAAGCTGGATGCCTTTGGCGGTTATACGAATGAGGCAAAATCGGTTTTACTATGCGTGGTAAACAAACATCAATTGCCTGATTTTCAGCGGATCATCGGAAAATATGACAATACCTTCTCATTCTGTGAGGGTGTTAATGAAACTTACGGGAATTTCAAACAGATAAAGACGGAAATGCAGCATCCTTGGAAGATATAGGAATAAAAAAATCAAGTACCTAATCTCTTAAGTACTTGATTTTTCTAATGTTCTTAAAATCGGAGTGGCGGGATTCGAACTCGCGACCTCCGCCTCCCTAAGACGGCGCTCTAACCAAGCTGAGCCACACCCCGTGAACAAATATGATTATAACACGTTGTAGAAAAAAAGCAAGTACTTTTTTGAAAAAAGTTAAAGTTGTTCTAATTGCCGACAAAGTGCGAAATGTCAGAAAATTCTGATATTTCATAATGGCAGATACCTGATTGTAGTTTTGGAGAGATTGTAGTATAATGTGTGCAGGGTGCGGCCCTTGACTTGCTTCCTGAATGAATTACATAACAAAACATTGCAAGGAGAAAACAACATGAAAATCGAAGAACTTGATCAAAATTTTAAACCTCTCGGAGTTTCCGATGTTTCCGGAATTTCTTATGATATGTATACTCCCCAGACATTAGGTCTGGAAGGTTTCCCTTGGGATGCAGAAAATGAAAAATTTTTATATCGCTTGCCAGAGAGAATGGCAGGTGAGGTGTCAAATGCGGTAAGAATTCTGGCAGAGTGCACTGCCGGTGGCGTTGTGCGTTTCTGTACAGACAGCTCAGAGATTTTGCTTTCCGGAAAATATCGTCCCTTTGAACTATCACATAATATAGGGATTATGGGGCAAGCCGGTTTCGATGTGATGCTGCGCGCAGACGATGGAGAGCATTTTTGGTCGAACCTTTGCATTACTTTGAAAGAGATCCAAAATGGAAAATTTGACTTTGCCATTTCCTGCCCTCTGCCCGGTGGTATGCATGAATATAAAATTTATCTGCCCCTTTACGCAGGATTGGAAGCGCTGCAGATCGGTCTGGTGAAAGGTGCCAAGGTAGAGAAAGCGCCAGCTCATAAGATAGAGAAGCCCATTTTATTTTACGGTTCCTCTATTACCCAAGGAGGTTGTGCTTCCCGTCCGGCTAACTGCCATGTGGCACAGTTGACGGCCAGAGTGGACGCAGAGCAGATTAACCTGGGGTTCTCCGGCAATGCCAAGGGAGAGCCCAATCTTGCAGAGTTGATCGCAACGTTGGATCTGTCCTGCTTTGTTCTGGATTATGACCACAATGCGCCCACCATCGAGCATCTGGAGAAGACTCATGAGCCCTTCTTCCAGATCATCAGAGAAAAGAGACCGGATTTGCCGATCGTGATGATTAGCCGCCCCAGCAGCGGTTTGAGTCCCATTGAAAAGGATGAACGGCGGCGTGATATCGTTATGCAGACTTATTTAAATGCCAGAAACAAGGGAGATAAGAATGTGTTTTTTGTGGATGGCACCCGTTTTTATGATCAGGACCTCCGTGAGATGCCTTCCGTAGGTAAAAGCCATCCCACAGACCTGGGCTTTTATCTCATGACCAGAACGATTTTGCCGGTGCTGCGCCGGGCGTTGGGCTTGATTACTTATTTGCCATGATGGAATAAGCTGAACATAGAAATACAGAGAGGCGTTTATAAATGAGTATCGGATGGATTCTTTTTCTTTTGATCGTGATATGGTTTGCAGTGATTCTGGTGCGTGCCCTGAGGTTTCGGCCGCATCCCATGCCGGAGATTTCTACAGAAGCAATTACGCTGAAAGAGGAAAAAATTGTAAGAGATATGGCGGATATGATACGCTGTAAGACAGTTTCCTATTATGATGACGACTTGATTGACTGGGAGGAGTTTCGCAAATTTGAGCGTTTGCTTCAGGAGCGTTTTCCCCTGGTGCATAAGGCCTGCACCATGGAAAAGGTTGGAAAAACCGGGCTTTTGTATTACTTAAAGGGCCAAAGCAGTGCAGAGCCTTCTGTGTTTATGGCTCATTATGATGTGGTTCCTGTGGTGGAAGCGGGCTGGGAGAAGCCAGCTTTTGAAGGAATTGTAGAAGATGGCGTGATCTGGGGCCGCGGTACTTTGGACACCAAGGGAACCTTGTGTGGTGTTATGGAAGCGGCAGAGCAGCTTCTGGAAGAAGGATTTTTGCCCAGGCAGGATATGTATTTTGCATTTTCCGGTGAAGAAGAGGTCAGTGGAAGTTCTTGCCCTGAAATGGTTGCCTGGTTTGAAGAAAAAGGCATCCGGCCCGCCCTGGTAGTAGATGAAGGCGGAGCGGTAGTTGAGAACGTATTTCCCGGTGTGACAGGAGAGTGCGCCCTGATTGGTATCGCAGAGAAAGGAATGACGGATCTTAAGCTTGTGATGGAGGGAAATGGGGGACATGCCTCCACACCCCCTGTGCATACCATGCTGGGACAGCTTTCAGAAGCAGTAGTTAAGATAGAAAAGCATCCTTTCCCGGGACAGTTGACAGCTCCTGTGGCAGGCATGTTTGATGTGTTGGGAAGACATGCAAGCTTCGGTTACAAAGTGATATTTGCTAATCTGTGGTGTTTTCAGCCCTTATTGGATCTGATCTGTAAAAAATCCGGTGGGGAATTAAATGCCATGATGCGGACCACCTGTGCCATTACCAGGATGGAAGGAAGCAAGGCTTTTAATGTACTGCCCTCCAGAGCCAGTGTAGGGATGAATCTGCGCTTAATGGGCAAAGATACCGTAGAAAGTGCAAAGGAATATATCCGCAAGGTGATTCGGAATGATCAGATTCAGATCCAGGTTGTAGAAGGAATGAATCCCTCTATCATCTCGGATACCTCCTGCGAGGAATGGCAGAAGTTACAGAAAGCCATTCGACAGACATGGCCGAAAGCCCTGGTGTCACCTTATCTGATGATGGCATGCAGTGATTCCAGACATTACTGTGCTATATCAGACCGTGTATATCGATTTTCAGCCATGAAACTGTCAAAGGAAGAGCGGGGAATGATCCACGGCAATAATGAGAGAGTGCCCATTGCCACCTTGCTTACTACGGTGGAATTTTACATTAGGCTTATGAAGGAGTGCTAAATATGCAGAAACAGGAAAAGGGCAAAGGACCGGCGAAAAAGGAGCTGTCTCCCTGCCCTGTGGCAGATAAATGCGGAGGCTGCAAATGGATCCACAAACCATATGCGGAACAGCTTTCTTTAAAGGAAAAGTGGGTTGCCGAGCTGATGGCGCCATACTGTAAGCTGGAACCTATTATCGGAATGGAAGAGCCCAAACATTACCGCAACAAGGTTCATGCAGTCTTTGGGGAGGACAGAAAGCATAATCCGATCTCCGGAATTTATCAGGAGGGAACCCATACGATTATTCCTGTGGATTCCTGTCTGATTGAAAATCAGAAGGCAGATGCCATTATCGTATCCATACGAGAACTTTTGAAATCCTTTAAGATACGTCCCTATCAGGAAGATACCGGCTATGGGCTTTTGCGCCATGTGCTGATCCGTACCGGTTATGTGACAGGGCAGATCATGGTGGTCCTGGTTCTTGGTTCTCCTGTGATGCCCTCCAAAAATAATTTTGTGAAGGCGCTTGTAAAGCTGCATCCGGAGATCACTACCATCGTGGTAAATGTAAATGACCGTAAGACCAGTATGGTGCTGGGTGAGAAGGAACAGGTGATTTACGGTAAAGGCTATATCGAAGATGTGCTGTGTGGAAAGACTTTTCGGATTTCTCCCAAATCTTTTTACCAGGTGAATCCGATACAGACCCAGAAGCTATATGGTAAGGCTTTGGAATTTGCAGCACTCACTGGCAAAGAAACCGTGGTGGACGCCTACTGCGGTACCGGCACTATCGGTCTGATCGCCAGTGACAAGGCCGGTAAGGTCATTGGTGTGGAGTTGAATCCCGATGCCATAAGGGATGCCAAGATCAATGCCAGGCAGAATGGTGTGAAAAATATTCAGTTCTATCAGAATGATGCGGGCAAATTCCTGGTGGGAATGGCAGAGCAGAAGGTAAGAGCGGATGTGGTCCTGATGGATCCGCCCAGATCAGGCAGTGATGAAGCGTTTCTTAGCAGTGTCGTGCAGATTGCGCCAAAGAAAGTTGTCTACATTTCCTGCAATCCGGAGACTTTGGTGCGGGATCTGGCTTATCTGAAGAAAAAAGGATATCAGGTAAAGAGAGCAGTTCCGGTGGATATGTTTCCTTATACGGATTTAAAACACGTGGAGATGGTGTGCCTGATAGAGCGAAGATAAATAAAAAACCGTTGTCATGCCGAGAGATGGATGACAACGGTTTGTTTTGCTTCATAGGAATTTAGTTCGTATAGTTATCAAAGTAACCCTGTACCAGAATCACGGGAGTACCCTTGTCTCCGGAACCGGAGGTTAAGTCACACAAGGATCCAATCAGGTCTGTCAGACGTCTGGGGGTAGTACCCTGGCTTGCCATGTTGCCTACCAGATTGTCGTCCTTATCTTTGATCTTGGCTTCGATAGCTTTCTTCAAAGCTTCACCGGAAAGCTCAGCAAAATCATTGTCTGCCAGATACTTCAGCTTCAGCTCATTGGGTGTACCCTCAAGACCGGGAGTGTAAGCAGGAGACACAACAGGGTCAGCCAGCTCCCAGATCTTACCAACGGGATCGCGGAAAGCACCATCACCGTAGATCATAACCTCAATATGCTTGCCGGTCTTTGCAAGAAGACTGGCCTGAATCTCGTCAACCAACGGCTGACAATCTCTGGGGAACAGCTTTACGGAATTCTCGGTAGACTTGTTGGAACCAAGAAGACCATATTTTTCATTGTAGCCGCTGCCTGCGATAGAAGCGGTCAGGATATCGTCCAAACCACATACGCGCTCTGCACCGTTGGCAAATAAGATTCGTTTGGTACGCTGACGCGTGTGAATGTCGCAAGTCAAAATATTCTTGGTATAATTCAAGATCGCTTTCGGATTGTTCGCAAAGATGATTTCTACTTCAGCACCCATTTCCTTGATCAAACCGCCATAATAATCTACGTAATCTACGCCGGTGAAAGGATGCTTGTTCTCGCCAAACAGCTCACGGTATTTCTCCAGGGTGAGGACATCAGAGTAAGGGTTCACACCAGCATCATCCAGCTTGTCAATGCTCACCAGTTCATTGCCCACTTCATCACTGGGGTAGGAGAGCATGAGGACAACCTTCTTTGCGCCCTTTGCAATACCTCTTAAGCAGATGGCAAAACGGTTACGGGACAAGATGGGGAAAATAACACCGATGGTCTCGCCGCCAAGCTTGTTCTTCACATCTTCAGCAATGGCATCAACACTTGCATAGTTACCCTGCGCACGAGCAACAATTGATTCGGTGCATGCAACAATATCACGATCGCGAAGCTCAATACCTTCACTCTCAGCTGCTTCCAGCACACTTGTCACTACGATTTCAGCCAGATTGTCGCCTTCACGGATGATCGGGCAGCGGATACCTCTGGATACGGTTCCAATTCTTCTTTCCATATATTTAAGATTCCTTTCTTTTGGGAATAAAAAAGCCTGCGTTCATATTATAATACAAAATAAGTGGAAATGGTAGTATTTTTTTAAAAAAGAGCACAGTTTTCGAATAAATCAATTTTGCCGCCTGGTCTTTTCAATAAAAAAAGCAATTGTAAAACAATCGCTTCCCACTTAGGCAAAGTGCAGAGAAAGGGACTTGAACCCTCATGGTATTGCTACCACACGGACCTGAACCGTGCGCGTCTGCCAATTCCGCCATCTCTGCAAGACCAAAAAGAATTGTATCTTATTTTCGTAAAAAAGTCAATACTATTTTTAGAAAAAATTTTTAGAACAAAAAATAAAAAAACAATTGACATTTCTCGCAGATAATGTTATTATCTTACTTGCGTGATGCGACAGAGCTTCTTAAGAAGTCCAGTGGCAGAATGTCATGCGGAAGTGTCGGAATTGGCAGACGAGCAAGACTAAGGATCTTGTGGTGGTTACACCGTGTGGGTTCAAGTCCCATCTTCCGCAGTTCAAATGAGTGCGATAAATAAGGCAGAAATGCCGTATTTATCGCATTTTTTGTTGTATAGGTGTGTTCAAAAAATAGCGTAAAAATGTTTACACTTTTTTACACTCTCTTGTGGGACTATACATTCAGGGTTTTCTCCAATTCGTTGCGTTTCTGCTCGTCTGAATACCGGGAGAAGCAATAATGCTTGATGTAGGTCTGGATATCCCGGTGTCCGCTGAATTGCATAGCGTCTTTCAAATTGATATTCGGGTTGTCCGCAATCTTGGTCAGGCAAGTCTTTCTCGTCTTGTGGTTGCCTTTCTTCACAAAGCCTAATTCCTTGCAGTATCGCTCATACTTTTTGTCAATGG
>JAZSFW010000215.1:0-21995 GCA_045532445.1 Acetatifactor sp. | reverse complement strand
TCGCAGGAAAGCATCGTATGCTCCATATCAATCCATACAAAATCATAATTCAGATTTGCAAAAATTTCCGTTACGATAGAATCTGACAAATTAGAATGCGCACCGGTGAGCGGAAGCGCTTTTTCCACTTTTTCTTTGATTGTCATTTTAATCCTCCCAGCTAAAACCACCTTGCGTGATACTGTCACCGAGAAAATTAATTTTTAATCCTTCTAAATCCATGTTAAACTACCCTTCTTTGTATATTGTCTTTCGCTCTTCTTCCGGTACAACCATCCTGGCCTTAAGCAACTGTATGCTGTTATCAATAAACAAGCTTTCTGAAATCTTTTATTCGATGCATGGTGATGAGATTTCCATCATGTGCTGAACGGGCAAACTCGTCACCGGATCGGCTCAGTACGATCAGATCCTCACCATCAATATCCGCACTTGCATAGTGTCTTGATTGCTTATCATGACCACTTTGATCGATCAGGCCTGCAAAGCACCAATCCACCATGTTGGTTGAGAAATGCAAAGCCAGTCTGTCTCTCTCATCACTGGGAATATTGTAACGATCTACACTTAGGTACTCTACTCTTCTCATGGAGTCTCTGGATTGTACGGAAACCAGCCAATACAACTTTGTCTGCTCGTCATACTTCACAAAGAACTTGTTCTGTCCCCCCGGCATGGGTAGGAAGATTACTCTTTTTCCGGATGGATTCACTTCACATTCCACATTCATCACTTCTTTCCCGTCAACAACCCTCTCCACAACTTTCATTAGAGCACAATAACCTGTTCCGTGGGTATTTGCTCTCATGAAAAGATGAAGAGTTCTTCCTGAGGGATCATACCAATAATGCGTAGGATCTGTTATCTGAACCACATTTGATTCCAGCCAACCAACCATGTGGAACCGGAAATTATACTCGGAAGAATCTGTTTCAAAGTTATAGGTATCGCGATATTTTTCCGGAGATCCGATATATTTTTCACCTTCCTTCGCAGTATCAATAGTGGGGAAGAAAGGAATACCGAAGCCTTCTATGTCTTCTTCACTGATCACATCACGAAAGCGCACTTTATCTGAAAACAGCCAGTTTTCGCGCTTGGTCAGATCAGTCCCTAATTTTCCTCTTAAAAGAACAGGCGCCATAATATTGGGTTTCCACCCGGAGCGGATCTTCTCCCCCTCTTTCAGGAAACGGGTATCCATCGGAATATAAACATATCCATCTTTATACCACACATCTGTAGCAGTATGCCCCCACTCTTCTCCCTGTGTCAGAAAAATAGTTTCACTCCAGGTATCTGCATTATCATCAGAATACATAATGATCAAGTCTTGATATACTGTGTTGCATCCCAAGAGATAGATTCTTTCCCCGTCCACAAAAAGACTGGCATGAGCAAACAAAGTATCTGCTTTCAACTGCCATGTTTCCCCTTTATCATCAGAAACGTAGATCTTTCCGAATTCATCTGTAATATCCAGACTCATCACATACCTGCCGCTTTTCAGAACAAGAATTGCCGGCGAATAAGGAAAATCACACTCCGGATGCTCTGATCTGTAAGCCACCTTATAATCACTTGCCAATGTTTTCATTTTTTCCACCTCAACTTTTCCAGCTATTTTTCTTGCAATTCCTTATAGAATCCTTTATGATTATAGTATTATCATATATCATTTCAGCTCATAATCAATGGAGGCCGACGACATGTTTTTTTATTCAATGTCGTAATTTTACAATGAACCCCAAAAATACCCCACATTTTTTTCGTACAATCCAAAAGAAGGATATTATCTGTAATTTTATTATAAGGGACAATTTTACCACCGGAGTCATCTCAAGTGAACGATACCACTTTCATTCTTTTTATGAACTCCATACCGTCGTGAAAGGACAAATGCACATTCTTGTCAATGACAAAGATCTGTATCTTGAAAGCGGGAGTATCTGTGTCATCCCCCCCAATACGATCCACTACATTTTTGAAGAGAAAGACTCGTTCCGTACCGGTTTTCGATTTTCTTTTTCTCCTTCAAACGTCCCCAATACGCCTTTCTTTTTGCCGCGTTTCCAAAAAAGTTTTCACGAAATTTGTGATATTTTTGTTGCCAATGATCCTACCATTTACAACAATTACTTATACCCTGCAGCACTCCTGCTAAAGGAACAGACTTTCAGCCACCTTATTGATGAATTGTTGTTTCTTTGTATTGACAGTGTCTCAAATATCATTTTACCGACACATCCCGTACAAGAGAGTAATTTTGATTCTGACGCTTTTCGCGCTGAATGCGTTGAGGATTTTATAAATTCAACCTATCATGACCACCCACGTATTGAAATTCTCGCTGACTCGCTTAATTTAAGTGTTCGCCAGACAGAACGAATCATCTCACGTTTGTATGGCATGACTTTTTCAGAATTGATTTTAAAGAAACGTCTGACGATCGCTAAATTTTTACTTTTAACGACCAGTCACACTATTGAAGAAATTGCATTTCTAACAGGTTTTTATGACAAAAGCCACTTTTGCCGCAAATTTCATGATTCCTTCGGAGTTAGTCCTGCCGCATATCGTTCCACGCAATAAGCCAAAAAAGAGAGCAGAATGTTTTCTACTCTCTTTTTTACAAAGATACTATTTCAATACCACACCCGTTTCCAGATAAAGCGGAAGGGCTGTGTGATAGGTCATCCACAAGGTGCTTGCCACCGGCAACAAGATAATAAACACCACCAACAGATTTTGTAAGAATCCGGGAACTCCCTTCAAACACACAAGGTTCCGGCAACCCTTGACCAAATAATACATAAGTGGAATCAAGGCTGGCAAAAGATACCGCCCCTGGTTCTGAAAATCCATGGTATAAGCGTAACGAATGAGCAAGATTAACGGCATGATCATACAGAAAATCATATTGCCATGGAAAAACACCCGTTTCCACTTTTCATGGAGATTTAAGACTGTCCACCCTTTCTCATCCAAAGAATCCATGCACTGCTCATCAGCACTTACAAAAAATTTTTGAACAGCCGGTATCCCTCTTAAAACAAACACAACTAAACCCAAAACACCCAGTGCAAAGAATATTTTATAAAGACGATATGTCCAGATATCTCCCACAATGGTCATGGAGCCAAAGGCTGCTATAAAGGTATAAAAAGCACCCTCCAGAAAATCCGTTTCCTTCATCATCTGAAGAACTCCGATCCCCTGAGACTGATAAGTCACCATGTTAGCAGGATTCACTTCAGGAGAAGCATATTCTATTGCCATCTTCTCCCGGGTGGCAAGCCCCAAAAAGTCCCCGTCAAACAGGATATAACTTCTGATAAACCACCAACTGATCCCCAGCAGAACAACCACGCTGATCATGACGCCTTTTTTTAGCATCGGCTTCCAGTCATAGCACCACTTCCCCTCTTGCCTTCTAAGGAAATAGGCCAGGAACAAAATGATGCAGCTTAGAATATACCCATATGCATTGTAATATGACAGGGCGCAAAGGATGATACCGCTGCACATCCAAACACAGCTCGCACGTCCGAATCCATCCCTGTAGCCGCAGACCAGTCCGTAGATCATCATCGCCACAGCCAGAAGACAGAAGGAATCCGTATTGACATAGGTGTGCATAAAAAGATTCTCGGGGAGATAAGTGACCGCAAAGCAGAAGGCCCATCCAAACCTGTTATCAGAAAACAGCTTCTTTGACAGCAGATAAACCACGATAGCCATAAACAAACCGGACAATACATTTACCAATCTCGCCACATATAAAAGATGCAGCATAGAATCCGTAAAAAGTCCGACAAGGCGCATAATATAGCCCTGCACAATATAGGGAAAAACATTGTACAGCCCATAAGAAAATCCGTAGGAGGGAATCCGAAGCTCCTCCTCAAAACCCGTAGGAATCCTGCCGTGCTGATAAATATACCAGGGAACCTGAAATCTGGCATGCTCATCCGGAGGATTGATCAGCAAAGGCAAGGTATCTGCCATTGGCTGCAGCAAAGCAATGGTACCTGCCACAAGCAGGAAACCGGCCAGATATAGGAACAAAATCAGTCTTTCTGTCTTCTTTCTCATATCCAACAACCTGCTACTGCATTACCCAGAAAAAAACAAGGACTACGATACCAAGCGCAATGCGATACCAGCCAAATACTTTAAAATCATGTTTCTTAATATATCCCAACAAAAACTTCAGAACAAACAAAGATACCACAAAGGAAACGACTGTACCAACCAATAACGTGATCGCCTCCAGCGAAGTAAAATGAAATCCAAATTTAACAATTTTTAGTAAGCTTGCTCCAAACATAACCGGAATCGCCAGGAAAAAGGTATATTCTGCAGCAACGGTCCGGGAAACACCAATCAACAATGCCCCGACAATGGTGGCGCCGGAGCGTGACGTACCCGGGAATACCGCAGCGATCACCTGAAAGACACCGATCCAAAGGGCCGTCTGATAAGTGAGCTCAGACAATGCCGATATCTTCGGTCTTCTCCCCTTATTCCAGGTCTCAATGATAATAAATGCCATACCAAATACGATCAGGGCAATGGCAATACATATGGGATTATAGAACAAGGCTTCAAACACTTCATCAAACAAAATACCGATCACTGCCGCCGGAACACAGGATACCAATATTTTAAACCAAAGGGTCATGATATCCATATTCACATAGGAAAGGATCCCCTTTTGTCTTTTCTTTTGATCCGGCATCTGAAAGGGCCAGATCCGCGTCCAAAACAGCAGGACAACAGCCAGGATCGCTCCCAGCTGAATCACCACATCAAACATATCAAAAAAGCCTTCTGATACATTTTGAAAAGGGATCAGTTGTTCCACAAGAATCAAATGGCCGGTGCTGCTGACAGGCAACCATTCTGTGATTCCTTCCACCAGGCCATAGATGACCGCTTTTAAAACTTCCAACATAAGATTCTCCTATCAACACTTAATATTCTTCCTGAACATTCCCGCTCTCCAGGTAATTCAACATTTCTTCAAAACATGCCTCTGCATCCTGATATCCTTCCAGATAAAGAGCCTCCAGCTTCTGAAGATCCCTCTCCATTCGCCCCACTCCACTGGCTTTCTTCGGACGGATGACAAAAGCTCCGCCGCTTGCCTGCTGCTCCTCAATGTATTTCAGGGTAGCATTATACATCAAATGACGCTCCTGCATGAGTTCATAAACCTTGGGAAATGCCAGATAACGCATCTTGACCAGAGGAAGCTGCGAGAACGGTCGTCTTACATAGCCTTCCTCCTTGGTCATGATCACAATATTGCGCTGATTGCCATCCTTGATCGATTTTCTCAGAGGGATTGCATCTGAGATCGCTCCATCCAGATAATTCTGCCCACCGATCTTGACATTCCTCGACACCAAAGGCATGGAAGCGGAAGCCCTGATCTTGACAATATCGGTCTTCATATCCCTGATCCGCATATATTCGGGCTTACCGGTTTCAATATTGGTCACCACACTGTATGCTTTTCCTTCATACTTATTGAACGTCTCATAATCATACGGATTCAGGTGCTCCGGTATCAAATGATAACAGGTCTCCACATTAAAATAGTCACCTGTGGTAAGCAGGCTTTTGACCCCGCAATATTTGCCGGTATCCAGGTAATCCACATTCACCGAAAAAGCACGGCGCTTCTGCTTCGAAAGAAAGCTGCACATGTGACATGCGCCTGCCGACACCCCATAAATACTGGAAAATTCAATTCCTTTCTCTAAAAAGAAATCCAGAACGCCCGCTGTATAGACGCCTTTCATTCCTCCCCCTTCCAGAACCAATCCTGCCTGATACATCTTTATCCCTACTTTCCACTTTATACTCTCTTATCTCTTACTTTGCTGCACACTCCGGATATTCCGCTGCCACAAACTTGCGCAGCGCTGCCAGTGATCTCTCCACCTTCTGTGTATCAATGCAATAAGCCATACGGAAGTAACCCGGTGCACCGAAGGAATCTCCGGGAACCAGGATCAGATCGTACTTTAATGCCTTCTGACAAAATACCTTGGCATCCTCTTCCAGTGCCTTAGGGAAAATGTAAAAGGTTCCGCCGGGCTTTACACAGGTAAATCCAAGCTTTATAAGCTCATTGTACAGTATATTCATATTGGTCTCATATACACTCAGATCCGCCGTTTTATCCAATACTTCTGCCACTGCCAGCTGAATGATGGAAGGCGGGCAGTTGTGACCGATACCTCTGGAAATCTGAACACACATATTTACCAGAGTCTCTGCCTCAGCACATGCCGGATTCACAGCCACATAACCAATACGCTCACCAGGCACAGACAAAGACTTAGAGAAAGAATAACACATGATCGTATTGTCATAGAACTTTGAAACACAAGGGGCATCCACACCCTCAAATACGATCTCCCTATAGGGCTCATCGGAAATCAGGAAAATATCATGTCCATACTCCTTGGATTTCTGCGTCAATACCTCTGCCAGCTTCTTTACTGTCTCCGTGGAATATACGATTCCGGAAGGATTGTTAGGCGTATTGATCAAAACCGCCATGGTCTTTTCCGTGATCATCTCCTCAAAAGCTTCAAAATTAATCTGGAAACAAGCTGTATCAGGCGGCACTACCTTAAGTACTGCACCTGTCAGATCCACGTAAGGGTGATACTCCGGGAAAAACGGCGCGAACGTCAGAATCTCATCTCCCGGCTCTGTCACCAGACGAAACGCATGGGAAAGAGCACCTGCGGCTCCCGAAGCCATGAAAATGTGCTCAGCCCTGTAAGGAATCCCAAATCGCTTTTCCAAAGATGCCGCAACAGCTGCGCGGACACTGAAAATACCGGGGCTTGGGCTGTAACCGTGCAATTCCTGCGTGCCCCTGGTAGTAAGCATATGTATCAAAGTATCGGTAAATTCCTGCGGAACCGGAACAGAGGGATTCCCCAGGCTATAATCAAACACATTTTCATACCCAATCTCTGCTCCTCTGGCCGTTGCAAACTCCGACAACTGTCGGATCACAGATTTTCCCGACAACATATCTTTATACTTCTGTACAATCATTTCAACATCCTCGCTTCCTGCTATATTTCAATCCTGACTATCATATATTTTCAAATCTCACTTTGGGAATTCCCAAAAGAAAAGTTTCAAATAAATATATCTTATTTTATCACACTTTTAAAGGTTTACAACCAAAAATTCTATAAACTTTAATTTTTTTCTGGCTGCCGGGCTATTCTTCGTCAGCTGCCCAGGCAAGGGCGCATCTGACAGCTCTTTTCCATCCTTTTAAAAGCTTATCACGCTTCTCCTTAACCATATCCGGCTCAAACACATGCCCGATCTGCCAGTTTTCCTTAATTTCTTCACGGCTCTTCCAATAGCCGGTAGCCAGTCCTGCAAGATAAGCCGCACCAAGTGCTGTAGTCTCGATACACTGGGGCTTTAATACCTTGGTGTCGATCAAATCCGCCTGGAACTGCATGAGAAAATCATTGGCGCTGGCACCGCCGTCCACTTTCAGAGCTTTCAGGCTGGTGCCGCAGTCCCATTCCATAGCCCGAAGTACATCCGCGGTCTGGTAAGCAATTGACTCCAGTGTAGCCCGGATGAAATGCTCTTTTGTTGTTCCTCTGGTCATCCCCACCACGGTGCCTCTTGCATACTGATTCCAGTAGGGTGCGCCCATGCCGGTAAATGCGGGCACGATATACATTTCGCCTGTATCTTCCACGCTCTCTGCATAATCCTGTGACTTGGGCGCTGACTGGATCATGCGCATGCTGTCGCGAAGCCACTGGAGCGAAGCACCTGCCACAAATACGCTGCCTTCCAGTGCATACTCCACCTGGTTGCCCACACTGGCGGCAATGGTAGTCAGAAGTCCTGCCTGGGACACCACCGCATGATGTCCTGTATTCATTAAAAGGAAACACCCTGTTCCATAAGTATTCTTGGCTTCTCCTGCTTCAAAGCAGCACTGTCCGAACAATGCCGCCTGCTGGTCCCCGGCCACACCGGCAATAGGCACTGATTTTCCAAAGATCAAGGGATCTGTATTTCCAAAAAGATAGCTGGAAGGTTTCACCTCCGGCAACATGGATGCCGGAATCCCAAAGCGATTCAAAATCTCATCATCCCAACACAGGCTGTGAATATCGAACAGCATGGTACGGGAGGCATTGGTGTAATCCGTCACATGCACTGCACCCTTGGTCAAATTCCAGATTAGCCAGGTATCCACTGTACCAAAGATCAGGTCTCCCGCTTCCGCTTTCTGCCTGGCTCCCGGTACATTTTCCAGGATCCATGCGATTTTGGAGGCACTGAAATAAGCGTCCGGCACAAGACCTGTCTTTTCCCGAATCACCTGGTCAAAACCGTCCTTTTTCAGGGCATCGATCATCTCGGAGGTGCGTCTGCACTGCCACACAATGGCATTATAAACAGGCTCTCCCGTGTAGCGATCCCAGCAAATGGTCGTCTCACGCTGATTGGTGATGCCGATACCGCACAGGTCTTCTGCATCAATCCCCAAAAGCGCCATACTCTCTGTCGCCACTGCCAGCTGCGAGGACCAGATCTCCTTGGGATTGTGCTCCACCCAGCCGGGCTTGGGATATATCTGCGTGAACTCTTTCTGGGCCATCGAGCAGATGTTGCCCTGCTTATCAAAAATAATACAGCGGGAACTGGTTGTTCCCTGATCCAATGCCATTACATACTTACGCATAACTTTTCTCCTATGCCCCATTCTGTTTATCTCATTCCATCGCAATGCGTCCACATGCGAATTATCTTAACTGTACCTTCATATTCTGCTCCAGCTTCGGTAAATGATGCTAAAAATACCTGATACACCAACCTATGCTGAATATTAATTCTCCTCGAATAATATCCTTGCAAGCGCCCAACCAATCCTTCATATGCGGGCAGCGTTTGAAATGGATTTTTTCTTATTCCATCAATCAGTTCTTTGGCCTTTTTATCCAATCCGGCTGCTTTCAGTTTCTGAGCATCCTTTATCGATTGCTTTTCATACACTATTTTGTACACTTACCACTCCACCTCATCTTCCGACAAACATTCTTCCAATGGAGTGCTACCACCTTCCATGATAGATTCTGCCATCTCGGGAATAGACATCAGGAATAAAGTTTCCTCAATTGCTTTCCAATCATCTTCCCCTATCAAAACAGCATTTCTCCCTTTATTATTGGTTATCGTAATCGGCTGACAGTTTGCATTTACATCTGAAATCAATTGATATATATTGTCTCTTGCTCTTGTAACATTAATAGCAGTCATAAAATCAGCTCCCTTCTCTGGTTATATTATAGCGCACGTTTTTGCGTACGTCAATTGCTTTCTATATTATATGCAAGGTTGAGCGGTAATATTATATTAGTATGAAGATTTTGCAAAACAGCACAACTCATTTTAACCATATTTTATCTTTTTCAAATCAAAATGGTTGTTTTATGGATATTTGTATGATATGATAAAAGTATAATCTTGGATAGAGGAGGACTTGATCATGACAATTAACGAAATGCGACAGCGCAAGCAGGAACTTGGATATTCTTATCTCCAAATCGCCGAACTGTCCGGCATCCCTGTCGGAACAGTCCAGAAAGTATTGGGCGGCATCACTGCTTCGCCCAGATATGACACCCTCCTTGCCCTGGAGAAAGTATTAAATCCCAAGAGGCCTTCCATGGTGTGTGATGCAGCATATAACTACCTGTCGAAAAGACAGGGGGAATATACGATTGAAGATTATTACAAGCTGCCGGAGGAGCAGCGGGTAGAATTGATCGACGGCTGGATCTATGATATGGCGGCACCCACCTCTGTGCATCAGATCATTATTACCTTTCTTACAGCAAAGCTTTTTGCACATATCGCCGGCAATCAGGGGAAATGCATGGTCTTACAGTCCCCCATAGACGTACAGCTAAACTGCGACGACAAGACCATGGTACAGCCGGATATCAGTGTCGTATGCAACCGAGACAAGATCATCGACAGATGTATCTACGGTGCACCGGATTTGATCATCGAAGTCCTCTCCCCCTCCTCCAAAAGGCGCGATACTATCATTAAGCTCCACAAATACATGGAAGCCGGGGTAAGGGAGTACTGGATGGTCGATCCTGACAAACGAAAGATTGTAGTGCATGATTTCGAGAAAGACGATTATGCTATTTACGGTTTTGACGCCGCCATCGATGTGGGGATTTGGGGCGATGGGTGCCGCATTGATTTTGGAGAGATATCTGAATCCATTCGGTTTTTGTACGAAAAAGAGAGGCATCAGTAACGAGCACTTTGTGGTATTGATTTTCCCAAGCGCTGTGTTATAATCTAATTAGAAATTTCTGCCACCCAGGCAGTTTCACACGGAGGTTTTTATGAGTGTATTATATTGTTTTCCCCAAGGCAAATGGAAAGCTCTGACCATGAGCTACGACGATGGAAATATAGCGGACAAACGCCTGGTGTCTATTTTCAATCAACATGGTATCCGCGGCACCTTTAATTTGAACTATGGATGGTTGTGTGAAAACACTCCCAACCTGGTGCGTGCATCAGAAGTAGCTGATCTATACAAAGGCCACGAAGTAGCCACTCACACAGCCCATCACCCAACGATTTCCAGGTGCCCTTTATCTTTCGTGGCAAACGAGATTATGGAGGACCGGAAAGGCTTGGAAGCACTCACAGGCTATGTAGTTAGAGGACATGCTTATCCAAACGGTTCCTACAGCAAGGAAATTGAGGATCTGTTTCAGAGACTGGGCATTGCTTATGGCCGTGTAGTTCCGAGTAACCCCAATTTTAACCTCCCTGAAAATCCTATGGAATGGCAGGCCACTTGCCACCACAACGATCCCAAACTCATGGAATATGGGCAGTTTCTCGCCGATTACGACAACTGGCACTATCTGAAGCTGATGTATGTATGGGGACACAGCTACGAATTTGACAGAAATGACAACTGGCATGTGATTGAGGATTTTTGTAAGCTCATGGGCGGCAGAGAAGATATCTGGTATGCCACGAATATTGAGATCATTGACTATATGGATGTGCTGAAAAGATTACAGTTTAACGCCTCCTGCACCGGCGTCTACAATCCCAGTGCTACAAGCGCATGGCTGAATGTAAATGGCGGAACCATTATAGAAGCAAAAGGCGGCTGCTTCACAGCATTCTAAAATACATTATATCTGAACACGAGATGATGGACGATAGCTTAGGTTATCGTTCATTTTTTATAAAAATATTAGAATTCTTTTAGGATATCGTGCCGTTATTAGGATTGCAGAAGTCCCCAAAACATAGTAATATAATGATAACCAAATTCACTTAACCTTTATTTCTATAGGTTTGGTACATAAGAAGGGAGTATGATACATGAGTAAAAAATTTAATAAGCTGGGCAAGATCCTTATCATTGCTGTAGCAGCTGTAGCTGCACTGGTGATCCTCTTTGGCTCCAGCTATCAGGTAAGAGAACAGGAGCAGGCCGTATTGATCACTCTGGGAAAAGCCAAAGCAGTGACCGATCCGGGACTTCACTTTAAACTTCCCCTGATCCAAAAGGTGCGCAAAGTAAACACCACCATTCAAGGATTCAGCATCGGTTACAACACCGACTCTAACGAAAGCAACATGGAAGAGTCCCTGATGATCACCTCTGACTACAACTTCGTTAATGTAGATTTCTTCGTAGAATATCGCGTCTCAGATCCGGTGAAAGCCCTTTACGCTTCCAAGAATCCCAGCGGCATTCTGCGCAACATCTGCCATAGCAGTATCCGTACCGTTATCGGCAGCTATCCTGTAGATGAGGTACTGACCACCGGTAAAAACGAGATCCAGGCAGCCATCAAGACCATGGTCATTGAGCGTCTCGACCAGCAGGATTTGGGGCTTCAGCTGGTAAACATTACTATTCAAGATTGCGAGCCGCCCACCACAGAGGTTATGGAAGCATTCAAGAATGTAGAAACTGCCAAGCAGGGCAAAGAGACTTCCCTGAACAATGCCAACAAGTACCGCAACGAACAGCTTCCCCTGGCACAGGCCAAAGCCGATGGTATCATCAAAGATGCTGAAGCACAGAAGACGGAACGCATCAACGAAGCAACTGCTCAGGTGGCGCGCTTCAACGCCATGTATGAGGAATATATTAAGAATCCTGCCGTCACCAGACAGCGTATGTTCTACGAAGCCATGGAAGAGGTCCTTCCCGAGCTGAAAGTGCTCATTGAAAGCCCCAGCGGTCAGATGCAGACCTTTTATCCCATAGAATCCTTCGTCACTTTCGATAATAGCACCGGCAATCTAAACTAACTTAGGACACGACAATCAACCATATAGAAGGAGAATATCTATGAAATATATCAAAAGAGCATTATTGATCGTTATTGTAGCGGTGGTCTTGATGATCCTTCCCTCCTGCATCGTAGTAACCCAGGAAAATGAATACAGCCTGGTACGCCAGTTCGGTAAGATAGACCACATCGTGGCAGATGCAGGCATAAGCTTCAAGCTGCCCTTTATCCAAAGTGTAGACACCTTACCCAAGCAGACCCTGCTTTATGACCTGTTCCCGTCGGATGTTATCACCAGCGACAAAAAGACCATGATCTGTGACAGCTACGTTCTGTGGGAAATCTCAGATCCCTTGAAATTTTCCCAGACTTTAAGCTCTTCTTTGTCAAACGCAGAAAACAGACTGGACACCATCGTTTATAACTCCACCAAGAACGTGATCAGTAGTCTGACGCAGGACGACGTGATCTCCGGAAGAGACGGAGAACTTTCCCAGGCTATCATTGCCAATATCGGTACCGCCTTGGATCAGTATGGCATCACGCTGTTAAGTTTTGAGACCAAACAGCTGGATCTGCCCAGTGACAACAAGCTTGCTGTCTATGAGCGAATGATCTCTGAGCGCGCCAACATCGCAGCTACCTACACTGCAGAAGGAAGCTCTGAGGCGCAGAAGATCAGGAACACTACCGACAAAGAAGTTACCATTATGCTCTCTGATGCAGAGAAGCAGGCTGAAATTCTGGTAGCTGAAGGCGAAGCAGAATACATGCGCATCCTTTCCGAAGCCTATGCAGACACCTCCAGACAGGAGTTCTACTCCTTTGTCAGAAGCCTGGACGCGTTGAAGGCTTCCATGAAAGGCGACAACAAGACCGTAATCTTGTCTCCGGATTCTCCTATTGCGCAGATTTTCTACGGTAAGTAAACACAAACCCGGCCCCAAGGTTTTCAACACCCTTGGGGCCGTTTTCATATAGCTTGCGTTATGCTCTCTGATGCTTCTTCCTTAACTTACTAAAGAACAAATAATACCCCAAAAACAGCACACTGGTCACTGTCCAGGTAAGCGGATAGCTGAACATAATCATAAAGATATCCCTCCGCATGGGCACCACCACCATAAGCCAAATCACCCTGAGCGCACAAATCCCCACACAGCTCAGGATCATCGGCACCCAGCAGTCACTGACGCCTCTCAGCGCGCCCGACAAAATCTCAATGGACACATAAGTGAAATAAAAGGGTACCAGAAATCTGAGCATATCAATACCAATTCTCACCACTTCTCCATCTGTGGTAAACAACTGATACGCATACATTCCCCAGTTATAAAGCACAAAGGACAATACAAAGGTAGCTGCAAACGTCATACCCATACAAGCTTTCACACCCTTACGGACTCTGTCAACCTTACCTGCCCCATAATTTTGCCCCACAAAGGTGGTAATGGAAATACCAAAGGCACTGACGATCATCCAAAACATACTGTCAATCTTACCATATGCAGTCCATGCTGCCACCGTATCCGTTCCCAGGGAATTAACGCCTGCCTGTATGATCAAATTGGAGGAACTATACATCACCGACTGCAACCCTGCCGGAAAACCGATCTGCACAATTCTTCGAAGCATCCTGCCGTCAATTCTCACCTTCCGAAGCTCCAGATGATGCATATCTTCCGAGCGCACAAGCACCCAGATCACCAGCCCTGCGCTTAGTGCCTGAGACAAAATAGTAGCCAGAGCCGCCCCTGCCACGCCCATCTGAAGAGCTACCACAAACACCAAATCCAACACAATATTGGTCAGACAGCTGGCAATCAGAAAATATAGCGGTCTCTTAGAATCCCCAACTGCTCTTAGGATTCCGGCTCCCATATTATAAATCAAATTGGGAATCACCCCTGCAAAATAAATCCGGATATACAACACCGCATGATCCAGCACATCCGCCGGCGTATCCATAGCCCTCAATATCGACGGTGCCGTGGCGATCCCACCTACCATGAGCACCACCCCTCCCAAAATGCAGAACGCAATGGCCGTATGTACTGCATATTCTACCATCTCCTTGCGCTTCGCCCCATAATACTGGGAAATAATCACTGTCGCACCGCTGGAAAGACCAACAAAAAATCCCACCAACAGATTAATGATGGTCGCCGTACTTCCTCCTACTGCGGACAAAGCCTCCTTTCCCACAAACCGCCCTACGATCATGGCGTCAGCTGCGTTGTACAGCTGCTGGAAAAAGGTACCAAACAAAATAGGGAAGAAAAACAGAAGCAGCTGCTTCCAGATAACTCCCTCTGTGATTTTATTCCTCGTTTCTTCCAAGGCAGTTACCTTTTCCTTCTTTTCTACTAAATCTTTTTTCGTCATTACAAGTATCCCCTCCAATATCTAATGCCCTTTGCAGTAACAACCTTCCATTCCTTAAAACCAAGTCGTCTTGCCAATCGTAACGATGGCTGATTTTCTTCATCAATCACCACCTGTACTTTAGAAACCTCCAGTTCCTCTCTTGCAAAATCGATCACAGCCCTACATACTTCCTGTGCGATTCCCTTCCCCTGCCATGGACGGGCAATCATATAACCCAGCGAAAGCAGCGCTTCTTTTTCTTCGCTTTCTTCATACTCTTCTGCCACGCCTGCAAAGGGCTGTTCAAATCCCACCCGGCCGATGACTTCTCCGGTTTCTTTCCACAAAACAGTCCAGACTCCAAATCCGAAAAACTCATAAACCTTCTCAATATATTCTTTCACATGCTCTCTCTCTTTATGAGGCTCCATACAAAAGGCGTCTGTGTATTTTGTCATCTCAGGCTGGCTATAGATTCTTACAAAACTGTCCACATCCTCCACTGTGGTTTCCCGAATCACACAACGCTTGGTCTCAGCAATTTCCCAGGGAATCCCTTGAAATCTGCGGAAAATTTTCTCAAAGAAATCAGCCTCCAGCTCTTGCGGCTCCTCCACTGCATAACGTACCCCTGCAAAACTATGATGCCTGTTGCCTTCATGCAGCCATGCCATCACAGGCAATTGCCTGCCAGTCAGCTCTCTGATCATTTCAGGACTATCAGTCAGCCACAGGATTCCTTCTGTGGTCGTGTCTTCTGTGCAGTCATCCGGCTCACAGCCTACAACCACCGTAAACTTTCCTCGAAGCTTCTTGGCAAGTTCTTCTGCCTGCTCTTTTGGTCTGCTCTGTGCACTGCCCTCAGCCGCCTTCCATATAATATTCACCTGTTTTAAATAAAATCTTTTCATATCTTGTCCCTTTTTCCTCTTTACCTTTTTTCTATTTTACGATAAAATAGAAAAAAATGCAAAGAAAGGAATTCATTATGAATCAAAATCCTATTGTAACAATCACTATGGAAAACGGCGGCGTGATCAAAGCCGAATTATATCCCGAGATCGCTCCTATCTCTGTAAACAATTTTATCAGCCTGATCAACAAGAAATTCTATGACGGTCTGATCTTTCACCGTGTCATCGAAGGCTTCATGATCCAGGGCGGCTGCCCCAATGGCAACGGCATGGGCGGCCCCGGTTACAGCATCAAGGGGGAATTTGCTCAGAATGGTGTAAAGAATGACTTAAAGCACACAGAAGGTGTTCTTTCTATGGCACGTGCCATGAACCCCAACTCTGCCGGCTCCCAGTTCTTTATCATGCACAAGACTTCTCCTCATCTGGACGGCAGCTATGCAGCGTTCGGTAAGGTGACAGAGGGTATGGATGTGGTGAATAAGATTGCAGAGACCAGAACCGATTACAGTGATCGTCCTTTGGAGAAGCAGGTGATCAAATCTATGGTAGTGGAGACTTTTGGCGTAACGTATCCGGAACCTGAGAAATATTAAGATGCCCTGCAAAACAAGAACCTTGATATTCATATTTTGTTTACATTTCATTTAATATTTCTTTATTTTTGCATCATCTTTTATCCATTTCTCTGTCTTATACTAGAATTACAAGATAAGAGACAGATGCCACAACAGTTTGTTTTATAAATAACTTTTTCATAATAAGTGCCGGGAGAGTTTATCTTTCCCGGCATCCTCCCTTTCTTAAGCAAAAACAAAGACCCGATCCTCACAGACCAAGTATGTCTGACCTGTGAGTCGGGTCTTTTCTTTCTCACTTCATTATGCCTTGTCAATAGAACCAAACAGCTCCATCTTCTCTTTTACAGTCTTCTTGATCGCTTCCGCGCCGGGAGCTAACAGCTTACGAGGATCAAAGCCCTTGCCCTGCAGATCCTTTCCTGCTTCCACATACTCACGGGTAGCAGCTGCAAAAGCCAGCTGACACTCCGTATTGACATTAATCTTAGCCACACCAAGGCTGATCGCCTTCTTGATCATCTCAGCCGGAATACCGGTACCACCATGAAGAACCAAAGGAAGCTCTCCGGTAAGCTGCTGTACTGCGTCAAGAGTCTCAAAGCTCAAGCCCTTCCAGTTAGCCGGATACTTGCCGTGGATATTACCGATACCTGCTGCCAGGAAATCAACACCCAGATCTGCGATAGCCTTACACTCCTTAGGATCAGCACACTCGCCCATACCTACAACACCATCTTCTTCTCCACCAATGGAACCTACTTCTGCTTCGATAGAAATTCCCTTTGCATGTGCATCCTTCACCAGCTGAGTGGTCTTCTCCACATTCTCCTCGATTGCATAGTGAGAACCGTCAAACATAACGGATGTAAAACCAGCTTCCATACACTTATAACATGCATCAAAGGAACCGTGGTCCAGGTGAATTGCTACCGGAACAGTAATATTCAGCCCCTTGATCATACCCTTCACCATACCTACTACGGTATCATATCCGCACATATACTTTCCTGCACCCTCAGATACACCAAGGATCACCGGAGAATTGCACTCCTGAGCAGTTGACAGAATGGCCTTTGCCCACTCCAGATTGTTGATATTGAACTGGCCCACTGCATAGTGGCCTGCTTTTGCCTTTTTCAGCATTTCTGTTGCAGAAACTAACATTTATTTTTCCTCCATATATATTTTCAACTGCCCTTTTCCAAACCAGAAACCATGCATCCTTTTCCTGTTGTGACATGCTGCGGGCAGTGCTTTGCTATAAATATAACACATTTTCATGCAAAAAGAAATAGCCCAGCTGAAAATTTTCTTAACAATATCGGCAATAAAAAACGCAAGGTTTTCTTGTGGGTAAGCTCTGCTTGAGCCAGAATTGCCCTGTGACGGTTTAACTAGCCGGGAATTATTCTGATTCAGATAGATTTCTCATTTTGGGGTGATATATCTGCCTGAAAAACCTAAAAAGTGGGACCTTAATGTGCAGGGCGGACTCATCATTCATTGACCAAGACATGAAACGGTCGGTCTAGCCCTCCGGCTTGCCAACAACATCCGCATCTGCTATAATTAGCTTACAATGACTGTTTTTTCAATATGTTTTATACCAAACACACAATCTAGAAAGGGACTAAATACAATATAGAGTGGAGATCATTATGAGAAAAAAAACTGCCAAAGAGAAGCTTGCACTTGAGATCATAGAGAGATTAAAGATAGAATATCCTGACGCTGCCTGCTCGCTGGATTATGATGATGCCTGGAAGCTGTTAGTCAGCGTGCGTCTGGCTGCCCAGTGTACTGATGCCAGGGTAAATATCATTGTAGAGAAGCTTTATGAGAAATTTCCGGATGTGGCATCTCTTGCCGATGCTTCCGTAGATGAGATTGAAGCCATCGTGAAGCCCTGTGGCTTAGGAAGAAGTAAGGCCCGTGATATCAATGCCTGCATGAAGATTTTAAGGGATGAATACCAGGGCAAGGTGCCCGATGACTTTGACACGCTCTTAAAGCTTCCCGGTGTAGGGCGTAAAAGTGCGAACCTGATCATGGGTGATGTTTTCGGAAAACCTGCAATTGTTACCGACACCCACTGCATCCGCCTGGTCAACCGCATGGGGCTGGTAGACGATATCAAAGAGCCCAAGAAGGTGGAAATGGCTTTGTGGAAGATCGTTCCTCCCGAAGAGGGCAGTGACTTTTGCCACCGCCTTGTATATCACGGCAGAGAAGTGTGCACAGCAAGGACCAAGCCCTATTGCGACAAATGCTGCCTGAAGGATATTTGTCCCAAAAACGGTGTGTAAAGCTTACACCCGGATTTCCACTGCTTTACACAGATTTTCAATCCTTACCTCTGTATGGGTTCCGCCATACTCCCCATCCAATGTCCAGGCCAAAGGTTCCGAGGCTTCTATTGCCAGCTTGGTGGTTTTAAAACAATGGATTGCTGTCGTCTCGATCTCCTGATGCATAAGGGAGGAGGTGATCTCGTTCAGCTCTGCAGCATTGCGGGGGATTTTGATCAGGGTAACCTCAAAAACCCCATCATCAAGCTTTACATTCCTGCCCGTAATA
Organism: Acetatifactor sp.; assembly: GCA_045532445.1. GTDB lineage: Bacteria > Bacillota > Clostridia > Lachnospirales > Lachnospiraceae > Acetatifactor. The sequence goes on along the minus strand of JAZSFW010000215.1, from coordinate 3,188 downwards.
CGCTTAAATCCGCCTACGGATTCTGAGTTGGTGATCATTCCAAATACAAAATCATCCTCAATGACACCTGCGTCGTGCGTCACCTTCATATGGTAGGAACGGATCGGCGACAGGCGTTTCATGCCCTCCAACAGATATGCCATGTGACCCAAAACATTTTTCATATCCTGCCTGGTCTCATAAGACACATCGGTAAACAAACCAAATGCAGCGATGTATACAAAAATGTCGTCATTAAAGATTCCTACATCGCAGGCAAAATTTTTGCCCTTAATGACAGTCTCTGCCGCCTGCACCATATTCTTTGGCAAATGAAGGCTGCCGGCAAAATCATTGGTGCTGCCGGCTGGAATGTAGCCGATCGGCGTTTTAAAAGAACTTTTCATCATGCCGGTGACAACCTCATCCAGCGTTCCGTCGCCTCCGCTGCAGACAACCAGATCATATATGGGCTTGCGGCAGGTCATGATCTGAGTGGCATCACCGCTTCCCTGGGTAGGATGGACAGTCACTTCATAACCTGCTTTGGCAAACACATCCAGAATATCTGCAAGATAATTCCGGATCTGTGCTTTTCCCGATTTTGGATTGTATATAAACAACATCTTTTTATCTGTCATACATTCCTTCTCCATTCATATTCTGATCTTTTCTGCCAGCTCGCTTAGTTTCCGCAGCCTGTGATTGACTCCTGACTTTCCTACCGGAGGATTCAGATACTCACCCAACTCTTTTAAAGGGGCATCCGGATACTCTAATCTGACCTGAGCCATCTCCCGCAGGCCATCCGGCAGCATATGAAATCCGTAATGATCTCTGAGATATTCGATATCCTCTATCTGTCTGGAAGCCGCATTCACTGTTTTGGAAATGTTAGCAGTTTCGCAGTTTACTCTTCTGTTGATAGAATTGCGCATCTCTTTCAGGATACGCAGATTCTCCAAATCCATCAGTGCCACATGGGCTTCCATCACGTTCAAAAGATCTACAATCCCCGCACCTTCCTTGATATATACCACATGGTACTTCTTGCGAAGAACAATCTTTGCCTCGATGTCAAAGCCTTGGATTACCTTTTGAAGCTGCTCTGCTTTGGGTTTACTGGTACAGACAAATTCCATGTGGTAACCTTTCTTTGGGTCACTGATGGAACCTATGGCCAGAAATGCTCCCCGCAGGAATGCTCTCTGACAGCAGGATTTTTTAATGAGCAGCTGACTGACCGGTTCTTCCAGGTCACCAAACTTTTGCCAGAAATCTCCCATCTGCTCCTCACTTAACGTAAGACACTTATCCACATGAAAACATTTGTGTAATAATATCAGGCTTTTTTTCACAACCGCTTCATTTTCTGTTTGAAATCCTATGGTATACCGGCCATCCTGCTCCATCCCATATTGACCGCAGAAGCTAAGTAAAGCAGCTAACTCTGCTATCTGGCAATGTCTGGCAGAATTGATCTGTTTTGCAAGTTCTTCCTTCACTTCACTGGAAAATGACATTTTTAAACACTCCTGTTGTATACATCTCTATGGTAAAGCTTCATACCATAGTCGCCTTTGTCCTTCATCCGGCTGTATAATTCATTGGCTAAGGTCACACTCCTGTGCTTGCCCCCGGTACAGCCTATGGCTATGACCAATCGATACTTTCCTTCTTTGATATAATAAGGAACCAAAAACTGTATCATATCCTCCAATTTCTGCATGAAATCCTCTGCCTCCTGAAAACTCATACAAAATTCCTGGACCTCTTTATCATTACCTGTCTTAAGCTTTAATTCCTCGATATAAAAAGGATTGGGGAGGAATCTCACATCAAATACCAGGTCTGCATCGGCGGGAATCCCATGCTTGAACCCAAAGGACATGACGGTTATCATAAGGCTATTGTATTCTTTATTCTGGACAAAAATGCGATCCAGCTCTTCCTTTAATTCCCTGGTCAGCAAATGAGTGGTGTCGATCACATAATCTGCATGCCTTCTGATATCTTCTAGTATCTTCCGCTCCTTGCCGACACCATCCTCCACTCGCCCTTCCATAGCCAGCGGATGCACTCTTCTGGTCTCTTTGTATCGCTTGATCAACACATGATCATCGGCTTCCATGAACAGAATTTCCAGCTTGTAGCCTCTTTCACGAAGAGCCATCAGCACCTCAGCCGCGTCTTCAAAGGGCTGACCGGCACGCACATCCAGCCCCAAGGCCACCTTGGATATCTCACCATTGGGAGTAACGATCAATTCTACAAATTTGTCAATCAGGGACACCGGCAGATTGTCTACACAGTAAAACCCGGCATCTTCCAGCATTTTCAGGGCAGTACTTTTGCCGCCTCCGCTCATCCCTGTTACCACTACGAATCTCATGTTTGCTCCTCTTTTTACAAGCTCGTTCTGCTGTTACTTGGCTTTATATACAGATTTTAAATATTCTGTTGGCGTAAATCCTGTTTTTTGTTTAAAAACCTTTGAAAAATAATATGCATAGCTGAATCCCAGGCTTTCTGCTATTTCAGCAAAACTAAGGCTGGTATCGCGTATCAACTGGTGTGCCTTGTTGACTTTCAGTGATGTAAAATAATCGATTGGGCTTGATTTACATTCTTCCCTAAAGATCAGTTTTATCTTTGAGGGACTGATAGAAAAATAGCGGCTTAAATCTTCAAGGGTAAGGTTTTTGTCAAGATTTTCCTCGAGATATCTTTCAATTTCTTCAAACTGTGTTTTGCGATAATTGGAGGAATTTGTTACTCTCGATGCCGAAATATCTTTTTCACTATAATATACCTCTGTGAGGAACAGTTCCAGCTCACCCTTTAGCTTGTGGAGCTTTGCAGAGGAAACACCTTCTCGTGGAATCATTCCCAAAAGTCCAGAATCCGGTGAGGAAGGGATAAACGCATCCACTCCCTCTGTAACGATATCTAAGATCAGCTTCCTTTGCTGTGGACTGAGCGTGATTATTTTGCCACAAAGCTCACTGAGCGCAGGAGAATCTGACTCAAAGCTTACGATACCGATCTGCGCATCAAAATATTCACCTGTGCTGCAGTGATGCGCATTGGGGGCAAATAGGATAAGCTGACCTTCTGCAAGATCATAGCGGACACCGTCTACCATGATCTGATAATTTCCCTTGTCAACGTACTGAAATTCCCAAAAATCATGTTTTTCACCGGGATGA
>JAZSFW010000182.1:0-1963 GCA_045532445.1 Acetatifactor sp. | reverse complement strand
CACGGACACATTCTTCTTCCACACAGGGGGCACTAACCTGCTGGTGATGGGAATACCAGAAGGAATAGAGCGGATCTTTTGCAGCTTCCGGAACGTATGTGGGAGTGATACCGCAATTGGTAATCCACCAGTCTGCAGTCTCAGCCACGGTATCACGCATGGAGATCATACGTTTATCAATGCGCAGGGTGATGGAAGTAGAAAACTGGCCAGTAAATGGGGCAGTGCTTACAGTAAAGGAGGGCGTAAGAAATCCCTTTGGGACATCAAAGACATTTTTGATCATGATCAGTTTCTGACATTCTGATAGCGCCCAACAGTAGCGGTTGGTATCGTTCCCGTCGAAGTAACAGCTGATGGGAGCGTTTTGGGAAATCATGGAAGGGAAGAAGTCGTCCCAATGGACAAAAACACTGCGGTGCAGATTGCAGGTGGCATCCCACTTGTACATCATGCCGTTGCAGGGCTCGCTCCAGGTGACGGTAAAGGCGTCATCTGCTGCGGCGTTTTTGTCTGTCCAGGAAAACTGAAAATCATATTCTGTGATGTTGTTTTTTTCTTCGATTCGGGTCACTACGCAGGACTGGCCTTCCTGCATTTTGATGTTAAATATATCAAGTTGTATTTTCATCATTTAGACCTCACTTTTACAGGTGGTAGTGTTATATAAATTATAGATGACAAGAAGGAAAAAATAAAGAGGAAATTACTTTAACGTATTACAAATATCTTGTCAGAAAGTCAAATATCGCCTATGATTAATAATAAGATTGTTTAAAATGAAAGGAAAGAAGTATGGACAGAAATGTGGATTATTCCCTGCTTTGCGAACAGCTCAAAAGCCTTACTGACGGCATACCCTATGAAACAGCAAATCTTGCCAATGCCAGTGCCCTGTTGTGGGAGCATCTTGCTGACATCAATTGGGCAGGCTTTTACAAAATGACAGACGGCAAGCTGGTGCTTGGACCCTTTCAGGGCAAGACCGCCTGTATTGTGATCCCTGTAGGCAGGGGCGTTTGCGGCACAGCGGTGGCACAGGATGAAACGCAGCTTGTTTATGATGTGCACGAATTCCCGGGGCACATTGCCTGTGACAGTGCATCCAACAGTGAAATTGTGGTGCCGATCCATGTAAATGGCGAAATCTGGGGTGTGCTGGACATTGACAGCCCCTTTACCGGCCGTTTCAGTGAGCAGGATAAAGCAGGCCTTGAGGAGTTTGTAAGGGCGCTGGAAACAGTGCTCTGATTTTAAGCCCAATGATTCGCGCAAAAAACATATTGCCAGCCTCATAAAAATGTTTTATGATTAAATAAGTTCTTAATTAATTTGCAACTATTCAGAGCCAAAGGAAAGCTTCGAAGAAGCGATTTTGCGAATGTGTGCTCTGAATAGTTATCATTTGGCACAAAAGAGAAAGTGACGACGACATGAGATTTATTTTTTCCTACGTAAAGCGACATATCGGGCTGGTGTTGTTTGCCATCAGCTTAAAGACTGCAGCAGCCATGGGAGAACTGATGCTGCCCTATATCCTGGAGCATCTGATCGATGATGTGGTCCCTCTGGCTGATATGAAGAGAGTAATATTGTGGGGCCTGGGAATGGTGCTTCTGGCTGTATTGGTGCGCCAGCTGAATGTAAAGGCCAACAGAGGTGCCGTAAAGGTGGCCAGAGAGAGTATTTATGCCATCCGAAAGGACCTGTTCTGGAAATCCCTGGACTTATCCGGTAATCAGGTGGATGAGTTCGGTCTGCCTTCTTTGACCTCGCGTATGACCTCCGATTCCTACAATCTGCAGAATTTTATCCAGAGTATTCAGGCTATGGGTGTGCGTGCACCCATCATGCTGGTGGGCGGTATTACCATCACCATGACCATGGATCCCGGTCTGGCTGCTATTTTGTGTGTCATGGTGCCCATTCTGATCACTATTGTGGTGTTCGTTTCTTTTAAAGG
>JAZSFW010000127.1:0-3254 GCA_045532445.1 Acetatifactor sp. | reverse complement strand
GTATCCATTGCTTATGCTATGTACAACCGTGCACTGAAGGCCGGAGTGGGCAGTTGGACTTATCTGCAGGAAAAAATGATCTTTGAAAAAGAGCTTGCAGGGAAGGTAAAGTTTTAAGATTTTTGTGTCTTGCTATTCTTGCCGATCGAATAGCCAAGACTGTAGGTTTTGCAACATTAAATATTAATAATTATTATAACGTAATAAAAGAAATATATTTTACAAATAATCAGCGGAATGATATGATGAAGGTAACACAAAACTTTTGCACAAGATAAAGGAGGCGTTTTATGTTTCAAAGAAAATCTTTCGCGCATCACTGGGAAGGAATCATGGAACCATTTCGAATTGTAGGTAATGTGTATTTTGTGGGCACTTTTCCGGCTTCTTGTCATATCATTGATACCAAAGAGGGGCTGATCCTGATCGATCCGGGATATACCGATACCCTGTATCTGGTGATGGATTCCATTCATCGTCTGGGCTTTGATCCCCGTGAAATCAAATATATCATCAATACTCATTGGCACGGAGATCACACGGAGGCTACCGCTGCTTTGGCACATTTTTGTAAGGCAAAGACGCTGATCGGAAAAGAGGATGCAGAAAAGTGTCTGCGATATTTTACACCTGACATTTTGATCAAGGACGGCGATACCCTTGTCTTGGGCAATACGGTCATAGAGTTCTTGGAAACTCCGGGACACACCAAGGGTACGGTTTCTTTCTTCTTTGAAACCCGGGAAGAGGACAAAGTGTATCGCGTGGGTATGTTTGGCGGAGCCGGTGCCAACACCATGGTGAAAGACAAGTTGGATTTCTCGGAGGGCAGGGAAGCGTACCGGGCTTCTTTACATAGGCTACTGCAGGAAAAGGTGGATGTAATGATCGGAAACCACGTTTGGAATAACAATACAGAGGAGTATGGCAAAATTCTGATGGAAACCGGAGAAAACCGTTTTATCAATGATAAACTTTGGAAACAATTCCTGGATTATTGCGAGAAACGTCTGGATAAGGTGATTTCGGAAGACTAGAAAAGAATAGAGGAAAGGAAAAAATGGAGACGCATAAAATTGCAGTGATAGCCGGTGATGGCATTGGTCCTGAAGTAATAGCTGAGGGCATGAAGGTTTTAAGAAAAGTTGCAGAACTGGACGGAAGGTTTCAGTTTGCGTTTACGGAATATCCCTGGGGGTGTCAGTATTATCTGAAAGAGGGCCGCATGATGGCGGAAGATGGTCTGGAACAGTTAAAAAAGCATGATGCGATATTTCTGGGTGCAGTGGGCTATCCGGGAGTACCGGACCATATTTCTTTGTGGGATTTACTTTTGGTTATCCGCAAAACCTTTGATCAATATGTCAATCTGCGCCCGGTGAAATTGCTGAAAGGGGCACCTTGTCCTTTGGCCGATGTAAAGAGAGAAGAGATTGACATGATCTTTGTGCGTGAAAACAGTGAAGGCGAGTATGCCGGCAGCGGAAGCTGGCTGTATCAAGGGAAACCCAACGAAGTGGTCATTCAGGACGGAGTCTTTTCCAGACACGGATGCGAACGGATCATTCGCTATGCTTATGAGCTGGCCCGCAAGGAAAAAAAGACCCTTACCAGCATCAGCAAGGGAAATGCGCTGAATTATTCCATGGTGTTCTGGGATCAAATCTTTCAAGAGGTGGGAGAAGAATATCCCGACGTAGAGACCCATTCTTATCTGGTGGATGCCGCCAGTATGTTTATGGTGAAGGATCCGGGGCGTTTTCAGGTGGTAGTCACTTCCAACTTGTTTGGAGATATTCTGACTGATCTTGGTGCAGCAATCGCCGGCGGCATGGGGCTTGCGGCAGGAGCGAACTTAAATCCGGAGCGTAAATTCCCGTCCATGTTTGAACCGATCCACGGCTCAGCGCCGGACATTGCAGGGCAGGGCAAGGCCAATCCCATGGCTACGGTATGGAGTGTAAGTCAGATGCTGGAGTTTTTCGGATACGATACCTGGGCCCAGCGACTCATTGACATTTTAGAAGAAATGCTGGTGGAAAAGAAAGTTTTGACAAGCGATCTTGGAGGAAACGCTACTACCGCACAAGTGGGGGATGAAGTGGTGCGTAAGTTGGAGTGTAAATTTGGTTGATACCAAACAACAAATCAGGAGATGGGGCAAATGACCTTGCAACAATTACTGTATTTTCAGACGGCGTGTAAATACCAAAATGCTTCCAGAGCGGCGCAGGAGCTTCATGTTTCTCAGCCCTCTGTTTCTGTTGCCATAAAGAAGCTGGAAGAAGAATTTGGAGTTTCATTGGTCAAAAGAAGCGGAAGTGGATTTTGGTTGACAGAAGATGGAGAAGCTTTGTATAAGCTGGCAGAAGGTCTTTTGCAGCATGCGGACAGTGTAGAAAGGGTGATGCGTGACCGGGTTCAGAAACGTTCCAGCATACGCTTGGGCATGCCTCCGATGACGGGGAATCTGTTGCTTTCCGGAATCTATGCAGATTTTGGTAAGGCACATTCTGAAATAGAGCTTTTGACAAAAGAGGCCGGAAGAAAGGATTTATATCGGATGCTCAAGGATGGTATTCTGGATGTGGCTTTTTTGCCTCACCGAGAGGAAGTGACTCGGGAATTTCCGGATTGCGATGCTCTGAAAATGGCAGAATTCGAGGTTGTATGCTGTGTTCCCAACGCACATTTTCTGGTTGAAAGTACTGTGATCACACCAAAGCAGTTAGAACAGGAACCATTGGTCGTTTTTTCAAACGATTTTTACCAGAATCAGTTGATCTTTGATATGTTTCAACAAAGTGGCGTTGTGCCAAGGATCATGCACACTTCTTCCCAGTTGTCTACGGTGGAGCGCTTGATCACAGATGGCATTGCAATTGGTTTTTTATTTCGGGAAGTTGCAGAACGTTGTGCGGGGATGACAGGGATTCCCTTTGAAAAGCCTCTGTATACAAGAATCAGTCTGGTGTGGAAAAAGGAACGCTATCTAAGCAGTGCTATGCAGCAGTTCCTTTCCTATTGTAAAAAGAAAAACGGTGTAAAGAAAATCTGGTAAAATTATGGAGGATGTGGTATAATTAGTGACTGTCTGTGTACGCTTTCGTATGCATTTGGATAAAAGGACAGAGAAATAACAGAAAGAGAAGAAATAATGATTCGGCAAAATAAAGGGACAGTAAAACAAGAATTTGCAAAATATGTATCCCAGAATATTCTGGGAATGCTGGGAATTTCTGCCTATGTGCTGG
>JAZSFW010000313.1:0-6940 GCA_045532445.1 Acetatifactor sp. | reverse complement strand
CAACCACAACATGTCTGAGTGCGCTGCGCGCACGAGTTTTGTGGTTGGGTACTCTGCCTTTAACTTCTATTTCAGCCATTTGTCAACCCTTAGTAACTCTTGCGGCTTTTGCCACTGCAAACAAACACAGCCCGGATACCGCCTGCTTCTTGAAGCGACTGCCTGCGGCGCGCCTGACCGACGTGTGAAATGTAACTTTAACTATTATATCTGGAAAACCACCATTTGACAATAGATTACTTTTCAGATAATATGAATATAACAGGCAAACAACACGGAGGCTGAGCACATGAGCAGTCAGGCAACAAGGCGTAAACATACCAAAAGCAAAACATTCACAGAGTTACTGTATCAGGACAACAGAGGAATCCTGCAGCTTCTGACCCTTATCTATATGTTAATGGTGATCGCAGGAATCCCGCTCTATACCAAGTTTACTTATGCAACGATCGGAACGGACAAAAGGATGATGTTTACAAACTTCCTACAGTTGTATTGGAAAGTGGTACTGCCTTTTTTCCTTCTTCACCTGGTTCTTTTTACAGTGATCTTAGTAAAGGAAAAACGGTTCACTTTGGCAGACCTCAGAAACAGGTTGTCTGCTCTCAGCCTTACAGACTGGTGTGTTGCCGGCTATATGGCTGCGGTGATGATCTCTTATCTGTGCTCCGACTACAAGGAAACCGCTGCACTAGGCAATCAGAACTGGACCATGGGAACACTGATGCAGCTTTCTCTGGCAGCCGGATATTTTTTCATCAGCAGATTTTGGAACAGGCAGCTTTGGACTGTAATATTGATGCTTCCGGTCTCCGGTATCCTTTTTTTGCTGGGGTATCTGAATCGTTTTAACCTCTGGCCGATCCCGATGGAAGTCAACACAAATCCACAATTTATCTCTTTGGCCGGAAATATTAACTGGTATTGCGGTTATCTGGTGACGATCCTTTTTGGGGCTGTGTATCTTAGATGGGCGGATGCTTTTGCCAAAACATGGCAGAAAAACGTGCTCCGTGGCTATCTTTTTGTGGGCTTTTGTGCGCTGACTACGAATGGCAGCAGCAGCGGCATCCTGACTATGTTAGGAATTTTCTTTGTGCTCTTATTATTGTCGGCAAAGGACGTTCAGAAGCTGGCGCGATACTGTGAGATCGCGTTGCTCCTTAGTATTTCCTGCCTGTTTACCCTGATCCTTCGTGTGATTTTCCCGAAAGCCATCACCTATCAGGAAACAAGCAATAACCTCTTTACCTACTCTCCGCTTCCCATTTTCCTTTTTTCTCTGGCGCTTGGAATGTTTCTGTGGAGTCGGCATATGAGAATAAACGGAACCTATCCTGACAGACTCATAGGTAAACTAAAACAGTGGTTTTTACTGCTTTGCATTGCAGTGGTTGCCGCTTTCCTCTTTCTTTTAATCCTGAATACCGTTTCTCCGGGGAGCATTGGCTTTTTATCAGACATTGGTATTTTTACCTTTTCCCCTTCCTGGGGCAGCCGCAGAGGTGCCACTTGGACAGCCGGCGCCATGGCTTTTTATGAACTTCCTTTTTCCAGGAAGCTGATTGGGGTAGGTCCTGACTGCATGGGGGAATATCTCTACCGAGACAGCTCCCTCAAACTTATGGATCTCTTATATACGGTCTGGCCCAATGAACATCTGATCAATGCCCATTGCGAATGGCTGACGATACTGGTGAATCTGGGACTTCTGGGACTGATAAGCTTTGGTGGTATCATCATAACCTCCGTATACAGTTTCCTGAAAAAAGGGGCTTCGCGTACTGACCCTTACGCAGCTTTGGTTGGAGCCTGCGGCCTGTCGATTCTGGCCTATTCCATCCACAACCTTGTAAGCTTCCAGCAAGTTTTAAATGAGCCTGCCATGTTTGTGATCCTCGGGATTGGCGCCGCCTATACCCGCGGCGAAAAAACGCTGTAACTTCTGTTAAAACTGCGAATACCCTGTGGCGGCTTCTTGACCTGCCGGGAATTATCCTGATTCGGATAGATTTCTCATTTTGGGGTAATATATCTGCCTGAAATCCCTAAAAAGTGGAGGAGTGCTGTAGACAAGGCGGATAGAATCTTAGTTTTCTTATGTTCTATCTGCCTTTTGGGTAATTTTTCTTGGACTTTTAGGAATTTTGGGCAGATAGATTTGCAATATCAGATCAATCTATCCTACAGCACAATTTTAAAATAATTACAAAGCCATATCGTTCCCGAGGCGCTCTAAGTTCCAAAGCAAATGACATTGACGTATACTCTTCTGCTCTTTCTCATAGAGTTAGGAGAGTATTTTTTTAGGAAATTTGTATGAATCCAAAACTGGAAAATCTTTTAAATCTTGCACTGGAAACTCCGGAAGCCGTCCGCGAACAAACCAATGAACTGAACATAGGTTTTGACACAGATAATCGAACCTGGGAATTGATCGTAAAATATCATGGGAGTCTGGATGAACTGAATGCAGTAGGCATCCGGACAGAGTATCTTATTGCAGGATATGCCCTCCTGACTGTGCCGGAAAACCTGGTGGATGCTGTGGGGGAACTGGAACAGATTGAATATGTAGAAAAGCCCAAAAGATATTTTTTTCAGCAAAATGCTCAAGTTGCAGAAAGCTCCTGCCTTTATCCTCTCACAAGGCGGGAACCTTACCTGACAGGCGAAGGCGTACTGATTGCCGTATTGGATTCCGGTATTGATTATGCCAGAAATGACTTTCGCAAAGCAGACGGTACCACTAGGATCCTTTTTCTCTGGGACCAAACGCTTCCCTCTGGACCGCCTCCGGAAGGCTTTTCCACAGGCACAGAATACACCCAGGAACAGATCAATGAAGCACTGCAAAACAATGATCCCTTACCGTCTCAAAGTCTGATTGCCAGCATAGACCGAAGCGGCCATGGCACCGCTGTGGCCGGCATTGCAGCCGGATATGCAGGCACAAACAACATACTATACGAAGGTGTGGCTCCCAGAGCCAGTCTGCTCATCGTCAAGCTGGGACTTCCCACCGAAGAAGGTTTTCCAAACACCACCCAGATTATGCGCGGTGTCACCTATGCAGTCAGAAAAGCCCAGGAGCTTGGTATGCCTCTGGTCATCAATCTGAGCTTTGGCAACAGCTATGGCTCTCATGACGGCAGTTCCTTATTGGAACGTTTCTTAGACAATGCTGCTGAAATCGGCCGCACGGTCATTTGTGTGGGAAGCGGCAACGAAGGAAGTTCTGCAGGTCATACGTCCGGCAATGCCCGTACTGCTCCCTCCTCTGTGGAGCTGGCGGTGGGCAATTATCAAAGGAATCTAAGTGTTCAATTATGGACTCATTACAGCGACCGCTATCGCATCTATCTGACCTCTCCCGGAGGCATCCGCGAGGAGCTGCCTGCCAATATAGAAGCTGGCAAATATACCCTGCGTATGGAGCAAACGGAACTTCTGATTTATTTTGGAGAACCCTCCCCTTACTCTGTAAATCAGGAGCTTTATATAGAAATGCTCCCCACTTCAGCCGACTCCCTCTCTGCTTCTATTAACAGCGGCATCTGGCGGATCACGCTGGAACCGGTAAGCGCCATCGTTGGTCAATATTACTTATACCTGCCTTCTGCCACAGCACGAAGTGTCGGAACCGGCTTTACCTCTCCCACTCCTGATGTGACCATGACCATTCCTTCTACAGCCTCAAAGGTGATCACCGTGGGAGCTTACAACAGTATCACAGAAGCTTATGCCGACTTTTCAGGGAGAGGGTATGTGGGCACGGACCGCACCATCGGCGTCGTAACCGGCGGTCTGGTTAAGCCTGACCTGGCGGCCCCGGGTGTCAATATTCTGGCACCGGATCTCTACGCCGGTTATTCTTTGGTGACTGGCACCTCCTTTGCCACTCCCATTGTCAGCGGCAGTGCTGCCCTTTTGATGGAATGGGGGATCGTGAGAGGCAACGACCCTTACCTTTACGGGGAAAAAGTAAAAGCTTACCTAAGAAGCGGCGCCCAGCCCATCAGAGGAGAAGCAGAATATCCTAACAACCGTGTGGGCTTCGGTGCTCTCTGTGCTGAAAAAAGTCTGCCCTTATAAGGGGCAGACCTTTCTTTATTCCGTATAAAATTCTTTCAAAGCACGGATACAATACTCTGTATCCTTCACCCCTGCTGTCTCCACCGCAGAATGCATGGCAAGCTGTGGAAGGCCGATGTCAACACTGGATACCGATACATGGGAGGTAGAAATATTACCAAGGGTAGAGCCGCCGCCCATATCTGACCTGTTAGCAAAGGTCTGGAAGGGCACGTCTGCTTTCCTGCACAGATCTTTCATCCTAGCAGCTGAATAGGCATCAGTAGTATACTTCTGACTTCCATGATACTTGATCACCAGTCCGCCGTTCATAAAAGGACGATTGGTGGGATCTGCCTTCTCCGGATGATTGGGGTGTACTGCATGGGCATTGTCCGCTGAGATCAGGAAGCTATCTGCCACTAGCTGCTTATATCCTGTGGGTGTGATTCCCATTGCTTCGCCGGCTCTCATCAGCACATCCTCCAGGAAGGTAGAATTGGCTCCCTGCTTGGTACTGCTGCCCACTTCCTCATTGTCGAATACGGCACACACATTCACATACTCCTCAGGCTCACTCTCCACAAAAGCTTTCATGGTAGCAAAGGCGCACTGCAGATCATCCAATCTGGGGGAAAGTAAAAACTCTTCCTTGCATCCGATCAATTTGCCGGGCTGTCTTACATACAAAAACAGATCATGTCCCAGGATATCTTCTTTTGCGACACCTGCTTCTTCTGCCACAAGAGAAAGCAAAACACCTTTCCCGCATTCCTCAGGGTCTCCTGCCATTAAAGGAAGCATATCCACCTGGGGATTAAACTCCATGCCCTTGTTGGCATCAGGATTCATATGGATTGCCAAATTGGGGATCACCAAAAGATCCTTATCTATGTTTACCAGCTTTGTAACCAGTTCATCCGCCTCTTTCACCACAATTCTTCCGGCCACAGACAGTTCCCTGTCCAGCCAGGTAGAAAGGATCATACCGCCATACTTCTCTGTATTTAACTTCACATACTGCCCTTCCACAATCATTTCCGGTGCTTCTTTCACCTTGAAAGTGGGGGAATCGCTGTGGGAAGCTGTGATATGAAAGCCCTTCGCCTTCTTAGATGTGGGAAGATGCAGCGCGATCAGGGAAGAATCATTGCGGGTCACATAATACTTTCCTCCTGCCTTGGCCTGCCATTCTTCTGCTTCCTTCCACTCCTCGTAACCTGCTTCTTCCAGCATAGCCTTTAACTGGCTGATGGCGTGAAAGCAGGTAGGACTTTTTTGTATAAACTCTAACATCTGCGCTGTTACATTACTCTTGCTCATCCCGATTTCTCCTCTTTGCGTCAAAACGCTCTTTATGAATAGATAATTCCCTTAGATAACTCTTCTGCCTTTTTCTCTCCGCAGAAAACAGCTGTGATGGCAAGTGCAAAAGGAATCGCCGTTCCCATCCCTCTGGAGGTGATCACATGGTCAGCCACAGCCACCGCTTCAAAACACACCTGGGCCCCTTCCAGTTGATCCTCAAATCCCGGATAACAGCAAGCCTTTCTGCCTTTCAATATGCCCCTGTGACCCAGCACAGAGGGGGCTGCGCAGATTGCTGCCACATATTTCTTTGCCTGATCAAAAGCATCCACCTGCTCCATTAGCTTCTCACATGCCTCCAGGTTCTTCGTGCCGGGCATGCCTCCCGGAAGTACCAGCATATCCATACTGTCAAAATCCACTTCCTCCAACACACAGTCAGCAGACACCTTAATACCATGAGAGCCTTCCACGCACAGATCTGACGTAATCGAAGCCATAGTCACTTCTATTCCTGCTCTTCTGCAGATATCCACTACGGTAAGAGCTTCAATTTCCTCAAAGCCTGCTGCCAGAAAAATAGCAATTTTACTCATTTTATATCCTCTTTTCTTTCCACAAATATTTTATCTAATTGCGATTCTGTAAACATCCATCGCACCGCCTTATTATATGATAATTATATTTTACTACTTTCCAAAAAGCAATCCCCTTTTTGGTTTTCCTGCTTCATATCTTGGACTTTTAGGGATTTGAGGAAGATAGATTAAATCGGCAGGTTGACAAACGTATTTTTTCATCCTATTATAGTTATAGTGTCTATTTTAGCTCCCTTAACTAAGCAAATTTTTTAGGAGAATTACCATGGAAATAGAAAGAAAGTTTACTTTAAAAACACTTCCGGACAATCTGGAATCTTACCCTCATCATCATATCGAACAAGCCTACCTTAACACTGACCCTGTCATCAGAGTCCGGAAGGAGGATGATCAATATTATCTGACCTACAAGGGTAAAGGCATGATGGCCCGGGACGAGAGCAATCTTCCTTTAAATGAAGCCGCCTATTATCATTTGCGCAAAAAGGCTGACGGCAATATCATTTCCAAGACCCGCTACTTAATTCCCCTGCCCAATCCCCAGTTCAGCGAAAGCGGCCCTACACCGCCGGATGATTACTGTCTGACCATCGAGCTGGATGTGTTTGATGCACCCTTTGCTCCGCTTGTCATGGCTGAAGTGGAATTTGGAAGCAGAGAAGCGGCCGAAAGCTTCCTGCCGCCGGATTGGTTTGATGAAGATGTTACTTACTGTAAGGAATATCATAATTCCTACCTGGCACTGCGATCAACGACCTGTTGATATAACATACAAAAAACGAAAGGATTCCATACCATGAAAAAAAAGTTAATCCTCTTATTCCTGTTTAGTGCTTTACTGACCGGCTGCAGCCAGCCTGCCCACTCACAGCCACAGGACTCCCAAGAACCAACGAAAGAATCTGTTGTTCAAAGTACAGATCAAGTCCAGAAGACTGAAGAATCCCCCCAGCAGACTG
>JAZSFW010000189.1:0-10583 GCA_045532445.1 Acetatifactor sp. | reverse complement strand
ATTGCCAGATTAACCAGCGCCTTATAATATTTCCTCATCGGTGACTCCATCTATTCCAGCCTCCTGTTCAATAATGGCATCTATTATGTCATAAATTTCCTCTCTCCCCTGCTTTGTCTCGGCAGAAAAAGGAACCACAACCGTATCTGTTTCCACCTGCAGCGTCGTTTTGATCAGTTTTATCTGCTTTTGGATCTGGCTTCGGTTGATCTTGTCAAGCTTTGTTGCTATGATAATGGGATGATACCCCAGCCTTACGATCCAATCGTACATGATCCGGTCATTTTCTGAAGGTGCATGACGGATATCAATCAGCAAAAAAACCGCCTTAAGCTGCTTGGACTTATGTAGATAATCCTCGATCATTTTACCCCATTTCGCTTTCACTTCTTCACTGGCCTTGGCATAGCCATAGCCGGGAAGATCCACAAAATAGATTGCATCATTTACATTATAATAATTAATGGTCTGGGTCTTGCCGGGCTGAGCACTGGTGCGAGCCAGAGACTTGCGATTCATCAGTGCATTGATCAGTGATGACTTTCCCACATTACTTTTGCCGGCAAAAGCAACCTCCGGATGAATTGAATCCGGCAGCTTACTGGTGATGCCGCAGACGGTTTCCAGACTTACCTTTTTGATAACCATACCCTCACCTCTTTTTCTTATCCTTGTTTTATCAGTGCATGCTCCAGTACCTGTGTCATATTTTCTACAAAGACAATATCCAGACCGCCTTTTATTTCTCTGGATATTTCCTCCACATCATGGCGGTTTTCCTCAGGTACCAGCACCTTTCTCATGCCTGCCACCTTGGCTGCCAGAAGTTTCTCTTTGAGGCCGCCGATGGGCAATACCTTGCCTCGCAGAGTGATCTCTCCGGTCATGGCCACATCTGCGTACACCGGGATCCCTGTCACTGCAGACATTAACGCAGTAGCCATGGTAATTCCGGCACTGGGGCCATCCTTTGGCACTGCTCCTTCCGGAATATGAATGTGGAAATCATTTTTCCGGAAAACCTCTTCTTTTATCTGATACTGCTTACTGATCGAGCGCACATAGCTCATACCTGTAATGGCAGATTCTTTCATCACATCCCCCATCTGCCCTGTCAGATCGATTTCACTCTTACCCGGCATGACATTGACTTCTATCTGCAAAGTATCGCCGCCCACACTGGTCCATGCCAGACCACGCACAATTCCCACTTCATTCGTCAGGTTCTTTTTACCCGGCACAAACTTCATGTGTCCCAGATATTTCTCCAGATTTTGACCAGTAATCTTAATATGGCTGCCCGGCTTCTTTAGAATCTCTCTGGCTGCCTTACGACAGATCTCACCCAGCTTACGCTCCAATTCTCTCACACCGGCTTCCCTGGTATAACCCTCAATAATCATGCGAAGGACGTTGTCGCTGACTGATAACTGCTCTTTTGTAAGCCCATGCTTCCTCCACTGCTTTTCCACCAGATGTTCCTTTGCAATGTGGAACTTTTCATTGGCCGTATAACTTGTGACCTCGATGATTTCCATTCGATCCAACAAAGGCCTCGGTATGGATGCTGTGGTGTTGGCTGTAGCAACAAAAAGCACCTCTGACAGATCTATCGGAATCTCGATATAATGATCCCGGAACCTGCTGTTTTGCTCACTGTCCAGCACCTCCAAAAGTGCAGATGAGGTATCCCCCTTATAATCACTGCTCACCTTATCGATCTCATCTAAAAGCATCAGCGGATTCCCTACTCCTGCCTGCTTCAACGCTCCGGCAATCCTTCCCGGCATGGCACCCACATAAGTCTTACGATGCCCGCGGATCTCCGCTTCGTCTCTGACACCGCCTAAGCTGATACGCACATACTTTTTGTCCAAAGCCTCTGCAATGCTCTTTGCAATGGAGGTCTTGCCGGTTCCGGGCGGTCCCACCAGACAGATGATAGGACTCTCCCCCCGCTTTGTCAAACTTCTGATGGCGAGAAATTCCAGGACACGTTCCTTTACCTGCTCAAGACCATAATGTTGTGCCTCCAAAATTTCCTCGGCACGGTTAATG
Organism: Acetatifactor sp.; assembly: GCA_045532445.1. Classification (GTDB taxonomy): domain Bacteria; phylum Bacillota; class Clostridia; order Lachnospirales; family Lachnospiraceae; genus Acetatifactor. The sequence continues at coordinate 8,525 of JAZSFW010000189.1, read as the reverse complement.
TCTGTGTTGTCCTTCGACTTTTTATCCCACGGCATCTCAAGCAAGGTCTCAATATATCCGCGCTCCACGGAAGCCTCACCACTGTTGGGTGCCAGACTTTTAAACCGTGAAATTTCCTTGCGGATTCGATCCTTTACTTCTTTTTTGGCCTTGATCTTTTCCAGGGCCTCCTCAAATTGCTCCACATCTGAGAAACCACCGTCCTCACCAAGCTCCTGTCTGATATAACTCATCTGCTCCCGCAGCAAATACTCTTTCTGGTGTTTCTCCACTCTTCCCTTTACCTGTTCACTGAGTTCCACCTTAATCCTGGCGATTTCCGTTTCATTGGACAGTACCTCTGCCAGATATTCAAAACGCTCAGCAAGTGTGGGTAACTCCAGCACCTTCTGCTTGGATGTAAAGGAAAGCGGAATGCTCATAGTGATCAGATCCATCAGTTTTTCCAGACTTTTCTGCACATGAAACTGCTTTTCTATGCCATGGCCAATCTTGGGATAATACTTGCTATAGCCCTCAAAAAGTTCTGCAAGCTGACGGATCATAGCCTCCCTCGTAGCCTCATCCACTTCCTCCTCGCAGGAACTTTGTTCCTCTACCTCAGCCAGCAAAAAGCTTTCCTCGTCAGATAGAAAGCCAAGCAGCTCTCCGCGCTTCTCTCCCTCCACCAATACTCTCACGATTCCATTCGGCATCTTGCTGATCTGCTTTACGTTAGCTACGGTTCCCACATGGTACACATCCTCAAAACCCGGATTCTCCTCGTCCGCATCCTTCTGTGTCACCAAAAAAACTTTATTATTCCCCATCATGGCCTGTTCTATTGCCATGATAGATCTTTTTCTGCTCAAATCAAAATGTATCATCATCTCCGGCAAAATGGTCATTCCCCGGAGTGCCACTGCCGGCAATCTTCTATTCATCCTCATCACCTTTTCCATTTCTGTCATATTCGCAATATGTGCAATAAACGCCGCTGAATCCAGCGGCGTTTGTTTACTTACTTGGCTTTACGTAGCTTCGACTCCCTACGAATGGTAAGCGGTTCGCTGGTTCCTTCCACAGCTCCCTTGGTCACTACGCAAGACTCTATTGTCTCATCAGAAGGAATCCGATACATCAGATCCATCATGGTATTCTCCATAATAGAACGCAATCCTCTGGCTCCTATTTTCCGTTCAAATGCTTTCTCTGCAATAGCAAGAATGGCATCTTCTTCAAAGCTTAATTCCACATTGTCCATGTCAAACAGCTTCTGATACTGCTTGATCAATGCATTCTTAGGCTCCTTTAAGATACGCACAAGGGCTTCCTTATCAAGACCCTCCAAAGACACACAGATAGGCACACGGCCAACAAACTCAGGGATCAAACCAAATTTGATCAAATCCTGGGCTGTCACCTCGGCAAACAACTCACCGATCACCTTATTGCTCTTCTGAGTCAGTTCGGTATTAAAACCGATGGACTTTCGGTCAAGTCTTGCCTCAATGATCTTCTCCAGACCATCAAAGGCTCCGCCGCAGATAAACAAAATATTGGAAGTATCAATATTTAAAAGCTCTTGATGGGGGTGCTTACGTCCTCCCTGAGGCGGTACGCTTGCCACTGTACCTTCTACAATCTTTAATAGTGCCTGCTGTACGCCTTCACCGGATACATCCCTGGTGATTGATACATTCTCACTTTTCTTGGTGATCTTGTCAATCTCATCGATATAAATAATGCCGTACTGCGCTCTCTCAATATCATAATCAGCAGCCTGGATCAGTTTCAACAAAATATTTTCTACGTCCTCGCCCACATAACCTGCTTCTGTCAAGGTCGTGGCATCCGCAATAGCAAAGGGCACGTTAATGATCTTGGCTAAGGTCTGTGCCAGGTAAGTCTTACCGGAACCGGTGGGACCAATCATCAGGATATTGCTCTTTTGCAATTCCACGCCATTTACTTCTCTCGGTGCCATGACTCTTTTATAATGGTTATAAACTGCAACTGCCAGAACCTTCTTAGCAGCCTCCTGACCGATGACATACTCATCGAGAAACTCCTTGATCTGAACCGGTTTTAACAGATTGATCTCGGCTTTGTCATATTCTTCGTACTGTTCCTCATCCAGCTCTTCTTCCAGAATATCTGCACAAATATCCACGCATTCATCGCAGATAAAAATACCTGCCGGACCGGAAATCATCTTGCGCACCTGATCCTGGTTTTTACCGCAAAAGGAACATCTGACTTCATTCCCTATCATTTTCCCCGCCATCTTTTAACTCCTGTCTCAAATGTTTCTTCTATTCAGAGATGCACTGCAGCGATCATTCCTGCGCCGCATGAGATGCGATCACCTTATCAACCAACCCATATTCGCAGGCTTCCTTTGCGCTCTTCCAGTTATCGCGCTCTGTATCCGCGCAGATCGTCTCATAATCTCTACCGGTATTTTCAGCTAAAATACGGTTTAATTTCTCTTTCGTCTTCAAAATGTGCTTGGCCGCGATCTCGATCTCCGTAGCCTGTCCCTGGGTTCCGCCAAGGGGCTGATGGATCATGATCTCTGCATTGGGCAGAGCATATCTCTTACCCTTAGCACCTCCTGCCAACAGGAAAGCGCCCATGCTTGCTGCCATACCGATACATACGGTAGAAACATCACATTTAATATAATTCATGGTATCGTAAATTGCCATACCTGCAGTCACACTGCCGCCCGGGCTGTTAATATACAAGTGGATATCCTTCTCCGGATCTTCAGCTTCCAAAAACAGAAGCTGTGCCACAACAAGGCTTGCTGTCACTTCATTTACTTCTTCACCCAAAAAAATAATTCTGTCTTTTAAAAGTCTTGAATAAATATCGTAGGATCTTTCACCCTTGCTTGTTTGTTCAATGACGTAAGGTACTAAACTCATTCTACCTGTCCTCCGTTTTCTTCTCTATTACTATGACCTTCTATATGCTAGTGTATCCTACTTTTTTCCATTTTTCAATCATAAACAGAGGATTTAAGAAAATCTTAATCCTCTGTTTATAATTATCTTATCGTAGATTCAACCTTTTCAAATTGCCTGTATTTCTCAGTACCTGCAATTTCAAGCTACACCTGATTTGCAATACGATTACTCCTCAATTGCATTGTCAACGATCAGGGCAACAGCCTTGTTTACACAGATATCTTCCATAACCTGCTTCTTGCCGCCCTCACCCAGAAGCTCTTTTACTTTGTCAGCTTCCATCTTATAGCTTTCAGCCATCTTGGCAACTTCTGCTTCGAAATCTTCCTCACTTGCAGTCATTCCTTCTGCAGCTACTACTGCTTCCAGAACAAGACGAGACTGGATTCTCTTCAAAGCCTGAGGCTTCACCTGCTCTAACAGAGTGTTCACGTCCAGACCGGTGAACTGCATATACTGCTCCATGGAAATTCCCTGAGACTGAATTCTCTGAGCAAAATCCTCAACCATCTGTCTCTGCTGGGTCTCAACCATAGCGTCGGGAATCTCCATCTTTGCTTCTGCAATTACAGCATCGATGGCAGCGTCTTCCTTGGCGCTCTTAGCTGCTGATTCCTTCTTTTCAGCCAGTTTCTTCTTCACATCTTCCTTATACTCAGCAAGGGTATCAAATTCAGACACTTCACTTGCGAACTCATCATCCAGCTCAGGAAGCTCTTTCTCCTTGATCTCCTTAACGGTACATTTAAACACTGCTGCCTTACCAGCCAGCTCTTCTGCCTGATAATCTTCAGGGAAGGTTACATTGACGTCAGTCTCCACACCGATCTGGGCACCGATCAGAGCCTCTTCAAATCCGGGAATAAATGCGCCGGAACCGATGGTCAGAGAATAGTCCTCGCCCTTTCCGCCTTCAAATGCCACGCCGTCTACAAAACCTTCGAAATCGATCACTGTCATGTCGCCATCCTTAACAGATCTGTCTTCTACTGTGATGGTTCTGGCATTGTTCTCTCTCTCTTTGTTGATCTCAGCGTCAACTTCTTCCTCACTCACTTCTACTTCCACCTTGTCTACCTTCACACCCTTGTAGGTACCAAGAGTTACTTCCGGCTTCAGAGCTACTTCTGCAGTAAAGATGAAAGGCTTGCCAGCTTCCAGCTGTGTCACATCAATCTTGGGAGAAGATACGATCTCTTCGGTGCATTCAGCAAGTGCCTTCTCATATGCTTCCGGGATCAATGCATTGGCAGCATCCTCGTAGAATACTTCCTTACCATACATCTGCTCAATCATCTTGCGGGGTGCTTTACCCTTGCGGAATCCGGGAATTGTTATCTTGTTTTTATTTTTCAGATATGCACCCTGGATCGCTTTCTCCAGCTCTTCAGCGGACACTTCAATGGTCAGCTTGGCCATGTTCTTTTCTAATTTTTCTACCTGTAAACTCATGTTACATTTCCTCCTTCATTGCGGCTGCGCCTCATTTTTGGACATAGTCACAGTCATTTTACGATTATACCATGAATGGGCAAAAATTACAATTGTTTTTTTCAACATATTGGCAAACCTGGTGACTCATATTCCTATATTGCACTCTTCAGCAGCAGTCAAGGCTGGACTGGACGCTTAAGTGGCAAGTATCCTCTTATCTTCATTCACCTTGACAAATAGCCGCCACTGGATCATGTGACGGCTATCTCAAAAATTAATTTTCTCTTTTCCATATTCATATATTATATCACTAGGCAAGTCAATATAATCATTCCAATAAACACAAGTCCTACTCTCATCCAGCAATACTTGCTGCCATAGACCATGGATGCGCTCAAGATCATTATAAGAAGGAAGCGTTTTCATATCATCCTTAACATCATATTCCACCACCTTATCATCATCAAAGGTAACTAGCAGAATATAATCATCTAAAGGCACAACACTCTTAATTCTGATAATCATTAACCTCACTTACCTTTCCAAAGAATTCTCTATAAAGGTGCTTTCCCTGGCATATCACCTTTTATCATTTTCATTGTTTCCAAATCAAATATCCCTATTGTTTCGCCATACAACGCATGAATATGACTCGGCTCATGCTTTTGGGGTTTAAAAAACATCTTAATTATAATCCCATAAAATCTACTTATTTCCGGCATTTTTTATCGCCTCCCATCTCAATTACATATTACTATAATCAAAAAAATGTCAACATAGGCGTCCAGCAATTTATCAACCTGGTGAAAGTTCGGATATGTATATCAGCCATCCATCAAGTTTAAGAGCCCTCAATATGGGTGGCAATGAGGACGACTTTTCCTTGGGATTCAGAAGTAATATATTCCATTGCAATTTGGCAATTTTCTATATCTAGGCCGTTAAAAGGTTCGTCCAGAAGGCAAATCTGTGATTGGGCTATCATAGCACGCACCAAGGCTACTCTCCGGCGCATGCCGCCGCTTAGCTGGCTGCAAGGGATATCTAAAGCTTCCTGGGGCAGTAGGCGATTGAGGTGCTCTCTGGCTGCGCGGGCATCTACTGACACCAGCTCCACGTTTTTTACTGCGCTGTAATCTTCACATAGGCGATCTTCTTGGAATAGCATTGCCAAACTGCAGTCTGGTATACTTTTGTCTAAAATTGATTTTTGAAGTCTTTGCCCGTTTTCGGAGGAGCCATAAAGAATATTTCCTCCTTCCGGTTTCTCCAAACCTGCCAAAAGTCGAAGTCTCGTGGTTTTTCCGGCACCTGATGGCATGCGGAAATAATATGTTTTTCCAGATTCATAGATTGCTGACCAATCTTTTACAACATCTGTGTTGTGATAGGTCTTTCGCACATTCTGTACATTGATACATGGGGTTTTGTCAGAAAAAATTGCTGGGTTTTTGTTGCTAAGTCTTGCATAGCAACTGGGCTGCCATTGAAAAAAGGACTTGCTGAGGACTTTGATCAATCTTTCTGTGATGATACTCAGGAAAATGGTCACAGCTGTCCAGGCAAAAACATCTGCTGTTTCCAGATAAATTTTTGCAAGATACAATCTCTCACCAACCGAATGAGCAGGCAGACCGATGATCTGTGCAGCCACCCCTGACTTCCAGGCCATTCCCACTGCCACAGTAACCGCGCTGTTCCAAAAGGGCCGCACAGCCGGTCTATATAAATAGAAGCTTTGATTCCATGCAGACATGCGGAATACTTTGGCCATTTCCAGCAATTTGGGATCTGTGTTTCTAAGGCCCTGGAAAACATTTATGTAAATATGCGGCAAAACCACCAGCATACTGATTGCAGCAGAGAGATACGAAGCTCCCCACCAGATCAACAAAAGCACCACAAAAGAAGCCACGGGAACTGCTTTTATCAGCACCATAAGAGGCTTTAGCGCATCTTCTACCATCCGATATCGGTAACTTCCCACAGCCAAAACAATTCCCAGTAGGATTCCCAGGATCAGTCCTGCCCAGATCCTTGCACAGGACACCAAAACAGTCTGCCAGAACTCCAAATCTGCCATGTTTTTTATCAGAGCCACGCAAGTTTCCCATGGACCTACCATCATAATCGAATTGTTACAAAAAAAACTGACCAACTGCCATACACAAAGCCAGCATGCCACAATAACAAGCGTGCGTTTACGGAACATAGTAAAAATCCTCCCCAGGAAGTGCACCGCCAACGGCTTCCGGATTCTGTTCATAAAGCACAGACAGATGGCCGGAAAGCGCCTGTTTCATAGCTTCCCCATCTATATATGTAATATTACAATCCAAAATCGCCTTTTGTGCAATAGCTTCTTTTGCAACAATGCCTGCTTTTACTGCTAAAGCAGCGCCTTCCTGCAAATTTTGATTGATACTTTCTGCACTTTCCCGGTGTTCCTGCAAAAACGTCTCCACTGCCTTTGCCCGCTCCTTTAAAAAAGCCTTTCTAACCACTGTCACACCGGTGACCATGCGGCTTCCATCCGCTCCTTGCAGCTTGGTCCACTCTTCATTCATATCAAGCACCACGGAAAGTGTCTCATTCTGCATACAGGCTGCCGTCACAAAAGGCTGGGGAAGTAAGCCTACTGCCTCTTTATTTTTCGCCAAAATCGCTGCCACCTCTGTGGCTTCCGACTTGTACTCCAGCTTACAGTCATCTTCCGTCAGACCATTTGCAGCCAATATATAATGAAGGACATAATCCGGCGTCGTTCCTTTTCCGGTGAGATAAATAGTCCGACCTTTCAAATCCTCCACAGACTTAAGGCTCAGGTCTCCGGTCACCATGTACAGAACACCCAAAGTGTTTATGTCGATGACTGCCAGCTCTCCTTCCATCTTCTGATACAGCACTGCAGCCACATTGGCAGGCAAAAGTGCTACATCCAACTCTCCCTTTGCCAACAAAGGCAACAGTTCATCCGCCTGTGCTGCCATGGTGAATTCATAATCCAACTGTGCCTGACCCTTTTGGGCTTGATCCATCAAAAAAAGCAAGCCCATAGATGTGGGACCTTTCAGAGAACCAATCCTCACGGCGTCCATTTTGCCGTCATCTTTTCTCACTGCGCAGCCTGCCAGCATACCGACTGCCACAATCACGCATACTATTTTTGTTAAAAAAATTATTTTTTTATTGATCCATCTATTTTTCATCGTATCTTCCTTATGTATTGTTTTCTGCACATTGCTCATTATACGAAAGCTCAGGCACAAAGTCAATATCAACTCTCAGCTTCCAATTTGTGACACATAAACTGGCATATAGTACCATCATAATTTTCAAACCACTGCTCATACTATTACCAAGATAAGTGATGACAAACACTTAAAAACGCCAAGCTTACGCATGCGGGATAAGTGGATGTCTCCCACTTATCTTGTATCAGAAAAGAGAAAACATGAAAACACAAATTTGGAGGTGAATGAAATGTCCGGTAGCAGAAATAATAGAGTAGAAGTACCTGAAGCAAAGGCAGCAATGGATCGTTTTAAAACAGAAGTTGCATCTGAACTTGGCGTAAACCTGAAGGAAGGTTACAATGGTGACTTAACTTCTCGTGAAGCTGGTTCCATCGGCGGTGAAATGGTTCGCCGTATGATCAGAAAACAGGAAGAGCAGATGAAATAATCTCTGCCAGGCTGAATACACTTGCGGAATAATTAGACTTTAGTTTTCCAGCAAGCAAAAAATCAAGGGGTCAATTTTGACCGCCTGGATTTTTAATATTTTTTACTATTATTTGTTGTCCAGACCTGCCCGTGGTACAGTACACAAAAGAGGGAGATTAATTTATTTCTGTGTTTTCTGCGTTACGATGTCTTATCATAGCAATTACGATTGAACACATTGTTAAAATATCTCCTATTGCAGAGCCATAGGCGCGGCTAAAAAAATTATAAACAAACCAAAAAGGAGAGCCTAAAAACGAAACACGACGGATTACCTTTTCGCTGCTCAACCAAAAAGCGCTGGTATGTAATAAAACCCCCGTTAGCGAGAACAAATCGAGCCAACTTTTATTGTAAAGTGCAATAATTCCTCCTGCAATGACTATACAAGTGTTTATAAAAATTATCATTA
>JAZSFW010000123.1:0-4445 GCA_045532445.1 Acetatifactor sp. | reverse complement strand
ATCATCAATGCAAAGTAACCCTCCGGCGCATTTTCCACAAAGAGATCTATCTGCTTATCTATCACAGATAAATCATACTCTCCCTTTCCAAGCCAGCTTTCCCCATACAAAGAATACGGAATCTTATAGGCACAATTTCTTCCTGTGGTCAGGATACTGAAAAGCTTCACACCCGCATTGGCAAAATCAGAAATGTTTTCTGCAGATGGACGGAAGGACTTAAAAGCCAACGGCTCATACAATTTCCCATCAATTTCAATTTTCAGTACACCGTTTACCCTGGTTAATTTTGAGATCATTCCGGCACATCCTCCTCACTTTTCTCATATATGTCTATAGTATATAGCATGACTCGCCAAATTGGCAAACACCTATTTGGCGAGTCATAACAAAAAACACTTTCAGCTCTATTTTCTTACAACTATCATGCGCTCGTAATAAATTGCGTTTTCGTCCTTGGGGTCTCCGCCGTAAACTTCACCGGTACACTTCATCGAAAGATATACATCGCACTTATCCATCGGGAACGTAAGCGAAACACCTTTGATATTTACAGAAGCAAAGCCTGCCGGAAGCGAAACACTCGCATGGAATGCGTCATTGAGGTTTTCAAAGCTTCCCAGCTTATAAAGATGATAGCCCTTGTAAGCTATATCCTCAAGATACATCTCTATCTCGGATATCGTTTCTCCGTCCTGTCTAAGAGCAAAGTAAAGCGCTTTTTTCTTCTCTGCATTCTTCGATGTCGGCACTCTCATAATCGGTATGTGAATACCTGTTCCTCTATCATAGGAAAGCATCACAACCTTTGAAAGAGTGCTGTACTCATCGCAGACCTCAAAATATCCTTCTATTTCCTTCATAAATTTATGAATATATTTCGGCATATTAAGGAGTGTGAACTGGAAGATGTCCTCTTCTTTCTCGCCTCGGAGTTCTTCAGGAATATCAAATATTTCTTCCTCTTCGGGGCAATTTGCGAAGTATTCGCTTTCAAGCTTGCAGTTGTCCTTAACGCGGAAGTGCGGCATTCTCAAGTTGTTTGGAGATTCAGCTATGCCCTTCGGAGTTTTAAGGTAATCCTCAAGTGCCGTAACAACCCTCTGCTTAAGTTCCTTGATGTCAAAATCAAAATTTTCTCCCCGATCCTTTGCCTGACGTTTGAGATCAAAAAAGTTATAAATCATCGTTCCGTAAAGAGCTTTTGCAAGCCAATTTATACGACGTTCAAACATCGTCTCGCCACGTACCGCTTCTCTCGCCTTTTCAAGAATAGGTTCTGCTTCAATCGCCAGAGTTGAGTCGACGTAGTTAAAGCGGCTATCTTCAGCCGTACAAAGCACATCTATGCAGTTGCGCTGCGTCGCTCTGCGAAGAAGCTCATAATACTCACGAATATAGCCTCCGGCTTTGCCGAAATAGCGGTCCGTAAAGTCAACAACAAGCGCATCAACATTCATTTTGGGATCTTCGAGAAGGTGAGTAAGAATATACTTATTGAGCTCAATTGAGTCAATAAACGAATTCTGTGTTTCGACAAACATACCTTTTACACCGTTTTCGTAATATGTATTTACCATATCCTTAAGACGATAGAATATCGGAAGCGGATAGTTGTAGCGGATTGTATAAATGTAATCATAAATATAAAAGTCACAACCTGATCTTCTGCAAATGTCAGCCCATCTTTCAATAAGTGCAAGCGCGCGCTTATTCGTTTTCGCATGAGGACCGCGAAGCATATCACTTCTAAGATCTGCAAGGCGGATTATGATGTTGTCTTCAGGAAGCGTATCATCCTTCGGAGGATTTACAAAGTTTGAATAGATGAGAATTTCAATCTTTACAAACGGATAAATCTTTTTGATTTCATTCGCAACACGGTTTACAAAACGAAGCACATAGCCCGTATCACCTGATTCTTCTCTGATTTTCCCACATTTAGGACACTGGCAAAAAAAATCTGCATTGACATCGTCGACAGAGAGAGAATAGAAGCACGGAAGCTCAACGCCCTCGCGCTTTGAGAGTTCAATATCTTCTTCAATATATGCAACAACTTTATCAAAAAGAGCTTTGAAGAAGCTGTCGTTTGTAAAGCAGTAGCTTCCCGTTCTCAACCGCTCCCCGCGAACCTCGTTCCACGCCCACCATTCAGGGTGTTCCTCGTAATACATATCAGCCGGGAAATATTTACCCATTGTGTGAACGTGATGTGGTCTTCCTGCCGTTTTTGCGCCACCGAATTTCTTGACATTTTCATTGTAAACACCGTCTGGGATATTATCATCTAAAGCAGAAATTATATTTGTTCTTGTCTTTGCCATGAAATGGAACGCATCAGCACCCTGCTGGGGCTCCATATGCGGTTTGCGGTAGTAAAATGCCGGAGTCCCTTCGCTGTACAAATCATCAGCAAGTTCAAGAACTTCCAACTCGAGAATGTCCTCTTCGTACGGGTTCCACCATCTTACGCCGAGAAAATCTTCAATGAAGTGGTATGCTGCATAGATCACTCCGCGGTACTCACCACCCGAAATAATAAGGTTACCATCAACCATCTTGATAATCCAGTTTTCAGTTGATTTTCCGATAACACCATTTGCCTTTGCATATTCGGTAGTACCGACATAGATGCACTTACCTTCAGCCTTACATTCACAAACCGTCGAAAGCTTTACCGAAAGCGACTTTTCTATATATTTTACAAGCTCTTCTGCAGCCGTTTTTTCAACATCATGCGCATTTTGCGGGAGAACAACCTTACAATCGGCTATTCCCTTTTTCAGAAAAATTTTTTTCATTTCTCGTCCCTCCCATATAATCTGGCGCTACGTTTTTCAAAACCTTTTACTTTGGCATCTTGAAAACGTTTGCAAATTTCGCCCCAATTATACCTTGATTTTTTTTTAAAATCAATGGACAATACCGCTATTCCTGTATATTTACATATTTTAAAACCTCTAACGGATGCGCAACGATGGCGTCTGCTCCGTTTTCTTCAAGTTCCTCTCTCTTCCTAAATCCCCACAGCGCGCCTATGGTAAATGCTCCTGCGCTCTTTCCGGTCTGCATATCGGTTCCGGTATCCCCCAGATAAAGAATATCTTCTATCTTCAAGGAAAGCTGCTCCAGTATTTTATACACTCCGGCAGGACTTGGCTTAATGGGCACATCCTGCTTCTGTCCATGGATCACATCAAAATATCCTTCTCCAAACAAAGTCTCCACCACATCAATGGTCTGGGCATGGGGCTTGTTAGATAAAACAGTAATCTTCAAGCCTTTTTCCTTTAACGCTGCCAGCAACTGCGGGATGCCGTCATAGGGTTTTACCTGGTACATGCAGTTGTCTTTAAAGATTTCTCTATACCTTGCAAAGGCTTCTTCATAATGGGTAAGCTTAAGATCACCGGCGGCCTTCAAACATCTTTTGATCAGATTCGCCGCACCATCACCCACAAAATACTTGTATTCCTCGTCAGAAAAAGGTCCATATCCCCATGGCGCTATTGCCTGATCCGCGCAATATTTGATACTTTTCAAGGAATCCGACAACGTTCCGTCCAAGTCAAAAACTACAGCTTTCTTCACTTATTTATCCTCCATCCCTTTTATTTCCTGATACAATCTGCCAACCGGAAGTCCAACGACATTGTTGTAATCTCCCCGGATTTTGCTGATATAACGGGCGCAGATACCTTGAATGCCATAAGCACCGGCCTTATCCATGGGATCTTTTGTCTCTATATAAGCCTGTATTTCCTTTTCTGTCATAGGATAAAAGGTTACTTCTGTCTCCTCATGAAAGCTCTTTACTGCAGCCTGACCGTCCGGACGATGACAACAAACCGTCACACCGGTATATACCTGATGGGAACGCCCCTGCAACAAGCGAAGCATTCTCTCCGCATCCTCCCTGTCTTTGGGTTTTCCCAGAATTTGACCGTCACATGCCACTACCGTATCTGCACCGATCACCAAGATCCCCTTGGCCGACTCTTTGCAATCAGCTTCTGACAACTGCAGGCTGTCAAACACTGCCTGTGCCTTTTGCGCAGACAGTTCTTCCACCACCTCTGCCGGTAAGGTTTTTGTTATCATCTCCTCCACCTGACTGACACGGACTTCAAAACTTAAGCCGATTTGACTGAGCAACTCTTTACGCCTTGGAGATGCTGATGCAAGTATGATTCTCATTTTTCCTTCTCCTTTTACTCATGGTGCATCTTCGGAACAAACACTCTGCTGTCTTTCCCGGGAGCTTCCTGACTCAGCCAAAGCTTTTTGGCTGCTTCCGCGCAGAAAGCATCTTGAGAGTTCAAGATCTCTTTTCCTCTCTTATCAATCTTTTCATAAGTACCGGCAGGCTTAAGCACATGGGCCTTCACGGTATCCTTTAACTGCATCTTCAGGATATGAAGCAATTCTTCCTTAAGCTCCTG
>JAZSFW010000112.1:0-2627 GCA_045532445.1 Acetatifactor sp. | reverse complement strand
ATTCCAGAAGGATGCAACGTTTATCAAAGTGGTGGCAAAGGAGCTGACCATACCGCTGGTATCCCAGTCTTATTATCGGGTGCGAAGTCAGGACAAGGATGCTGCCTGTGTCAGACTCCTTGAGTATTATCAGCCGAAGCTATGCCTGATCTTCTGTAATACGAAGAAAAAGGTGGATGAGCTGACAGAGCATTTAAAGCAGCATGATTTTCAGGCAGAAGGACTGCATGGAGACATGGCCCAGGCTCAGAGAGATGTGGCCATGGGAAGATTTCGCAACGGCAGTACCAGTATTTTGATCGCTACCGATGTGGCTGCCAGAGGAATCGACGTGGACGATGTGGAATTGGTCATCAACTATGACGTTCCTCAGGATATCGAATATTATGTGCACAGGATCGGCAGGACCGGACGAGCTGGCAGAACGGGCAGATCCTGTACCTTGACGGAGGGCCGTGAGGTCTTTCGGATCCGGGAAATTGAAAATGTCTGTCACACACAGATTGAAGAAAAACGTCTGCCGGGAGCCGGGAAGGTTATGAAAGCCAAGGCAGAAAAGCTGCTTGATCAGGCTTGGGAGCTGAAGGACAGCGAAGATATGGAGCTGATGGAGAAGTTTTTGAGGCGCAAAATGGAAAAAGAAGGCTGTGATTGCCTAAGTCTTGCTGCCGCGCTGTTAAAGTATAATGTGGGAGAAAAGGGGCAGGAGATTCCGGTGGATGAGCCTCCTGTCAAAAAAGCTCTTCGAGGAGCAGAGCGCGGTCGTCGAGGAAGAGAATTTGTTAGACATACGGGTGAACGGGAGCACCGGGAACGAGAGTTTGGCAGAAGAGGCAGGAGAACGCAGGATTTTGGCAAAGAAAGAGCTCAGTTCCCCAAGACCGGTTCGAAGGGCAGTGAGAAAAGAGAGTATCGCAGATTCAGCAAAAAGCGCTGATACAGATAGTTGATTTATGATAAGAAAGGACGAAACAGTATGAGAATAGGGATGGGTTATGATGTGCATCGACTGGTAGAAGGCCGCAAACTGATCATGGGAGGAGTAGAGATCCCCTATGAAAAGGGTTTGCTTGGACATTCCGATGCGGACGTACTGCTGCATGCAATTTCCGATGCACTGTTAGGAGCTGCAGCACTGGGAGATATCGGTAAACATTTTCCGGACAGCGATCCGGCCTATAAAGGGATTTCCTCCCTGATCCTTTTGAAAAAAGTAGGTGAGCTTCTTACACAAGAGGGCTTCCTGATCGAAAACATTGATGCAACGATCATCGCTCAAGCCCCCAAAATGCGCCCTTATATAGACGATATGAGAAAAAATATTGCAGAGGCCCTGGACATTCAGGTGGAGCAGGTTAATGTAAAAGCTACCACAGAAGAAGGCTTAGGCTTCACCGGTTCCGGCGAAGGGATCTCTTCTCAAGCCATCTGTATGCTCACAAGTCCCTTTGACCTGACAGCACAACAGATCGCAGGAGGCTGTGAAGGCTGCCAAGGTTGTCATTCGATGCACTGAAATCTGCTTTCGTTTAGGTAGAGAGGGATGGAGCCGTGACAAAAGCTTCTCCTGGGCGTGGCAGACAGTTCCCGGCAGGGGCAGGCAGTGGCTGGTTTTCTCAACACCTGCAAGACTATTAGAGTTACTTAGGCTTTAAGACAGGCAGAAATGAAAGCGTTGAGCGCAATAAGGCAACATGTCTGAGGAGCGCAAGGCGCGACGAGTTTTGCCTTATTGTGCTCCGCCCTTAGCTTCTATTTCTGCCTATCTCAAAGCCTTAGTAACTCTTATAGCCTTGCAATTGTGAAAAAACCAGCTACTGCCTGCCCCTGCCGGGAACTGTCTGCCACACCCAGGAGAAGTTTTTGTCACGGCTCCATCCCCTCCGCCGAACCTATAGCTCGATACAAGCAAATTGTTTTGAAAAATAACATTTACCAGTTGACAAAAAGTGATTTTTTGCATATCTTATTAAGTAGGTAAATACGTAAGTAAGAAAGGCTATGAACGGAAAGAGTATTGTTTGAGTAAGGTCACAGAGAGGGATTGCCATCGGCTGTAAGTAATCCTGACCATCTAAGCAGGAAGTGCATCCGTGAGCCGGTTCGGGGAAGGTAGTTTTTTGAGAAGCATAGTATCCGGGCACGTAGGCGGGCGTTAACCGTAATGAGGGAAGGTTTTTTGACCTTAAGTAGAGTGGAACCGCGGATAAATTCGTCTCTAGGAGAGTGGATTTATTGGCGGTTTTTTTGAGACTTCGATTAACAGGAGGAATTCTCATGGGAATGATTAAGAATATAAAAGAGGAGATCCGTATTATCAGAGAGCGGGATCCGGCGATCCATTCCTCAATGGAAGTATTGCTTTATCCAAGCTTTAAAGCAATGCTGCATTATCGGACAGCACACAAGCTCTATTTGAAAAAGCATTATTTTCTGGCAAGATATGTCTCCCAGAGAGGAGCGCGAAAGACCGGGATCGAGATTCATCCCGGTGCCCAAATCGGAAAAGGTTTTTTCATTGATCACGGCAATGGGGTGATCATTGGTGAGACTGCCATCATCGGCAACAATGTGACTCTGTATCAGGGGGTGACATTGGGAGGAACCGGTAAAGAGCATGGAAAACG
>JAZSFW010000115.1:0-7219 GCA_045532445.1 Acetatifactor sp. | reverse complement strand
CTCCCTGGATGGCAGCAAGGATCTGCCTTTCCGTATCTTTCATGTTGATCATGCCGGCTGTCTTGGGAAAGGGCATGCAGCCGAAGCCTAAGATAGATATCTGGTTTCCGTATTTGTCTGAGCGATAATTCATGGGGAACCTCCGTTGTAAATTGTTGTGAAATTATGGTTGCTTGATTCTGATTGCTTGGCGATATTCTCTGGGCGTTGTGCTAAATCTCTTTTTAAAACGCTTGGAAAAATAGAACTGATCACAAAATCCCAGTCTTTGGCTGATTTCCTGGACAGACAGATCGGTCATGGAGAGAAGCTTACTTGCTTCCAGCATAACCGTGTCATTAATATAATTGTGGACAGAAGTGCCAAAGGCCTCTTTAAATTGTACTTCCAGCGTGCTTTTTGAAACATAAGCGTTCTGAACAATTTCCTCAATCTTTAATTGTATAGATAAATGTTCGTTGATATAGTCAAGAGCTTTTGCCGCACAGGGCGAAGGCTTTTTGTTGTTTAATGGGATGTGGTAGGTATCGATAAAGTCAAGCAAGACGGAAAAAAGAACATTGCGCAGCCGGATACCGTCATTAGGTGAATAGCTGTTCATGCAATGTGAAAAAAAATCTGTCAAATCTTCTGTGGATTTCAGATGGCAGGGAAAAGGATAGTTCTGCAAAAGGTCGGTTTGGTCAATATTACATAATTTGAAATGAAAATAGAATTCCTCCATAAAATCATCACACCAATGCTTAACGGATGAACCTGTGGGAAGAAGATACCAGTTTCCCGCATCCATGGTAAAGAGGTGCTCATTGCAGACAACGGTTGCAGATCCCTTTGCAATGTAGTAAAGCTGTGTGCAGGGAATTGCATTGTTTTTGCCCGTCCACTCGGTTCCTAAGCAAGCGTGACCAAAGTGGATCAAAGACAATTGGATGCGGTTTATTTCTTCACATAAAATGGGATTGAGCTCTATCATTTGAAAATATTGCCTTTCTTTCTTGTCTTGTTCATCATATCACCTGTAAAAGAAGTTTGCAAGGTTTCTGGACAAAAACACATATTTTTAACCCAATAATTAATGGCATTCAAAAGGGGTTGTTTCTATAATTATTACATAGGAAAGGAGGAAAGTGAATGGATATTATCAAAAAAATGGTACAAAAAAGAGGAGATATTCTGCATGCAAAAGTGCCGACCATTGCTTTTTTCGGCGACAGTGTCACCCATGGGGCTTTTGAGCTTTTTCAAAAAAATGAAAAGGAGCTTGGCAATGTGTTTGATGAGGAGAGTGCTTATCCTTTTTGTGTAAAACAGATTCTTTCTACATTCTTTCCGGGTGTGCCGATTAATTTAATTCGCGCAGGTGTTGCGGGAGACAGCGCCAGTGGTGCGCTGAAGCGTCTGGAAAGAGACGTCCTAAGCTATTCGCCGGATCTGACAGTGGTCTGCTTTGGGCTGAATGACAGCTGTTCCGGGAAAGAGAATCTTGAGAATTATCTGGATGCATTAAAAGAGATCTTTAAGGCACTTACTCAAAAAGGCTGTGAAGTGATTTTTATGACACCCAATATGATGTCTACTTATGTGAGCGACCGGGTGGATCCTCCCAGATTAAAGGCGAATGCAGAGATTGCAAAGACAGCCCAGAACGGTGGTGTGCTGGATCTTTTCTTGGAGGAGGCAAAAGCACTTTGTGCAGAGTATGGCGTTGCAGTTTGCGACTGCTACAGTAAATGGAAGCTGCTGTATGAAAACGGCGTGGATGTAACAGAGCTTCTGGCGAACCGGATCAATCACCCGACCCGAGATATGCATTGGCTGTTTGCGGGAATGTTGGTTCATACGATGTTTGAAAAATAGATAGAATAAAGGAGAACGAGAAATGAAAACCATTAAAGACAAACAGATTTTAGTTGGAGCAGATTTTGCAGGATTCCCCCTGAAAGAAGCGGTTGTGGCTCATCTTCAGGAAAAAGGCTGGACAGTAACAGACATTGGCGTGAAAGTTGATTCTGATCCCGATGACACCGATCTGATGTTCCATCGTGTGGGACTGCGTGCCGGCGCCATGATTTCTGAAGGAGAATTTGAAAGAGCACTTCTTTTCTGCGGAACGGGTATGGGCATTCATATTGCGGCAAGTAAGTGTCCCCACGTTCATGCAGGAGTAGTAGAAAGTGTTCCGGCGGCACTTAGGGCAATCACCGGCAACGGCGTCAATGTTCTGGCAATGGGAGCTTTCTATGTTGCACCGGCTATGGGCTGTGATATTGCAGATGCATATCTTGGCGCTGAGCTGGGAAGCGGCTATGAATGGTGGAAGAATTTCTATGAATTCCATAAGCTTTCCATTGATGAGCTGGAAGCATTTGATTATGAGGAATATAAGAAAAATGGCTTTAAGGTGAAAAAGCTTGGTGATTATCCGCTGAAGCTGGAAAAAAAGCCTGAGTGACTTTGAAGCAGAAGGGAGAAAGTTTATGAAGCAGATTCCAGAAAGTGAATTGGCCAAAAAGCGTCCGATTCCGTTTTACTATATAACCACCCATGATCCGCAAGAACTGACCTATGAAAAGTTTTATGAAGACCTTTCTGATATGAAGGAAAAGGGTTATGGCGGTATTGTGTTGTTTAACCGTCCGCCGGGAGGCTTTAACCTGGACCTTTATTTTACGGAAGCGTGGTTTTCCATGGTGGGTAACTGTATCCGCGCCTGCCATGATGTGGGACTTAGAATGTGGCTGAATGATGACTATGATGCACCTCCGGGAGATATTGGCGGAAGACTTGAAAAGATTGCACCCCATTTAAAGCCCTTGCGTCTTCGCCTTGAGGGGGAAGAGGTGAAAGTGGAGGAAGTATCCTGGGGATTTCCTGCCTATGAGCATCCGGAGAGTCCCGTTTTCTTCCAGAAGTATGTTTATGAAGAATATAAGCGTCGGTTTGGTGAGTACTTTGGGAATACGATCATTGGTTTCTTTTCCGATGCGGACTCCCGCCGTGTAAACAGTAATGTTTATCACACGGATTCTCCCATGAAGGATTACTTCCCCTGGACAGAAGCTTTTGCACAGACATTTGAAGAGGCTTATGGCTATGATATCACCCCATATCTGCCCTCCATCATCCGAAGAGAGCCCTCCAGACAAAGCCATGATTATTGGGAGCATAACTGCGCACTGTACATGAATTGGTTTGCCTCTAACTATAAATGGTGTCAGGCAAATGGTATGGAATATACCTTCCACACCAGTGATACCGCGCCCTATCCTGTGACCACCACCTATTTCAACTCCACCTTTGCGGAAGGAAAGGCCATCGATGCCGGTCAGCACTGTGACTGGCCGGGAACGGACCACGAAACTCTGGGCTTAAATGGTGCTCCCTGGGTGCGCAGGGATCTGATGAAGCATAGGTATGTGGTTTACGGTGCAGAAGAAGGAGAGTATCGCCGTGAAAATTTCTATGATACTTACTCTGACCTTCGGGCAAAACAGGCACAATCTTCCGCTTATCTGTACGACAAAGCAGGGGTAATGTGTGAAATGTATGCCGCTGTTTCCTGGTATGCATCTTACAAAGATTTGAGGAATATTGCCTCCTGGCAGTTTATGCAGGGTGTGAATTTTGTGGTGTATCAGGCTTATCATTATCGTTTGAAAGAAACGACCAAACATTTTGCGCCTTTGGCATTTTCGCGGCACAGTCATGTGGACTTTACCATTCGCGAGTATAATGACTGGATTGCCAAAACAGCATATATTTGTGCCCAGGGAAAGCTTAAAGTGGATGTGGCACTATTAGATCCTACGGATGCTATCTGGGAAGGAACAGGAGATAGCCCCAAGGAGCTGGAGCTTGTGAAGAAATTCCATCATTTGCCCAATGGTTTTGTCATCTCTGATATGAAGGGAATCCGCCGGAAAGCATCTGAGCTTCGGGCAGTAGTAAATCCCGGCCTGCCTCTCTCAGAAGCAGAAAAAGAAGAAATCCGCAACCTGGGACTGAAGCTCTATGAATATGAGGATGCAGACAAAGTAGAGAAAGAACTTCCCTGTGGTATCAGCTGGGATGGAGATGGCGAGTTGATGTTTATGCGCCGTGCTTTGGAAGATGGCAGCGAGCTTTTGATTGTGGGCAATATTGAAAGTGATGATACCTTGAAGGGAACCCTTACTTTCGCCGGAAAAGAATATGAAATAGAACTTACCTCCGGTGAAATGGCATTCTTCGGCGGTGGATTTGACAGTTATCGTAAGCCGGTTGAAGATAAGCAGAAGCTGATGCTTTCTGAGGAGGCGGAGGTTTCCTATAACAAACCGAATCTCCTGCCTCTGATCCGTTGGGAAAATGAAGAAGGAACGGGAGTTACCTTGAAAAAGCCGGAAAAGAATCTTTCTTATACCGTTATTTTGGGTTGGATCAAGCCATATTTTGAGGCGATTCCGGAGAAACCCACATTGAAACCTGTGCTTCCGTTTAAGGCAGAGGCGGATCTGTGCGGTCTGGAACTTCTGATTCCTCCCGATGTAGTAAAGAGGATTCTGGCACTCTCCGTTGACGGGCGTACACTTGAAAGCAAGGACGTTTTTGTTTTTGATGATGTTTTTAAGTGCTATGTCTTTGATGTAAAAGCGGGAGAACACAAGATTGAGCTGGAGCTTGCTTCGCTGATCGGAGAGGACATGGAAGAAGTGCTGCACAGTACAGCTAACAATCTGTATCTTAGAGGAGATTTTGATGTCCATATGGAAATATCCGGCCAAAATATCTGTTCAGGAGGAGCTTCCGCTACAAGACTTATAACGGAATACGCGAAGATCACCCTGTCAGAGAGACGAAAGAAACTGAAAGCAGGATGTTCATGGACCAGTCAGGGACAGCCTTTTTATTCCGGTGTGACAGATTACTCCTTCGAGGTGACGATTCCGGAAGAAATAGAAGAGCCTATTCTGGTCATTCCGGATATGCATGATCCAGTCAAGGTGTATGTTGATGGCAAGCTCATTTTAAATGTTCCCTGCAAGCCTTATCGAATCCCCTTGGGAGTTCCTGCAGGAAAACATAAAATTGTTGTTTCCGTTTGCAATACATTAGGCAATATGTTTGATTGTTTCAGAATGTCTTCGGGACTGTTGACGGTTCCTTATATTACATCAGGTAAATAAGTCATAAAAAGTCGTGGCTGCTGCAAAAAAGAAAGGGGCGTACCGTTATGGTATACCCCTTTCATTATCAGTTATGACTCCAACATTTCAGGCCGTTCCAGATAAGTCCCATAGTCTTTGCGCAGATGAGACCGCATCAACTGCTTTGCCAAAGCCCCGTCTCTTTCCAGAATGGCTTTGGCAATGGCTCTGTGCTCTTCGATCCCTTCAAGAAATATTTTCAGCGTCAGACTGTCCAGAACTCTCAGACCTCTCATCTGTCTGGCGATAGACTGATAAAAGCCGAACAGTACCTGGTTGTGAGAGTATTGAGCGACAGCCTGGTGAAACTGATATCCATAGCTCATGAGACTGTGGCGGTCTGTATTTTGCTCCATCAATGATGTAATCTCAAAAAGCTTCTGCACCTCTGCAACAGTAGCTTTCTGGGCGGCCAGGGCGACCAGTTGAGGTTCCAGAATGTAGCGGGTCTGTACCAAGGAAGAGAGATTCTCAGGATCACTCATGACCAGGGCAAGCTCCTTGGTTTCCAGAGCAGCAGGAGCAGAGGCTGCCACGAAGGTGCCCGAACCACTGCGGGAGTGAAGGATGCCGGATATTTGGAGCAACTTTATGGCAGATCTGACCGTGGCGCGGCTGACACCAAAGAGATTTGCAAGCTCTGGTTCTGAGGGCAGTTTCATACCCACTGTCCATTGCCTGGATCGAATATGTTCGATCATCTGATCAGCAACATCTTCCCATAATTTTGTCCTCTGAATATAGTCGCTCATGGCGTCCTCCTTCATCGAATGCTTCAGTCATTGGCTATGCTTTTTTGAAAAGTATACGCCGTTTATTTTGTCATGTCAAACCGGAAAAGCTCTTCACCGGATTCTTCGATCTTCTGAAGCAGAAGTCCTGCGCAGGCAACATCCAGCATGCCGGTTCCGATGATCTGAGCATAAATTCTATCCTTAGGATTAGTCCGCGCTTCTGCTTTGCCGGCCAATACATCCGGAATGATAATGTCAAAGGATTCTGCAGTGATCTCGCCCATTTCAGCCAGCTCTTTCACATTTCCTCTGTGCAAAGACTGTCCCACCTGATCTACGGCAATCTTATCAGCCTTGCGAACCACATCAAAAGAGGTTTCTCTGAAGGATCCCATGGTCATTACCAGGCCGCCTTCCTTGACCCAGGGCTCTTCCACCAGATATGCGTTGGCGTTGGTAACTGTAACGATGACGTCAGCGCCACGGCAGCCTTCTTCGTTGGAGCTGCATTTTACAAAAGTAAAAGGAGCATCCGGGAAGCGTGCGATAAAACGATCCATAGCAGCCTCGCTGATATCGCAAAGTCTAACTTCCTTGATGTCAACGGTCTTACTCATGCAAAGCAAGCTATAATAAGCCATCAGGCCTGTTCCGATAAAGCAAACCACATCTGTGGAAGAAGCCAGCATTTTTACCATGATCGCAGGCTGTGCGCCGGTGCGCATATCATTTATGTAATCTCCGCTGACCAATGCCTTAAGGATGCCGGTCTGAGGATCTGTTACAACTACATTTGCTTTAATATAAGGTAATCCAAGCTCTTTGTTGGCGTCATATCCTCCAACCACTTTAAGACCGGCGGTATTCAGCGGTGCAATATAAGCCGGCATAGAGTTGAACCATCCTGCAACTCCCAAAGTACTCATATCTGTGGTGATCTTATTGGGCATCACAACCTTGCCTTCCCCATACCAACGCCAGGTTTTTTCACAGATATCGATAACATCCTCTGCACTCAGGTACTTTTTAACGGTCTCTTCGCCAATGATCAAAGCTTTCTGTTCCATACGTTTCATCTCCTTATAAAAGTATTCATATACATATATTATTCTATTTGTTTTTCGCAAAGTCAAGATGAGAACCTGTCCGTTTTGCAGTGTGCTTTTTCACCGCTTCAGAATGAAGTGGCTTTTTTGTATATAAATAAAGTTTTGGCGGCAAAAATGTTCTTATTTTTCGTGAAAAATACACTTGAAAAATTTGATGCAAAGTGGTATCATGCTGTTGTTTTTCGAAAAA
>JAZSFW010000057.1:0-4479 GCA_045532445.1 Acetatifactor sp. | reverse complement strand
GGATCAAGGCAACAAGGCGGCCAGACTGCGTGCGGAAGATGTTAGGTTCATAGAAGTTCTTTTCCGCAGTGGCAGGGGCGATGATGGAATAGTCTTCCCAGCTTTCACCCATATCCGTTGATCGGAACAAACCGGCGGAGGACAGCTGTCCCAAGGCCAACTTATTGTAATATGGCATCAGTAATTCCCCATTGGGAAGCTCCACAACATTTCCACGTACTGCAACACCACAGGGCGTACCCTCGACATACAACCTTGGAACCAATGTCCAGGTTTTACCGTTATCATCAGAATAGCTGCAGTTGGCATCACCAATGAAAGCATCTAATTTATCAAAGAAGCGATTTCCGCATTGCTGATATCGCTTTTCTCCCCAAACTACAGGCCCTTCACCTACCGGGGCAAATATCCAGCGATAGGAGCTGGACAATATTCTTCCGCCCGAAAGAACGGTCAGGCAAGGATCCTGATTGCTGATCATTTCTTCATCCAGGATGGTGTGCAGTTCCTGCTCAAAAGTGTTGCCTCCGTCATGGGAATAAAGAAACACATCTTTTGCACCGGGATCCAGGTGGTGGATACCGCCGAACTCTTTGACACGGTCAGGGGCATGACGGAATGCGCACAGGATGGTTCCATCCTTCAAAAGAGCCAAGTTGGGGAAAGAAACATATTCGCCATCGCGATAAATGATTTTTGTTTCAAGAATCTGCATAGAGACACTCCTTTCAGAAGGCATACCGGTCGCATGCCATTACAAAATATGTAGTTCCGGAACCCGGAAATTTTGTCATGTTCTGAAGTTCATCATACACAAAATTTGCCTTTTTGTCTATCTAAAGTCAGCCGTTAATCACTCTGTATCGTCTCAGCGCCTCTAAAAATCTCTCCCGTTCACTTACAGCACCGCCCCAGCTTACCTGCAGGCCTTTTGCTGTACCAAGAAATCCCACCACTGTATCAAATCCTTCAATCCCCTCTGTGATCTGCAGATTTTTGCCTGCCGCCCGGATCTTTTGCAGCACCTGGGGCCATTCACGCTGAGAGGGTCTGCCGTCTCCCGGCACCCACTGCACCGCATCCAATTCCTCAATTTCCAGAATGGAATCCAGGTGATTCAATTGCCCCACACCGTCCAAATGATACATGGTCCGGTCCAGCTTGCAGCACATTTTCCTGATATCCTCTTTTACAAAGGTATCAAAAAATTCCGGACTGATCATATAAGAAAAATCGGACTGAAGCACATAACCGGGCTTGTCACTAAAAATGCCTGCCCAATCACAGTAACCGGGATTCACCGGCTGCAGTACACTGTTGATATCTTCATAAAACTGTATCCAAAGGTCATGAATCTCTCCCACCAGACGCTGCACTTCTTCCGGTTCATCATACAGATCCAAAAGCAGATTTTCAGAAGGACGGAATGTGGACAAAATATCCATAACACCGCCCAGATCAGGCATTGCTATCATTACTTGCCCCTGCCAGCGCTCCATGCCTGCTCTGCAGATATCTTTAATCCTGCGAAGCCAGATATTGTCAGGATCATATTCCAAATGAATCTCATTAATAGGGAGAAGCTTTTCGGGATGAAACCAGACTCTGCCTGAGGAATTGTCCAGCTTAGCCCCCAAAAACGCCGCCACCACACCGGGACCGAAGGAAGTCAAACTGACATAAGGAAATGCATCACCCAGGTATTCCACACAGGACAGATCGTAATCCAAACGATCAATAATGTCCTCTGCAGGAATGCTCAAGTCTGCACAGGTGGCCTGTGTCAGTGAGGGGACATCCGGCATAGGTCTGCCTGGATCTTTCCCCCAAAGCCGGACAGCAATCAGCGGGCGGTCAAGCTCCTTATCCCACCATTTTGCATAATTTTCTCTCACTTCGTTCCAATTTACCATACTAACAACCAGCCCTTTCTGCAACCGGCCAACTTTATGCTGGTGCTTTTCAGAAATTATGAGTTTTTGGTAAGCCACTCTTCCACTTCTTCAAATTCCGAGACATTTGCAACCTGAGGAACATAAATGGTCAAATTAGGTTTCAATACTTTGGACGCTGCTTTAATTTCCTCGGGTGTCCCTTCGAACACAATGCCTTTGCCATGGGACTGCACCTTCTGATACACGTCTAAGAATTGATAATGACGGGTACCGGGAGAGCATGTATACTCTAAAGTATGTAAATTCCTGATGGTCATCAGACTGTCAACGTGCTTGAGTGCATCCGGGCCATCCCAATGGTAAATCACTCTGTCTCCGATGATTTCACTTTCATAATTCAGACATGGCAGCGCAAATTCATCAAACATCTCTTTGCCGATCAGTGCTGAAAAGTCACAAGCTAAGATCGTACTGGGTTTCTCGGAATAAATCTTAAATTGATAATAACCATACTCTTCGGACTTTGAAGCAGCCACAAAGGTTTTCCACATCTTTTCGAAGATTGCACAGGCATCTTCCAATCCCCTCTTAACCACTTCCGGGCAGTCATACAGATCCATACACAGATTGGCGTCTCCTCTTACAGACAAAAGCAGATCCATATTGGAGTGAAAATCATAGGACATGGGAAATACCCGTCCCTGCCAGATTTCTGCAG
Organism: Acetatifactor sp.; assembly: GCA_045532445.1. Lineage (GTDB taxonomy): Bacteria > Bacillota > Clostridia > Lachnospirales > Lachnospiraceae > Acetatifactor. The sequence goes on along the minus strand of JAZSFW010000057.1, from coordinate 1,866 downwards.
CCTTTTCAAACACTTCAATGGAACGTTTCCAATAATAGTTTTCTTCGTCAATTTTTAAAGGAAGCAGTTCCTCCAATTCCTTGTCTGAATGTTTGCACCAGTTAGTTTCCTTATCTTCCGGCCATACAACATCATATCCGCAGTACTGTGCAATTTCATGGGTTCCCAGACTGGTCCAATAACCGGGCATGGATTCTCCCATATATATTTTCTGGCTGCAATTATGCAGCACATTGGATAAAATTGTATCCAAATCACCAAAACATCTTTCCCAATACCATCCTTCGTTTTTCAGTTGGGCATCTGGCTTTCTAAAACACCCCATCATAAGTGGTCTGTCTATCATATCTCTATTCCAAAATGCTTCAGATCTTTTGATCGCCATGTCTGCATCCGGCTTTATTTCCCTCAAATTTAGATTTTTCACGGTATCTTTCTCCCTTTCTCTGAAATGTGTTGTAAATCCCCAAAATTCCGGCGGATAGTTGTCACTAATATATGCACAAAATCCTGCCATAGCAAATTCGGATACTATAATTTCATATTAACAAAAAATACAACGGCGGAAAATTATTTTCGCTGGAAAAAAGATATAAAATACTGTACTATATCATATATGACGGAACATATCCCAGGCAAAACACTCCGATAAAACAAGACATTTTTTGAGGAATATAAATATGATCAAATCTCCGAACAAAACACAGATATGGCATGTACCGAATAACCTGACAGAGGATAGTCTGAGCCGGTATCTCCGGGAATTTACCTTCGACATCCATGCCTTCGCCCATCAGCCCAGCAGTCCCACGAACGTATGCGATTACAGGGTCGTAGGTGACTTTGAACTGCTCTTTGTGATGAGCGGGCAAGGCCTAATCACCATCGGACAGACCCTGCATCACTTTACAAAAGGGGATATTGCCCTGATCCCGCCTTTTATCAGAAACAAAATTGACACTCCGTCGGAGGATCCCCACGATAATTACTTTATTCACTTCGACGTATTTCCTTTTTACAGACAGGCCGAATTTCAGCAATTGCTGGAACAAGCGATCGAACGCTGTACGGAAGAATTGTTTTCAGATTTCCTTCATCCTTTGCTTGTGCAGATGGAGCAGGAGAGGGCCCGGAAAGGACCCGGCAGCACACTGCTTCTGGAGCTTTTGTTTCGCCAGCTTCTGCTCAGCCTGCTGCGGCATGGTTTCGAAGATACCCTCCTTCATGGTCACAGCGGCACTGCCGAAGAAAATGTTCTCCTGGATCAGGCCATCAGATTTATCCAGACTAATACCGAGAAGCCCATAAAGATTCAGGACATCTGTGAATATCTGCACATCAGCGAATCTTATCTCCACAAAACTTTCGCCGGAAAAATGAATCTTTCCCCCAATTATATGATCTTACTGTGCAAGGTAAAAAGGGCTGAACAGCTGCTCAAAACAGGCAATTATTCCATCAAAGAAATATCGGAACGACTGTGTTTTTCCTCACAGTATTATTTCAGCACTGTATTTAAACGTTACTACGGAATATCTCCCAGGCTTTTTCAAAACAGCTTGTTTGATACCCACAAATACACTTCCACTACACAGGACCTTTAAAACGCAACACAAAAATACACCCAAACTACACAGAAAGGAACTTCTGAACATTTATGAGAACCTTACTTTTAATCCTTTTCCTTTATCTTGCAGTCATCAATATCATCGGTTTTGCCCTGATGGGAATCGACAAAAAAAGAGCCATCCGGGGTGCATGGCGCATCTCAGAAAGCTCTCTATTCCTGTCTGCCCTTCTGGGCGGCAGCATCGGCTGCATTCTCGGCATGAAACTTTTCCGCCACAAGACCAAACACTGGTACTT
>JAZSFW010000171.1:0-3142 GCA_045532445.1 Acetatifactor sp. | reverse complement strand
CAGCAGATCATTGCACGCAGCACCATGATCTCCATCAACAAGGAATTGGCAGATAAGTATGGTTTTGATCCTCAGACCATTAACAAGAATCTGGATAATGTAGTACCCTACCTGCAGCAGATCGCTGATAATGAGCCCGATGGTATCGTTCCTATCTCCATGAAGTTCTCCGCTGAAAATGCGTACTATTACGGCATGGAAATGCTGGCAGGCGATAATAATCCTTGTGCGATCTACATGGATGACGCGAATGCAAAGGTATTCAATGTCTTCAAGTCCGAAGAATTCAAAAACTATGTAAAGATGCAGAGCGAGTGGAACAAGGCAGGCTATACCATGGGTGAAGACGGCCTGACCAGTGAGGACTCCTTCTCCATCTCTGAGGGCAAGCGTGGCGCATGGATCTCCGGTACTTACAAGCCCGGTGTGCAGGCTGAAGAGATCTCTAAGTGGGGCCTGGATATGTATTGTGTGCCGCTGTCCACTCCTTATACCTCCACCTCCGGTGTCGTGGCTACCTTGAATGCTGTCGGCAGAAATTCCGAGAATCCGGAAAGAGCTGTGATGCTGATGGAGCTGCTGAATACCGATAAAGAAATCTACAACATGCTCGTTTACGGCCTGGAAGGCAAGCACTGGAACAAATTGGAAGGCGACTATATTGAAATCGCTCCCAATTCCGGCTATACTACGGGTACCGCCTGGATGTTCGGCTGCACCTTCAATGCATATCTGCTGGAAGGTCAGGATGCTGATGTTTGGGAGCAGACTAAGCAGATGAATGCAACTGCAAAGGTTTCTCCTCTGCTGGGCTTCAACTTTGATCCTTCCGCTGTAAAGACGGAAATTGCCCAGTGCAGCAGCTTGGTTTCCCAGTATATCCCGCTGTTTACCTATGGTATTGGCACGCTGGAAAATGAATATGCAGAATTCATTGATAAGCTGGAAACTGCTGGTGCCCAGAGAATCGTCGATGAAATGCAGAGACAGATTGACGCGTGGAAGGCAAGTAAGTAAGTATAACGTTAGACCGCTATGGTAAGTTACTGATAAGGAAAGGGCTTTATAGCCCTTTCTTTATCTATAAAGCGCATAATAGAAGAGAGGTTTGAAAAAGTGAAAAGGAAACGTGAGATCAGTTACCGGAAGATACTTCTAAATATCGTTTTTTTGCTCGCTATGGTGGTCTCTTTTCTTTATTTGATTTTATATAATTATTTTGAGCAGCAGACTCTGGCGAAAACGGTTGAAAAAGCTGTTGGAGACCTTTACTATATCAACCAAAATATGGAATATATGAACGATACGGTCATTGATATGGGATGCGGTCTGTTTATTGAAGAGGAGCTTCAGCCACTGCTATATGAAAAGGTGAGCAACAGAGCGGTTGGCATCGGCATACATCGATTAAAAAAGATCCGCCTTGTATCGCCATATATTCATTCAGTCTATTTATATAACAGAAACACGCATATGATCTATTGTTCCTCAGGAACAGATACAACGGGCGTTTTTCGTGAAGAGGACTTCTCTGATCAGGATATCTTTCCGATTATAGAGGAAGGCCTTTACAAGAACAGTGACTTTGTGCCAAGAAGAATCCAAGGAATAGCCTTGAAAAGTGGGACAAAGGCAGTTTATAGTTACTTCCTGAGCAATGATTTCGAAGACTATGTCATTGTATTAAATGTGCTGATCTCCAATACCGCAGATTTATTCCAGGAACCCGACTGCGAGACGTTGATCGTTGACACAAATGGGTGCCTGTTGAATTATTGTCAGTTCGCACCTGTGCTATCGGATGTTTCCAATGTGGAGTTTGTTTCCAGCGTGTTGGAAAATCAGAACAGAAGTGGATACTTTTTTGATGAAACAGGTAAGAAGCAGCTGATCGTCTTCCTGAATATGCCTGAACTGGACAGGTCTTATATTAAGGTTTATGATTATGACAAGATCAATGGTGCTGTTCTTGATTTAAGAAATTACTCCATTGTGATTACGATAGCTGTACTGTTGATTGGTATCGTTTTGGCGGGGGTTTGGGCAAGAAAACTCTATCTTCCGATCACGAAATTGGAGGAGACGCTCAATAAAGCGCAGGCTGAGAATCGGCAGAATAAGTATAAGAATAGGCAAGGAGCCTTGCGACTGCTCTTTGATGAGTTTACAATCAATCAGAGAAATCTTTGGGACAAACTGGAGAAGTATAATATTCGGTGTGATAAAGCAGGCCGCTTCGTGTTGGTCCTAATGAAAATAGATAACTATAATTCCTTCTGCCAAAAGAATTCTTTGAGCGAGAGAGATTTGTGGCGTTATGCCATATCCAATATAGCCAATGAGATCGCCGGCTACAAGTATGAAAATGAGACAATAGAAATGCCGGGAAATTGCATCTTGCTGCTGTTAGACTTAAACAAAGAACGCACAGAAAAAGCAGGGGGAATGAAGGATATTTATTCTCTGTGCCAGGAAATTCAGGTAAAAGTTGAGGAATATATGGAAATTTCCCTTTCCTGTGTGGTTAGCAATGAGGGAGATTTTGAGCAATTACCGTTGCTTTACCAGGATGTAAAGGAAGCGGAACAATATCAGCTATATTTTGGGAAGCGATGCATTATCTCGGTTGCAGATGTGGACGCTATAAAGAGACAGAATTATATCTATTCTGAAGAGAGTGAAAAGAAACTAATCAATGCCTTAAATATGGGAAATCTCGATGAGGCTAATCAAAGATATACGGAAATTGTAAACACGCTGTATTTCCAACCGGTTAATGTGCTGTATGCAAATTTGCTGAGATTGTTCATTGCGATAGGTGATGCTGCTTCCCAAAGGGAATATCAAACAGCTGCGAATGATGTCTATAATGATATGGCCACTGAATTGGTGCTCTGTGAGGACGTTGTTGAAATTAACCAGATGTTCCATGGCTGTTTTGAAAAGATGATCGAAAGACATCAAAACTGGCAGAATTCAAAGCATAATCAGATGGTAGATAGAGTGAATCACATGATTTCTACTGAGAGCAGTAATAAAAATCTGTCTCTGAATATGATTGCGGACAGCCTGGCAATGAGTCCTGATTATGTAGGCAAATTGTTCAAGAAGTATACAGGAAAATCTATTGTAACGCGCATCA
>JAZSFW010000145.1:0-5647 GCA_045532445.1 Acetatifactor sp. | reverse complement strand
TTAAGATCGTTAAATCTCATCCTGAACTTACTGTTTTTGGGTTGTGAGTCGACTTTCGTCTTCTCACCGTTTTGATACGATTCATTCGCATCTCTCTGAATTCTTCCAGAGTCGCTCTTACGAGCTTACTTAGGAATTTTTCAGGGTTGCATTACTGTTTATTTGTCAAGGTACTGTCGGCTGCTGTTATCGCAGCAACTCTGTTATCATACCATAGGTACTTTCGTTTGTCAACAACTTTTTTAAAAACTTTTTTCTTGTTGACTCGCTGAGCATCTCGGCGGATTTTTATTGTATCACACTGCCTGTCCACTTGTCAACATTTTTATTCTTTGATTATGCCCATTGTTTCAACATTCTTTTCCAACCACATCAATACCTCAAATGAGAATATAAATATCAACCCAATTTTGCGAGAATATCTTCTATCCACATTGCCAGAAAATTGTATCGATAGAGCCACGATAGAATCGGATTCTGTTCGGTATATACCAGTAGTTGCTGGCCCAACATTCCCAAGCCGGACTTCATTACTAAAAAGTATACCATCCAGAGGATCAACACAGTCTCCAATGCTCCCGCTGCCATTCCCAGGAGCTTATCAACCCAGTGTATCACAGGGAGCTTGGATATGAGTTTTGCAGAGAAAAAGACTACTCCCAAAAGGTGGTGGGCAATTCCCACTACACATAAAAGCAAAACAGCAATGACCACTCCTGCAAACTGTTTCTCCATGTAGCTTTGCATGCCGCTTACGATCAAAGCAGCAACAATAAAGAGTACAATCAGAGACACAAAGGAAATAATTTCTTTGACCATGCCTCTTTTATATCCTTCTGCAATTTTCCACAACAATACAATGAGTGTTATAATAACTAAAATGTTCATAGTCCACCTCTTTATTTCAGTTGAATAGAGTCGAGGGAATCGTTTGTTACCAACAAATATTTGTACGCAGACTTAAGGGGAATCATCCTGCGTACCGATTTGTGAAAGGTACCTCTGTATTTTTCTTCATGATCCATAGTCATGACAAGACATTCTGCATCATTATAGACGATAAATGATTTTTTGGCAAAGACCACATCTGTGTACTCCATATCAAATTCATAGGTACCAACCTGTTTTCCATCTGCGCTGTAAACTTTCATTTTATATAAGGAAGTGCCTGTCTCGGAGTAAAAAACCAGGCCCACATATTCTTCATTGTAAAAAACCGCCTTTACTTTGTCATCATACATAAATTGCGACAGCAGAATTGGCTTTTGGCTGCCTTTGTACATCATCATCATATTGTCACCCACAGCAAAGGCCGTTTGGTTATCCATGAAACGCACATAAGGGATCAGGACATCTTTATATTCCGAAACACTGACCATGGAATCCGTGGTATTATCTCCTACCGGTCCAAAATTGTAGAATGCCACATGTGTCTTTTGCACCCCTGCATCCAGATAGATGTAAGAAATCTGCATCAGCTCGCCATTTGGAGACAGGCTCACTGCCATGGGGTAACCGCTGCCGGACATGGTTGCCATGCCTTCAAACAAAAGCTTGCCTTCTGCCGTATAGGTATTGTAATGGATGGCGCTGGTATCTGCCATAACCACAACGACTCTGCCCGTGGCAGAAACTGAAACACTGCGGATCGGCAGATTGGTGGTAAAAGATCCCAGTATTTTTTCAGAGCTAACCACATAGACATCTCTGCCGTTATAGGAGGCAATGGCAGCAACATTCTGACAAACATCCAACAAAATGTCCTGGATCTCATAAGTCTGGTTCCACAGCACATTTCCTTTGACATCCGTACAATGAGCGCCGTCCTTACTATAAGTGAGAACGGTACTGCCAAGGCGGACGTCCCTGGCATCTTGTACGCTTGGGCGCTCTGTGGTGGCCATAATGTCGTAGGAGGTATAAATGTGGTTGTTGTATTGGACAAAAAACAGGACACCAAAAATAGAAAGGGTGAGAATGATCAGGATACTGATCAGGGCACCATTCAAACGATGACGGCGGATTTTATCTTTGTAATCCACTGAGCCTTGGGGTCTTGATTTTGTTTTATGGGGGGTGCGTGTTTGTGTCATAGGGAATGGACCTCGTTTTTTTGTTTTGTGGGGATGCCTAAAATAGGGAGCGCAAAGGGACGAGCATAAAGCACCTTAAGAAAAGGGGCTTTACAATTGACGGGCAGAGCCTCGAAAATACCAAAGCATTTTCGAGGTCGCTTCGCTCGCCAAATGGTTAAGAATGAAGCCGCACGAGCAAGCTCGGGCGGCTTCATTCTTAACCACTTGGCTCTGCCCTGTACGGACATTATACCACATTTTTGCAATTAAGGAAGTAGAATTTTTTGGCCGAAGCGAATATTGTCTGGGTTTTTGATGTTATTGAGTTCGCAAATTTCTTTTACTTTGATATCTGTGCCGTAGACCTGAAGGCTGATCGCGGTGAGGGTGTCTCCTTTTTTTATTGTGTAGGACACCGGGGCTTGTGTCTGGCTGGTTGATTCCTGGGTGATTTGAGCTGATTGGTCAGGCACCGGGGCAGGCTGCTGCTCAGGTTCTGGAGCCGGCTGTATCTGCTGTTCAGGCAACGGAGCTGGCTGTGGCTGTTGTTCCGGTATCGGCTCCGGCTGTGTTTGCTGGTCAGGCACTGTTTCCTGTTTCACCATATTTTCCTGTATGATAGCGTCTGCCAGCTTGTCCTCCGCAACCAGGGTGTTGACTTGTCCTTCCATTTCCGGTTCTGTATCTGCATCGGGCAGCTTTTGCTCCGTAAACTCTGTGATCAGTTTTCTTGCTGCCGCCTGAATGTCTTCCATGCTATAGGACTGATTTAGGCCGGATATTCCCAAGATACACAACAAAAGGAACAGCCCCGCCACAGCAACTCTCATTATTTTCAAAGAACTACCGGCTTTTTTTATGGTTTTTCCGGTTTCTTCGCTCTCTGCTTCCTTCTGTTTGTTTTGAACAGTTTGACTTGTGAAAACGCTCCGTTTCCCTTCCTCCTCTTTTGCTCTGTATTGGGCGCGTCTTTCCTCCTGGCGCTGTTTGACTCTTTCATATTTTTCCTGATCCACACTTTCCGGCGCAACCTCTTCCTTACGGGAATCCAGCATGTACGCCAGCATCAGATCATTTTTTTCATAAAAGCAGGCATAGCCATTTATGTATCTGCAGGTTCCCTGCTCACAGATATGGAAACCTTCTATCATTTCTCCATCCACCATCCAATATCCCAAAAACTGATACTGTGCAAAAAAACTTTTCCTTAGTTTCTCAATCTCCTGATTCTGCGCCTGGGAAAGATGGCGCACCGCTTTCTGAATAGAATGTATTTTACCTGCTCCATATAGGAATACATAGGAAATATCATCTTCCTCTTTCCGCACACCGTACAATGCCACAGCGGAGTTGTATTCTTCCGCCTGTCTGTTCATTTGTTTCATATAGGAGATCACATAATCCTCCACATATACTTTGCAGCGCTGGTCTGATTCTCCAATTTGCGTAATATTTTTAGGTAAATCCATATAAAAATACCTCCCACACCGTTTTTTATCAATATAACACCGGTGCGCGAGGTATTTTAGTATTTCTTGTCGTTAAAATTTCAAAACATTTCGACTCATTTTGCAAGAGCTTTATAACTCCACTCTGCCGTCCAAGGCCCGAAGCAAAGTGACCTCATCAATGTATTCCAGATCACCGCCTACGGGAACGCCGCTGGCGATCCTTGTGACCTTTACGCCTGCAGGCTTAATGAGTTTACTGATATACATGGCAGTGGTCTCACCCTCCAAACTGGAATTGGTGGCTATGATCACCTCTTCCACATCTTCCTTCAGCCGCTCGATCAATTCTTTCAGTTTAATGTCATTGGGACCGATCCCCAGCATGGGAGAAATCGCCCCGTGCAGCACATGATATACCCCTTCATATTTGCCCGTTTTCTCATAAGCCGCCAAATCCCTGGTATTTTCCACCACCATGATCATCTTATGATTACGGTTTGCATTGGCACAGACAGGGCATATTTCCTTGTCTGTCAGGGTATAGCACTGGCTGCAGTACCGTACATTTGCTTTGGCTTCCATGATCACATTGGCCAGACGGTTCACTTTGTCTCCTGGCATATTGATTAGGTGAAAGGCCAGCCGCTGGGCAGACTTGTTGCCAATTCCGGGCAAAGCCGCCAGCTCCTCTATTAATTTGTTAATATGTCCGCTGTAAAGCTCCATTAGAAGGGAAAGCCTCCTCCCAGTCCGCCGGTCATCTTGCCCATCAGTGCTGCGCCTGCCTCCTCAGCCTGACGAAGCGCTTCATTGGTAGCTGCCACGATCAAATCCTGCAGCATCTCAATATCATCCGGATCCACAACCTCTTCAGTAAGTTTCACCCGAACAATTTCTTTCTTGCCATTAACCGTTACTTCCACAGCTCCGCCGCCTGCTGCCGCAGTAAATTCTTTGGTCTCCAGCTCCTTCTGGCCCTCCTCCATCTGACGCTGCATCCTCTGAGCCTGCTTCATTAAATTATTCATATTGCCGGGCATCATGCCACCCGGATATCCACCACGCTTTGCCATAGTGTTATTCCTCCTCTTCTATTTCCATATGAATGATCTTGGAAAGATCAACATAATTCTGTTCAAATTCCTGCCTTGTGGTGACTGTCTGGATCACCACTTCTACTTCTTTGCCGGAAAAATCAGAAAGCATCCTTGTAAGCATTTCTTTGTTCTGGGAATGCTGGGTAAAGTAATCGCTTGAAAGTCCATCCTCCAGTACCATCAAAAGCTTGTTGTCTGCCCCCAGACTCAGCCTGGCAGTCTTTAAATACTGCTTCATGGGATTAGGCGCATTCCCTACAATGGACGGCCACTTTGCTACGATCTCCTTGATATCTTCCGGAACTGCTTTCGGAATCGGTGCCTTGTGCTCACTTATAGCCTTCGGCTCTTCTTTGTAAAATCCATCCCTGCTGCCAAAATCCCCTTCAGCCGAGACGATCACACCATTTTCAAGCTTCTCTTCCACCTCTCTCACTCGATCTAAAAGTGCTTCCTGGTTCGTCTCCATGGCAGGCTTACAAAGCTTGATCAATGCGATCTCTATCAGAATCCGTTTCTGGGAAGCATACTTGATCTGTCCGGACAATTCGCTGAAAATCCGGATATAGCGGATGATCTGATCCATTTCAATAAGCCCCGCCTCTTCCTTAAGCCTCGCCAGATTGTCTGAGGACATATCGATCACATCTTCCAGATCATCCGAGGACTGTACCAGCATCAGATTTCTCAGATACCAGGTGAAATCTGTCACAAACTGCGTCAGTTCACGCCCCTGCATTACAATCTGTTCCAGAAGCGACACACAGCCCTTTACATTTCGTTTCAGCACAAAACGAAGAAGCTCACTGAACACCTGGGTATCCACAGCACCCAGCACGTCCAGCACCTTATCATAGGTCAGCTCATACCCCAGGTGAAAAGCAATACACTGGTCCAAAAGACTCAGCGCATCACGCATGGAACCGTCTGCCACCTTGGCAATATAACGAAGCGCCCGCTCCTCTATCTCCACCCCTTCTGCTGCAACCAGCTCCCGCATGCGACCGGCAATGGTATCAATGGA
>JAZSFW010000280.1:0-7327 GCA_045532445.1 Acetatifactor sp. | reverse complement strand
ACCATTGATATAAATATCACACAAAGTATCCAGTCCATCGCAGTGAAGCAGCACCTTGTCTTTCGTTGGTTCCCATACAAACTTCCTGGAAAAAGTATACTCCTGCTTCATCAGATCAAAGGCTTCCAACTCATTCTGTCGATAAAAGGGATCTTCCCTCAATTGATTATCCAACAAAAAAGAGTAAACCGAGCCGGGAACCTCTCCCAGACATTCAAATCCCGCACCCGTCATTTTCCAGGTACCGTTCAGACTGATTTTATACATATCATGCATTCCTCCTTCTCTCTACTGTTACTCACTCTGCGCACGGGCGATATACTCATCCTGCTCTTTTTTACTGAGGTGTGAAAACAAACTATTCCAACCGCATACACGCACCTGAAGATTCGGAAAATCTTCCGGTGTCTTCTGAGCCTGACTGAGGACATCTGCGTTCAAAATATTGTAATGAACAGCAAAACCACCGTTATCCAAAAAAGTCTTTAACGTTGCACACAAAGCTTTGAGACCGTTTTGCCCTTTCACAGCAGAATAGTGCATATCCAGATCCAATACCGTCGCGGTGGGTGTCTGCGTGGCATCCACAGCCGTCACGGAAAGAATATGAGCCGTTGCCCCCTCTCTGTCAGCCCCAAAGGAAGCTCCCGCATTCAAGGATATGGTTTCTCCTGCCAGTCTGCCGTCAGGGGTCGCTGCAAGCCCTTCCCCAAACTCCCATCTCCAATCAATAGAGAACATTCCCAGTCGGTAGATTCCGTTCTTGGCATTCGGTACATGGTTAATCTGCCGGGCAAGGAAATCTACGATATCTGACGCATACTGGTCCACTTCCCGGTCACCCATACCAAACTTAGGGAATTTATTCCTGACAGTGGTGCGAAGAACTTCCTGTCCCTCCCAGTTATTTTTCATAAGCTCATTCAACGCTTGAAGAGACATCCGCTTATCGTCATAAACAATCTTTTTGACACTCATAAGGGAATCCACCGCTGTTGCCAGGCCGCTTCCTACGATGGAGGTGTTATTGTATTTGGCACCAAAATCCGTATAAACATCCTTACCATTTTCCATATACAAAGGATAAGTGGACGAAAACAGAGGTCCTGCATGGAGACGTGGATACAAGGTTTCCATCTGATAACTGTAGTGTTTGGTGTAGTCACAAATATAACTCAGCTGCCGCAAAAACTCCTGATAAAATGCCTCGAAGGTTTGTGCCTTCTCCGTAACCGGCAAACCGATCTGATAGCCAGTCAACACATCTTGACCATTGTTCAATGCAAGTTCCACCGCCTTGGCAATGTTGATCCTGGCAGTGGTAGGGCTAGTCAACTCTCCAAAACCACCGCATTCGTAACATCCATCCACATGATAATCCGTAACATCCTCTTCCTGAATTCCCATTCTCAAAAGGGACTTCTTAATAGTACTATCCCCCATAAACATCAGGCTGTTGGCACCGTCTCTCACACCAGCCATTGCAGATTTTAAAAATGCTTCCGGCATATGATCTGAGCACAAAATATGAATTTTAACCCTATCAGGGTTCAGCTCCTTATACGCATCCAAAAAGACATACGAAAGCGCATTGATCTGATCCTTTCCGTCTTTGTCCGTCCCTCCCAGAGAGAAAGGCTGATTAGCTCTTATCCTGTGACTGTTCAGCTCCGTTATAAAATCACGTACCAGCAAAGCCGCCTCCTTTTGATCCATCTGACAGTAGAAGGGATATAAAAACTGATCCACTCTTCCGAAAGTCCTGATCAAAGTCCCCTCTGCCGAATGCTGCAGGGTATAATACAGGAACAGCATCTGCATGGCCTCGTACATGGTCTGAGGTGCCGCAGTCAAAAGCTTCTTAAGACTCTGTGCAATTTCCATCCTGCCTTCCGCCAAAGCCTTGTCGATCACGCGATGTATAAACCGCTCAGAGGCATCATAGACTCTCACAACAGCCTCATAAAAACGCTTTTTGGATGGTTCCTCTTCTTTTGCCGCATAATTTTCTGCACGTTTCCTCAGCCCTACAAACCCCAAATCCAAGATCTCTTTCCAGTTGGGGCTGGTATGACCAAAGTCTATAAACATTTGAAATGCCTGCGCCTTCATTGCCTGCTCCGGCAATTCTTCTTTCAACGACTCAAATTCTGTTCGAAATCTTTCTCTGATCACATTCTGGGCAACCATATTGGGTTCCGCAACATCCGTCAGACAAAAAAATCGATTTTCGGGCGTAAAAATGATCTCACAGTGATCCAAAAGATATGCCGTCATCTTGGAATCTGTGACCAACGCATCTTCCCCTTCAATTGCTGCAAAAGCCTTTATCACCTCTGCTAAAGAGACCTTTCCATTCATAAAGATTCCCTCCCCAAATCTTTTTCGTGTAGTACAACACTGTTTTCCTCTAACCTCTGCTGAAGCTTCGCAACATCCAACATAGAAAAATCATCCGTCATAGCAGCTGCTGTTCCTGCCGCCTGACCGGTAACAGCGCAGCAGGGAATCACCCGCATCACATCCCACAAGGTTTCATTCACGCAGGTACAGCGTCCTGCTGTGATCAGATTCTTCATTTCTTTGTTGTAAAGTGTTCTGAAAGGCACTTCGTAAACGGGGCCGCGCTTCTTCCAGTTGGAGACCATGCCGATGGAGTCCTCAAAAAAAGTATGCTCTTCGGTGTGGGCAAGCTCATATTCTCCCACAATCTTTCTGGTCATACGGATCTGCGGTATGGTTGCGATAGTGGAGATCACTTCATCCGGATTGCTCTCCCTTTTTTTCAGCCAATGATTGAGCGTTGCCTGATGGGAAAGACAAACCATTTCGGAAAGCTCTTTTCCGTCAAGCCCGGTAAAACGACGGGCAATCAAAGGTTCAGCTTCTTTTCCTGTACGTTCTTCCTCCGGAATGTCACTGGCACCTACCATATGAAGCTTGTAGCCCTCCAAACCGGTACCGTAATACCATGCTGCCAGAACATTTCCCTGCTGAAAGGTTTTGGTGGGAACACCGGCAAATTTGGCAATATCGCAATCTCCCGTGGCATCCACAACAGAGGTAACTTCGCAGGCACATCTTCCCGACTTATTCTCAACGAAAAGATTCTTGATCCGCTGTTCCTCCACCTGTACATCTACCACATAGCTTCCGTAGAGAATATCCACACCTGCTTCCATCAACAGTTTCTCAGCCAGAATCGCAAAGATTTGTGGGTTATACTGCACCAAATAGCGCTTATCCTTTTCTGTCCTTGTACCAATATGATCAAGCCAGTTCTCCGGATAACTGCCCTCCGCGCCGTAGGTAATTGAAAGTTTTAACAACTCCTCGGCAACTCCAAAGGACACCTGATGCCCATAACCGTCACACAGGGGAAGATATATGGTAACCAGACCTGCGGTACCCAAACCGCCTAACATATACTCTTTTTCAAAAAGGACTACCTTTTTACCTTCACGGGCGGCGGCAAGGGCTGCTGAAATTCCGGCAAATCCGCCCCCGCATACAGCAACATCATACTTCATCATGTTTACTTCCTCTTTACTTCTTTCTAACCACAATCATCCGTTCGAAATAGATCGCATTTTCCTCTTCCTTCTTCCCACCGTACAGCTCACCGGTAAATCTCATGGAAAGATACACATCGCATTCGTCCATGGGGAAGGTTACTGCAAGGCCGGAAAGATTGATGGAAACATTTCCGATCTCAAACAAGGCAACTCTTGTATAAGGATCGTCTTTGATTCCGGATATGGTTCCGATTTTATAAATCTTGTAAGCATCATGGCTCAAATCTTCTTTATACAGGCTGATTTGCTCACGTACCTCTGTTCCCTGATGGAGTATGAATCGAATTGGCTGCTTTAACGCAGCATCCCTGGAAGTGGGAACCATCTCATAGTCCCACCCAAATCCGGTTCCGGTATCGCGGCTAAGCTTCATAACCTTTTCGCAGGCTGCTTTCTCATCCTCAACTCCCGTGTATCCATAAATCCTTTGCAGATTTTTTTGCACAAACTTGATCATACGATTCATGGGGAACTGATAAATATCTTCTTTTCTTACATCGGACAGCATTTCCGGGATATCAAAAACAACCTCCGTATCAGAAAGATTATTAAAATAGGTGATTTCTGCTTCGATACTTTGGGTCATGAACTTGCCGGCAGGAGTTTTCCCAAACTCCTCAAGAGCTGCTGTAATGCGCTGTTTCAAAATTCCGTGATCAAAGCAAAAGCTTTTTCCTTGGTCGGCAGCCTGCTTCCGGAAATCAAAATATTTCCAAAGGATTACTGCATCCAGAGGTTTGCGCACCCAGTTTACTCTTGCTCTGTAAGGCTGTTCATCCTTTATGACTTCCATTGCCTTATCCAGGATCTCCGTTCCTCTGGTAACCGTCTCCAGATCCAGATAATTAAACGGGCTTCCCTCAAGACAACACAATACATGAACGGGGTTTCTATCCAATCCTTCTCTTAAGACTTTGTAATATTCCCGCACATATTTTCCGGCTTTTCCGTAATAACGATCCGTAAAATCTTCTAACAGGGCATTTTCATCCGCATCGGGATCTTCCATCAGGTGGCTGAGCATATATTTATTCAGCTCCCAAAAGTCCGCCATACCTTGTTCGGTTTCCACAAAGATTCCTTCTACGTTATAGTCTTTAAATCCGCGGATTGTACTCTTGACCCGGTCAAATATGGGTAAGGGATAATTGGTCCGAATGTTATATAAATATTCCCATATATAGAGACCACTTCCGGACTTTGCGCATAATGCAGACCAGGATTTGAGCCTGCGCAGATATGTTGCATTGCTTTTCGCCTCGAATCCCTTGGAAACATCTTCAAAAACATCTGCAAGCCTTATGATCACATTCTTTTCAGGTACGGTTTCATCCTTGGGCGGCTCCAGGAAATTTGCATAAGACAAGGTCTCAATCCTAGCGAAAGGATATTGCTTATAAACTTCTCTGGCTACCCTGTTTACAAAGCGAATCACATATCCGCTATATCCGGACTCTTTAATAATCTTCGAACATTCATCACACTCACAGAAACAACTCTCTGACAGGTCATCCGGAGAAAGAGAATAAAAGCAAGGCAATTCCACGCCGGTCTTTTCAGAAAGCTCCACATCTTCTTTTATGTAAGCAAGCAGTCTTCCAAGCAAGTTCTCAAAAAAGCTCTCATTGGAAAAACAGTAATGGCCATTGCTCATACGCTTTTTCTGGATCTTGTTCCATGCCCACCACTCCGGATGCTCCTCATAATATTGCTCAGCCAGGAAATATTTCCCCATGGTATGGACATGATGAGGTCTTCCCATGTGCATGATCTCACCGTATTTTCTGACATCCGGGTCATAGGCTCCTTGCGTTATCCCATCATCGATGGCAGATACCACATTCATACGAGTCCTTACAATATGAGGAAATGCTTCTACTCCGGCAGAATGATCCATATATGCCTTTCGATAAGAAAAATACGGCGTTCCTTCTTTGTAAAAATCATCAGCCAAAACCAGTTCATCCAACGTCAAAACATCTTCTTCATAGGGATTCCACCACCTGACTCCTACGATATCCTCAAGGAAATGGTATACTGCATAGATAATACCTCGGTCACGTTTTTCTTTACCGCCCGTCAGAATGAGGTTTCCCTCATGCATCTTGATGATCCAGTTCTCCTTGGAGCTGCCCACTGCACCGGCCGTCTTGGCATAGGCAGTCTGACCCACGTAAATACATTTTCCTTCTGCTTCTTTTTCGGATACGATGGGAAGCTTTAAACCCAGTGACTTTTCAAAATAACATACCAACTCCTCTGCCGCCGTTTTTTCCACAATAGAAAAATCTTCAGCGATTACAACCTTGCAATTGTTTGTATTTCTGGAAAGAAAAACCCCATTTACTGTTTTCATAATCGAATTCTCCTTGTAATTTTTTATGTTATTGAATGGTCTTTTCACAGAATTCTATTTTAGATCTCTTTTCACCAAAATGAGAGGATTCAGTAACCGGACACTTTCGAATTGCCTCAGCCACAGCTTTGCCAAGAAGTTCAATCCCCTCCTCATTGGGATGGATCATATCTTCACTCAGATACTTTTCTTTATCCGCATACATGAGGGAAAACAGATCATTGATGTAGATATCTTCCCCTTGAAAAGCATTAAGCACCGCTGCGTTATAGCGGATGATGTCTTCATTTCTATGGGCAGGGGGCATGGGGCCTGCGAGGTTAACCTTCTCATCGCTGACAGGCGTTGTGGTCGCAAATATCACTTCGGCTCCTGTACTTTTCAATACTCGAAGAACCTTTTTCATATACGCCACATAAGTATCAATATCCGTAAAACATCCATCCTCCTTATAGAGAATCGCAGTATCCCACAATCCTGCATTGAAATGAATGATATCAGGCGTAGGATAGGCTTCCAGCCAAAACCTAAGGCTGTTTAGCACATAGGACGAAAAACGACAATTTTCTTCCGGAGCATATATTTTGTAGTCTTTTTCAAGCCGTTCCTGTACATCTTTTTCATAAAAGAGCCGTATGGAATCACCGATCAATAAAACATTCATTTTTCTTCTGCCCAATCTACAAACCTCCACATTTGTATTTTTTTGTATTGTATCACGGAAATTTTTCTGGTAGAATAAACAAAATAATACTTTTATTTGTACAAAATCGTAATTGTATAAACAAAGTTTTTTCTGTGATATACTTCAAACAAGGGGGTACATACTGATATGAATATGGAAATAGATATCAAACGATTGGTTTATCGAACCTTTCCACTGCCGACCTATACCGTAGCCGGCAGAAATTGCGACAGTTTCATTTTTTATCTAAAGGGCGGTCACCGATTCGAGTATTCCGGAAGGACGTTTATCGCAGAGGAAGGTAATATGATGTACCTTCCATATAAATCTTTTTACAAAACTTACACTTTAAGCGAAAATACAGAATATTATCAAGTAGAGTTTCTGATCAGTAACGGTGAGAATGCGGAACCACTGTTTGACGAGCTCAAACTATTCAGCAAAGAAACTTCAGAGAAATATCTCTCCTATTTTTATGATATGTACCAAAGTTATTCTCAGGCAAACGGAGAATATGATATCCTTTATTTTTCGGATTTACTGAAAATCATCGGTTCTATTTGCCGTGAGGAAGATTGCACAGAAATGAATTCTTTAAAGGCAGATAAGATCGAAAAAATAGAAAGAACAATAAAGCACATTCATGAATTCTATTATCTGGACACGCCACTCAAGGATCTTGCTGCCATGTCCTATATGAGTATATCCAAC
>JAZSFW010000270.1:0-5883 GCA_045532445.1 Acetatifactor sp. | reverse complement strand
CCAGTACGATATAAGATGCAAAATACAGAACCTTCTCCAGTACTCTGGGGGACAGATCTAAGATCAGACCCATGCGGCTGGGTATTCCCTTAAAATACCAGATGTGGGAAACCGGAGCTGCCAGCTCGATATGTCCCATACGCTCTCTGCGGACGCTGGCCTTGGTTACTTCAACGCCACATCTATCGCAGACTACACCTTTATATCTGATTTTCTTGTATTTACCACAATGACATTCCCAGTCCTTGCTGGGTCCAAAGATCTTTTCACAATACAGACCTTCCCTTTCAGGCTTTAAGGTTCTGTAGTTAATGGTCTCGGGCTTTAACACCTCTCCGTGAGACCAATCACGTATCTTATCCGGTGAAGCTAATCCAATCTTAATGGCATCAAATGTCATCGGCTGGTAGTTTGCACTCATTGTTTCTGACATATATGGCACTCCCTTCCATATTAGAATTCATCGTCTTCTCCATCGAAGCCGTCATCATAATCATCCATATCCAGGTCATCGTCATCAGCACTTATCAGTTCGCCGCTGTCTTCGTCGAACTCCTGCTTCTGATAACCCATCTCTCCAAGTGACTCACTGTCCATATCATTGTACCTGCGGTCACCTTCCATCTCGAAACGATAGTCGGTATCGCCGTAATCGATATTTTCCATGATCTCCACTTCAGTCTGGTCTTCGCGAAGTACCTTTACATCGAGACCAAGTGCCTGCAGCTCTTTAAGGAGTACCTTAAAGGACTCAGGAATTCCGGGAGCAGGAATGTTATCTCCCTTAATAATTGCTTCATAAGTCTTTACTCGACCTACCACATCATCGGACTTCACTGTCAGGATCTCCTGCAGTGTGTAAGATGCACCGTAAGCTTCCAGTGCCCAAACTTCCATTTCTCCGAAACGCTGTCCACCAAACTGTGCCTTACCACCCAGAGGCTGCTGGGTAACCAAGGAGTACGGGCCGGTAGAACGGGCATGGATCTTATCGTCTACCAGATGATGGAGCTTCAGATAATGCATGTGTCCAATGGTAACAGCACTATCAAAATACTCACCGGTACGTCCGTCGCGGAGACGCACTTTACCGTCACGGGAAATAGGAACGCCCTTCCAGAGCTTTCTGTGTTCCCTATTCTCATAGAGATATTCTACCACTTCCGGAAGCAGTTCTTCTTTGTGCTTTGCTTCAAACTCTTCCCACTCCAGATTTACATAATCGTTAGCAAGATCCAGAGTATCCATGATATCATCCTCGTTTGCACCGTCAAATACAGGTGTAGCCACATTAAAGCCAAGGGCTTTTGCAGCCAGAGAAAGATGAATCTCAAGCACCTGACCGATATTCATACGGGAAGGTACACCCAAAGGATTCAGCACGATATCCAAAGGACGTCCATTGGGCAGATAAGGCATATCTTCTACAGGCAGCACGCGGGAAACAACACCCTTGTTACCATGACGACCTGCCATCTTATCACCGACGGAAATCTTTCTCTTCTGTGCGATATAAATACGAACCGCCTGATTCACACCAGGAGATAATTCATCACAATTTTCTCTGGTAAAGATCTTGGCATCTACAACGATACCATACTCACCATGGGGCACCTTCAGGGAAGTATCTCTTACTTCTCTTGCCTTCTCACCAAAGATTGCACGCAACAATCTTTCTTCTGCAGTCAGCTCTGTTTCTCCCTTAGGAGTAACCTTTCCTACCAGAATATCACCTGCACGAACCTCGGCACCGATGCGGATGATACCTCTGTCGTCCAGATCCTTCAGCGCGTCATCACCTACACCGGGAACATCGCGGGTAATCTCCTCAGGTCCCAGCTTGGTATCACGTGCTTCTGCTTCATATTCTTCAATGTGGACAGATGTATAAACATCATCCATCACCAATCTTTCACTTAAGAGAACTGCGTCCTCGTAGTTGTAACCTTCCCAGGTCATAAATCCGATCAAAGGATTCTTACCAAGGGCAAGCTCACCATCCTTCGTGGAAGGACCGTCTGCGATCACCTGACCGGCCACAACATGGTCACCCTTGCATACGATGGGTTTCTGATTGTAACAGTTGGACTGATTGCTTCTTGCAAATTTGGTCAGATGGAATTCTTCCTTCTCTCCATCATCATATGCGATGCGGATCACACTGGAAGATACATAGGTTATGGTTCCGTCTTTTCTGGCTACCTGACACACGCCGGAGTCAACAGCAGTTTTTACTTCCATACCAGTACCAACTACAGGAGCTTCTGTGGTCAGAAGGGGCACTGCCTGACGCTGCATGTTGGATCCCATCAGGGCACGGTTCGCGTCATCATTCTCAAGGAAAGGAATCAATGCTGTCGCCACGGAAAATACCATCTTAGGAGACACGTCCATATAATCAAATGCAGATCTGGGATATTCCTGTGTCTCTTCACGATAACGACCGGATACAGACTTACGGACAAAATGTCCCTCTGCATCAAGGGCTTCACTCGCCTGTGCTACATGGTAATTATCTTCTTCGTCAGCAGTCATATATACAACTTCTTCCGTAACACGAGGGTTGGCAGGATCAGTCTTATCGATCACACGATAAGGAGCCTCCACAAAACCATACTCATTGATACGGGCATAGCTTGCCAAAGAGTTGATCAGACCGATGTTTGGTCCTTCAGGAGTCTCAATAGGACACATTCTTCCGT
Source organism: Acetatifactor sp. (assembly GCA_045532445.1). Lineage (GTDB taxonomy): Bacteria > Bacillota > Clostridia > Lachnospirales > Lachnospiraceae > Acetatifactor. The sequence continues at coordinate 3,181 of JAZSFW010000270.1, read as the reverse complement.
AGTGGGAATAATGAACGTCTCGAACCTCGAAACCTGCTCTGTCTCGTGACAGACCACCGGGACCCAATGCAGATAAACGTCTCTTATGCGTCAACTCACCCAGCGGATTGTTCTGATCCATGAACTGGGACAACTGTGAAGAACCAAAGAACTCTTTCACAGCAGCTGTGACAGGCTTAATATTGATCAGAGACTGGGGAGAAATATCCTCAGAATCATGTGTTGTCATACGCTCACGTACCACTCTCTCCATTCTGGACAGACCGATACGATACTGGTTCTGTAAAAGCTCACCCACTGCACGGATACGTCTGTTGCCCAAATGGTCGATATCATCATCATTGCCCAGGCCATATTCCAGATGGATGTTATAGTTAATGGAAGCAATAATATCTTCCTTGGTAATATGCTTCGGAACCAGTTCATATACATTCTTCTTGATGACTTCTGCCAATTTCTCAGGATCATCACTGTACTCTTCCAAAATCTTCGCAAGAACAGGATAATAAACCAACTCCGTAATGCCCAGCTCTCTGGGATTGCAGTCCACGTAGTGTGTCAGATCAACCATCATATTGGACAATACTTTGATATTCTTCTCTTCTGTTTCAATGTAAACACAAGGTACTGCTGCATTCTGAATATTGTCAGCCAGCTCCTTTGTCACCTTTGTGCCTGCCTGTGCCAGAATCTCACCGGTGGAAGGATCCACCACATCTGCAGCCAGCACCTGATTTCTGATTCTGTTACGCAGCATCAGCTTTTTATTGAACTTGTATCTGCCCACCTTAGCCAGATCATATCTGCGGGGATCAAAGAACATTGCATTGATCAAAGACTCCGCGCTCTCTACACTCAAAGGCTCTCCGGGACGAATCTTCTTATATAACTCTAACAGACCCTCCTGATAATTCTCAGCAGTGTCCTTGGAAAAGCTTGCTTCAATCTTGGGCTCATCACCAAACAACTCACGGATCTCGTCATTGGTGCCAACACCAAGGGCACGGATCAGTACAGTAATGGGCACTTTACGGGTTCTGTCTACGCGCACATAAAAAACATCATTGGAATCCGTCTCATACTCAAGCCATGCACCACGGTTCGGGATGACGGTGCTGGAGAACAGTCTCTTACCAATCTTATCATGACCGACAGCATAATAGATACCCGGAGAACGAACCAGCTGGCTGACGATAACACGCTCTGCACCATTAATTACAAAGGTGCCTGTCTCAGTCATAAGCGGCATATCTCCCATGAAGATCTCATGTTCACTGATCTCTTCTTTCTCCTTATTATACAAGCGTACTCTAACTTTAAGGGGTGCCGCATAGGTGGCATCTCTTTCCTTACACTCTTCTATCGTATACTTCGCATCCTTTTTACACAGCTCAAAGCCCACGAAATCAAGGCTTAAGGAACCGCTATAGTCCGCGATCGGAGAGATATCATCGAAAACTTCTTTTAAGCCTTCGTCTAAAAACCACTGATAGGAGTCCTTTTGAACCTCAATCAGGTTGGGCATCTCTAAAACCTCTTTTTGTCGTGAATAACTCATACGCATATTCTTGCAGTTCGCAATTGGACGTATTCTGTTTTTTTTCATTGACATTTCACCCCGTTCTTTCAGATTTAAAACCTATTTGCGTCGGTATTTCATCAACTTATGTCTACAAATTGCATACCTTTCCACAATAGTGCATTGTCTATAGTAACACATAATTTGTCCCGCGTCAAGGAAATTTTTCCAAAAATTCAGGAAATTTGTTTCCGGTAGTGTTTGGATCAATTTTTCGGGGATGGGCAAGGGACGCAAGAGGGGAGACGGCAGGGAGGGACGGGAATGGAGGCGGTGGTTTGCAGTTTCAAGGATATAAGAGTTTCTAAGTGTTTACAAAACCGGAAAAAGAAGTTAAGAGCAAAGAAAACAGCACAAAACTCGCGCTCCGCGCTCAAACATGTTGTGCTGTTTTCTTTAACACTTCATTTTCCGGCTTTGTAAACACTAAGAAACTCTAATGCCCTTGAATATGTCAAACCACCGCCTCCATTCCCGTCCCTCCCTGCCGCCTTCCCTCTTGCTGTTGCTTGGCCATTCTCCAAAAATTACACACAAATAATATGGAAACAAATGGTGTCAGGTATAATTAATTGAAAGTAGGTTGATTGTTTGCAGATTTGACAACGTTAATTTCACATAGTATAATAATTAAAAAATTAAGCAAATTATTGTTTTAGTATGCAAAGAATAAACAAGGAGGCAGAATATGAAGGAAGGGTTTCCGAAAGAGGCTCAGGAAATTATGAAAGAAAGATTTGGGCATGATTCTTTGATTGCGCTTGCGACTTTGGATGGAGATATGCCTCAGGTTCGTACAGTAAACAGTTATTATGAAGACGGGGCTTTTTATGTGGTTACATATGCTCTTTCCAACAAGATGAAACAAATACAGAGGAATCCTGTGGTAGCAATCTGCGGTGATTGGTTTACTGCACATGGCGTTGGCGAAAATTTGGGGCATATATTGGACAAGAAAAACGAAGAAATTGCTGGCAAATTACGTGCCGCTTTTGCCGAATGGTACCATAACGGCCACACCAACGAAGCAGACCCCAACACCTGCATCCTCTGCATCCACCTCACAGACGGCCTGCTTCTTTCTCATGGCACAAGATATCAAATTGATTTTCGACACTAAGCAGTCATTTTTTTATCATGTACTGCCAAAGTGCTCTCGTTTCCCCACCCATACGTGCGTCCCTTTGCAGAAAAACAGGCCGCCGTGCAATGCACAGCGACCTGAGATTTTCAAGTCTTGGTAAATCGACTTATTTAAGGGTAACCTTAGCGCCAACCTCTTCCAGTTTCTTCTTAAGCTCTTCAGCCTCTTCCTTGGAAGCAGCTTCTTTGATGGTCTTAGGAGCGTTGTCAACAACATCCTTAGCTTCCTTCAGACCAAGGCCAGTTACTTCACGAACAACCTTGATAACCTTAACCTTCTCAGAACCAACCTCGGTCAGTTCTACGTCGAACTCGGTCTTCTCTTCAACTTCTACTGCAGGACCAGCTGCTGCTACAACAACACCTGCTGCTGCAGATACGCCGAACTCTTCTTCACAAGCTTTTACTAATTCATTTAACTCTAATACGGTTAACTCTTTGATAGCATCGATAAATTCC
>JAZSFW010000093.1:0-22751 GCA_045532445.1 Acetatifactor sp. | reverse complement strand
CGAATTTATTATCATTCTCTCATGAGTGGTGCAGACTACCTTTCTGAGGAATGGGGCTTGTATTGCAGTTATACAGATATGAAGGACTTTACCCTGTCTGAATATGGACAGACCAAGAAGAACTTTATCCGTGCAGCAGAGGATATTCAGGGGGTGCAGGCTGTGATCCCATTTGCCATTGTGCTGCCTGTGGAGTATAATATTCCGGAATTGCCGGATCCTTACATGCAGCATGAATTTGGAGTACATAGCGGACAGTATCTGAGCAGTCCTTTGAGTGCGAAAGAAGATGAGTTCTTTGGTCATGTAGAAGATGTGCTGAAGCTGTTTTTTGCAAGAAATGGGAAGGTATACGGTAATGAAGGACATGTTCTGACCAATTCCCGTTTTGGAGATGTGGCTGATATTATTTATGAGGACGCTTCTGATGAAACCTTAAGCAGATATGAATATCTGATCGATGCCACAAAGGAAGGCAGATTTGCCCGCGCAAAGGCAAATGCCGATTATAAGATATTGGAAAGCCAGGATTTGGAGCAATTGGCTTATGATGTTGAGAAGCTGATCCTTGAGGTAATGCCTTGTTATGTGGATGGTTTACATTGGCTGGTTTCTGTGGACGATAAGGGTCGCCGTTTCCTTTCTGTCTTCAACAATGAAGGAAATCAGAGAACTACACAGAATGGTGATGTGATTGATAAAGAAGCAGATCAAAAAATAAAGATTACAACCAAAGAAGCGGTTAATATGAAGGTATTTAAAGAGACTATGAGGCCTTCCGATTTTGAGAGGGTTGATGAGCATACCTATTATGCTACCATTCCCGGAGCGGATTTTCTGATCTTAGAATTTTAAAAAAATAACAGGCATATGTAATGCTTACCTAGATAGAGTATTACATGTGCCTGTTTTTTGTTAGGGATGCGGATTGACAGTTTGGTAAAAACAAAGTAAAATTTATGGTAAAGATATGGAGTACGACTGTGAATTCAGAAAGGAAATAAAAAAATGGCAAAGTTAACTTTTGTAGGCGGCATTCATCCCTACGACGGCAAGGAGCTTTCCAAGGATAAGCCGATCATGGATGTTCTGCCAAAAGGTGACCTGGTCTATCCGTTATCTCAGCATATAGGAGCACCAGCCAAACCAATCGTGAAAAAAGGGGATCGTGTTTGTGTAGGACAGATGATCGCAGAAAGCGGTGGCTTTGTGTCTGCACCTATTTATGCATCCGTTTCCGGAACAGTCAAAGCCATTGAGCCGAGACGTGTTGTGACGGGAGATATGGTCAACAGTATTATCATTGAAAATGACGGCATGTATGAGGAAGTTGGGTTTTACCCTGTGGCACCTGTAGAAAAACTTACAAAGCAGGAGATTATTGATATCGTGAAGGATGCCGGTATCGTTGGAATGGGCGGAGCCGGTTTCCCTACCTACATAAAGCTATCTCCCAAGGAACCAGAGAAGATTGAATATGTGATCGCCAACTGTGCGGAGTGTGAGCCGTATCTGACTTCTGATTACCGCAGGATGATGGAAGAACCGGAAAAGCTGATTGAAGGACTTAAGATCATTCTGAAACTGTTTGATCATGCAGTAGGTATTATCGCCATAGAAGATAACAAGCCGGATTGTATCAAGCTTTTAAGGTCTTTGACCCAGAATGAGAAACGGATCACAGTCATGGCTTTGAAGACCAAATATCCTCAAGGTGGGGAGCGGACTCTGATCTATGCGACGACAGGGCGTAAGGTGAATTCTTCTATGCTGCCTGCAGATGTGGGCTGTATCGTAAACAACGTGGATACTATTTGTGCAGTTTACCGGGCTGTGGTGCAAGGGAAGCCTTTGATAGAGCGTGTGGTGACGGTGACGGGTGATGCTGTGGCAAATCCCCGCAATTTCAGAGTGCGTATCGGTACCAATTACAGTGATCTGATTGAAGAAGCTGGTGGTTTTAAAGTGGAGCCGGAGAAGATTATCTGCGGCGGTCCCATGATGGGCTTTGGCATGTTTGATCTGAATGTACCTACCACCAAGACCTCTACGGCACTGTTGGCATTGACCAGGGATGAAGTGTCTATGATGGAACCTGGTCCGTGTATTAACTGTGGCCGATGTGTGGAAGTGTGCCCGGGCAGAGTGGTTCCCAGCAAGCTGGCTGATGATGCAGAGCGGTTTGAAGAGGAGGCTTTTTTGAAGCATGACGGTATGGAGTGCTGCGAGTGTGGGTGCTGCAGTTTTATCTGTCCTGCCAAGAGGCCTCTTACCCAGGAGATCAAGTCTATGCGTAAGATACTTCTGGCTAAGAGAAAGAAATAGGAGGGTAGAAACGTGAGTAGTTTACTGAAAGTATCATCCAATCCCCATATTCGCTCTAAAGTGACGACAAGTGGTATTATGATGGCTGTAGTGATTGCCCTGTTACCGGCTGCCGGATTTGGAATTTATCATTTTGGTCCCAGAGCGCTTATGATCATCTTATTGTCTGTAGCGTCCACTGTGGGTACAGAATTTTTGTTCGGATTATATAAAAAGAAAATGACCATAACCGATCTTTCGGCTGTGGTAACCGGCCTGCTTTTGGCTATGAATCTGCCTGTCAGTGTACCCTGGTGGCTCCCCGTGATGGGTGGTGTGTTTGCGATTTTGGTGGTAAAAATGTTGTTTGGCGGTCTGGGACAGAATTTTATGAACCCGGCATTGGCTGCCAGATGTTTTCTTCTGATTTCCTTTCCGGCACAGATGACGAATTTTACATATGACACCTTTACCGGTGCTACCCCTTTGGCAGCGTTGAAAGCCGGTGAGAGCGTAAACATCATGGATATGGTCATTGGTAAAACAGCCGGCACCATCGGTGAGACCTCAGTGATTGCCCTGGTGATCGGTGCCTGTATTTTGATTTTGCTTGGTATCATTGACCTGAGAATACCGGGAAGCTATCTTGTGAGTTTTATATTGTTTGTTGGATTGTTTGGAGGGCATGGATTTGACGCGGCCTATCTTTCTGCCCAGCTTGCAGGAGGTGGTCTGATGCTTGGTGCCTTCTTTATGGCTACTGACTATGTGACCAGACCCATTACCATCAAGGGGCAGTATGTGTTTGGTATCTTTCTGGGGATCATGACCGGAATTTTCCGTATCTTCGGACCCGCAGCGGAGGGTGTTTCCTATGCCATTATTTTGGGTAACCTCCTTGTGCCTTTGATCGAGAAGATCACCTGGCCAAAAGCATTTGGAAAAGGAGGGAAACATCATGGATAAGAGAGCTGATGTGCGCAGCATGCTGAAAGATGCCCTGATCCTGTTTGCCATCACTTTGATCTCCGGCTTGGTGTTGGGGTTGGTCTATGAACTGACCAAGGAGCCAATCCGTCTGCAGCAGGAGAAAGCCATTGCAGAGGCATGTAAGGCAGTATTTGCAGAGGCAGATGAGTTCGCTGCAGTCAATTATACGCCGGATGCAGAATGGATGACAGAACTTGCAGCCGAAGGTGTGACGGTTGGAGATGCTTATTTTGCGATGAATAAGGGGGAACACCTTGGATTTGTGGTTGAGGCGGCTACCTCTGAAGGGTATGGAGGTGTTATCACGCTATATCTGGGAATTGATAAGGAGGGAACCTTAAAAGGCATTTCTATTCTGGAAATCAGTGAGACTCCGGGATTAGGCATGAAGGCAGGAGAGGAATTGGTTCCGCAGTTTCGGAATAAAAAAGCAGAAGCATTTACTTATACCAAGAGTGGCAGCATGTCTGACAGTGAGATCGATGCCATCAGCGGAGCAACGGTAACAACGAAAGCGATCACAAATGCTGTAAATGGAGGTTTAAAATTCTTTTCTCTGGAATTAAAGGGAATGGATGTTGCAGCAGAAACGAAGGGAGGTACGGCAAATGAATAAAGCTGGCGAAAGACTCTATAATGGTCTGATCAAAGAAAATCCTACTTTTGTATTAATGCTTGGCATGTGTCCTACCCTGGCAGTGACGACTTCTGCTGTGAATGGTCTGGGAATGGGTGCTACGACGGCTGTGGTACTTGCCATGAGTAATCTGATCATTTCCTTGCTCAGAAAGGTGATACCTAATAAAGTGCGTATTCCGGCCTTTATCGTGATCATCGCTTCCTTTGTAACGGTTTTACAGTTGCTTTTAGAAGCTTTTTTGCCGGAGCTGAATAAGGCCCTTGGCGTGTACATCCCTTTGATCGTGGTAAACTGTATCATTCTGGGGCGCGCTGAGAGCTACGCTTATTCTAATCCGCCTATTCCGTCCTTGTTTGACGGTATCGGTATGGGGCTTGGTTTTACTTTTGCATTGACTTGTATCGGTGCAGTGAGAGAGCTTCTTGGAACAGGAGCGGTATTTGGTTATTCCATTATGCCTCATTCCTTTACCCCGATTGGTATCTTTGTGCTGGCGCCGGGAGCTTTCTTTGTGCTGGCAGCGCTTACAGCCTTTCAAAATTATCTGAAGATCACTGGTGCGAAAGCGGGAAAAGATGTGAGTAAGATTCAGTCAGGCTGCAGTGAGGATTGTTTGAACTGCAAAGAAAAGGGCTGCAGCAGACGTTTTTACGATAACGGAGAAAGTCTGGAAATCCTGGATTTGGAAAAGGAGGAGAAATAGTATGACATCTGTAAAAGATTTACTTATCATATTGATCAGCTCCTCGCTGGTAAGTAATGTCGTATTAAGTCAGTTTTTAGGACTATGCCCTTTTCTTGGGGTATCTAAGAAGACCAATACAGCCGCAGGTATGGGAACAGCTGTTATATTTGTAATTACGCTGGCAAGCGCTGTGTCCGGTGTTATTTATAAATATGTGCTGCAAAAGTTCCATGTGGAATATCTGCAGACCATTGTTTTTATTCTTGTAATTGCTGCTTTGGTACAGTTTGTAGAAATGTTTTTGAGAAAAGCGATCCCTTCCCTCTATGAAGCTTTGGGTGTATATCTGCCGCTGATTACTACCAACTGTGCTGTGCTTGGCGTGGCTTTGACCAATGTGCAGAAAGAGTATGGAATCCTGGCCGGTATTGTTAACGGCTTTGCCACAGCAGTTGGTTTCACCATTTCCATTATTATTCTTGCCGGTCTTAGGGAGAAGATGGAGCATAATGATTTTCCGGAATCCTTTAAAGGAATGCCCGCAGTTTTGTTGACAGCAGGATTGATGGCCATTGCTTTCTGCGGATTTTCCGGGTTGTTATAAAGGGGGACGTAAATATGGCAACTGGAATTTTGATCGCTGCACTGGTTGTAGGCATTGTGGGTATCTTCATGGGTCTGTTCTTGGGTGTGGCAGGAATCAAATTTAAAGTAGAAGTGGATGAAAAAGAAGAAGCGGTACTGACTGCCCTTCCGGGGAATAATTGTGGTGGTTGTGGTTTTCCTGGCTGTGCAGGTCTGGCATCTGCAATCGCAAAAGGCGAGGCGCCTGTGAATGCCTGCCCCGTGGGAGGTGACGAAGTAGGGCAGAAGATTGCAGCGATCATGGGTGTGGAAGCCAAAGAGAGTAAGAGGCTGGTGGCATTTGTTCATTGTCAGGGAGACTGTGAGAAAACGCATCAGGATTATGACTATTGTGGTATAGAAGATTGTAGAATGATGAGCTTTGTGCCCGGAGGAGGACCCAAGTCCTGTAATAGTGGCTGCCTTGGATATGGTACCTGTGCTAAGGTTTGTCCTTTTGATGCAATTCATGTGGAAAATGGTGTGGCCGTTGTAGATAAAGAAAAGTGCAAAGCCTGCGGAAAGTGTATTGAGGTATGTCCTAAGAAGCTGATTTCTCTGATTCCGTACAGTGCAAAGCAGGTTGTGGCATGCAGTTCTGTAGATAAAGGGCCTGTGACCATGAAAGCTTGTAGTGTTGGTTGTGTAGGGTGTGGAATTTGTGTGAAGAATTGTCCGAATGATGCGGTGAGGGTGGAAAATTTTCATGCGATCATTGACCATGAGAAATGCGTTGGATGCGGGATTTGTCAGGAGAAGTGTCCGAAGAAGTCGATTGTGGAGTCTTAGGGACGGTTTGGCGCGACTGAGCTTATTAAAAAATATAGTACAAGGTGTCATAACAATCGGACTTGCTGTATAAAATAAATAACAGCAGGAATGCAGAAAGGGATTGTTAGGGCATGTACAAAAAAGCTATTAGTGGGCTTTTGCTGGCAAATCTGTTATTGCTTGCAGGAGCCTTTTGCGTTACTTGTGTACGTTTTAATAAATATGCAGTTCAGCCGGCTATTCAGATGAAAATTGATGCGTCCTATGTGGCTGATGATATGACAAAAACCATCGGCATGGTATTCCGTGCTTCTTCCGGACAGAGAGTGGTTGATTATTGTATGTTGGAGCAGCCGGTGAAGTTTGTACAAAAAGCACCGGACTTAAAGTACGAATTATCTCAAGAGGATTATGATATTCTTCTTCGCATTGTTGAGGCAGAAGCAGGCGGTGAAGATGAGGATGGGAAATTACTGGTGGCAAATGTGGTGCTCAATCGTGTAAACAGTGAACATTTTCCGGATACCATTTCAGAAGTAGTACTCCAGGAATCCAAAGGCGTGACGCAGTTTTCCCCTGTCGCATCAGGAAGCATCTGGAAGGTAGAAGTGAGCGAAGAGACGCTTACTGCGGTAGAAAGGGCGCTTACGGGAGAAGATATTTCCAAAGGAGCCTTATATTTTGCTGCCAGAAAGTATGCTGACAAGGAGAATATGCGTTGGTTTGATGAGAATCTGACCTTACTTTTCCAGCATGGAGGACACGAATTTTATGGGCAATAAAGAATTCCGTATTGCATAGAATAGAAGAATATGTTAAAATGAATTGCTGTTTCAAAGTGAAACAGCGATTCTTAGAATACATAGTTGCAGTGGAGGTAGGAACCTGCACGAAGGGAGAAAAAGATGGAAGTATTATATAGCAGTACCAGAAGTAAAGGGAAAATGGTAAAGGCTTCAGAAGCGATTCTGAAGGGACTGGCTGAAGATGGCGGTCTTTTTGTGCCGGATCATATTCCTTCTTTAGATAAATCTTTAAAGGAACTGTCAGGAATGACTTATCAGGAAGTGGCTTATGAAGTGATGAAGCTGTTTTTGACAGATTTTACAGAAGAAGAATTGAAAAATTGTATTCATCGTGCTTATGATGAGAAGTTTGACACGGAAGTGATCGCACCCCTTGTGGAGGCCATGGGGACCTATTATTTGGAATTATTCCACGGTGCCACCATTGCCTTTAAGGATATGGCGCTCTCCATCCTTCCTCATCTGATGATCACTTCTGCCAGAAAGAATCAGATTCAGAATGAGATCGTAATCCTGACTGCCACCTCCGGTGATACAGGAAAGGCTGCGCTTGCTGGTTTTGCTGAGGTAGAAGGAACCAGGATCATCGTATTTTATCCGAAGAACGGCGTCAGTCCTATTCAGGAGAAGCAGATGGTGACACAAAAAGGGGATAACACCTTTGTAGTGGGTATTCACGGTAATTTTGATGATGCCCAGACCGGCGTGAAAAAGATATTCTCGGACAAAGAGCTGGCAAAAGAAATGGAGGAGAAGGGGTTCCAGTTTTCTTCCGCCAACTCCATTAATATTGGTCGTCTGGTACCTCAGATCGTTTATTATGTGTATGCTTATGCAATGCTTTTGAAAGAGGAGAAGATATCAGAGGGTGAAACCATCAATGTGGTAGTGCCTACAGGTAATTTTGGAAACATCCTGGCTGCTTATTATGCCCAAAATATGGGTGTTCCCATTGGCAAGCTGATCTGTGCTTCCAATGATAATAAAGTGTTATACGACTTCTTTGCTACCGGTATCTATGACCGCAACAGAGAGTTTGTGTTGACCACATCTCCTTCTATGGATATTTTGATCTCCAGTAACCTGGAGAGATTGATCTATCACATTGCAGGAAATGATGCTGATCAGAATGCTCAGCTGATGGCGTCCTTAAATGGTCAGGGTAAATATGAGATCACAGAGGAGATGAAAGCGCAGTTAGTTGACTTCTACGGCAACTATTCTTCCGAGGCTGAGACTGCTAAGACTATTTCAAAGCTTTATGAGGACTGTGGTTATGTGATCGATACCCATACTGCTGTGGCTGCCTGTGTATATGACAAATATGTGAAAGAGACCAAAGATAACGCAAAGACAGTGATTGCTTCCACGGCAAGTCCGTTCAAATTTACCAGAAGTGTCATGGATGCCATTGATCATAAATATGATGTTATGAGCGATTTTGAACTGGTTGATGAGCTTTCTAAGATTGCCAATGTAACAGTTCCCAATGCAATTGAGGAGATCCGCAGCGCTAAGATTGTGCATGACAATGTTTGTGAAGTAGGCGAAATGAAGCAGGTTGTGAAAGATTTCTTGAAAATATGATCATTTTAACATCATTTTATAAACCTCTCCGATAAACCGGAGAGGTTTTGTAAAAAGAGGAGCAACAGGTGAAAAACAGACGTAACTTTATTAATAAAATTATTTTTATATTTTTTATACCTATCATTTTTTTCCTGTATATACATAGTATCGTTGGTACAGCAGTGTTGCATCAATTTACTGAGCATACGTATTATATTAAGGAGTCTTGGTGGATACACTTGCTTGTTTTTGTATTGCTTATGGCAGGCAGTATTGGATTGTATGCTGTTTTTAAGGACAAAAAGCTCACAGACAAACAGGTAAATTGGATACTTCTAGGGGTTACTTTTATTTACTTTGTTTTGTTAAGCGTTTACATTTGGGGTATAAAATGGTATCCCCAAGGTGATCAATGGGATGTGTATGATGCGGCCTTTCAGTTGCTGGCAGGAGACTACAGTAGATGGGAGGTTGACGGATATTTATCTGAATGTCCGAATCAGACAGGTCTGGTTTTGATTTATACCTTTTTTCATTTTGTTTTTCAGGAAAGTGCATATTTATGGATTCAGGAATGGAATATCATATGCTATGTGATCAGCGGATATTTTATCTATAAGATTGCAAGGATTCTTTTTCCCGGCAGAGTTACAGCAATAATGAGTTATTTGATCTTTTTATTGTTTCTTCCTTTTGCTTGTTATGTTACCTTTGTATATGGAACCATTCCCGGATTTGCAGCATCTATGTCGGCTCTTTATTTTGTGCTGGTGTTCTTAAAAGAGTTTCGGATCAGATGGGTGCTTCTTGCAGGTCTATTGATTTCCTTTGCCTATTTGTGTAAAAATAATTATTTAATAACATTTATTGCATTGCTGTGTATTTTACTGGCAGGTGGAATTGTAGAGAAAAAGGTGAAAAAATGCACAATTGCAATGGGAATACTAGTGGTTAATTTGTTTTTTGTAATAACATTGTCTCATATCTGCATTAAGAGTATTACAGGAATAGAAGTTTCAAAGGGTACTTCAGCATGGGGATTTATCGCAATGGGCATGCAGGAGAGTAATCGAGCGCCCGGATGGTTTAACGATTATCATTTGGTCAATTATAGAGAAGCAGGCAGAGATGTTACAGTGGCATCAAAAAATGCAAAAGCGGATATAAGAAACAGGATCGGTGAATTTGTGGATCAACCAGCATATTGTGTTGAGTTTTATAGTAAAAAAATAGCTTCCCAATGGAACAATCCTACCTTTCAAGGCTTTTGGATTCAGCAGGTCATGTCTTGGTATCGAGAGGATATACCAGATAGCGTTGATGAATGGATTCAGGACGGAAGGTGGGAGAATCGTACATTGACAGCTGTTTTTAATGTCTTTCAGAGTATTGTTTTGTTGGGATGTATCTTGTTTTTCTTCTGTCACAAAAGTATGGACTATAAAACATTATCACTTGCAGTCATAATCATTGGTGGATTTCTGTTTCATTTGATATGGGAAGCAAAATGCCAATACACAGTCAGTTACTTTGCATTATTGATCCCATACGCTGTGCAGGGATGTGTATTGTTTGGAAAGTGGATTCTTGGTAAACCGCGTTTCAGTGGAAGTTTCGCGGAAAAGAAGTGCATTGCTGCCATCGTTTCTATAATGATTGCATCGTTTATAATCACACAAAATAATCTGGTAATTAGCAAATTTTTTAAATATTATACTGATGATGCTGTTTATCAGGAATATATTACCAACAGAGAGGGAATCTATCATGAATGGCAGAATGTCATTCATGAAAAGAAATAGTGAAAAAGAGAGGCTTCGACCTCTCTTTTTCATTACTTACGATGCGCAAGTTCCGTATAATCTCTGTCCTCGCCCACAGGCTTATAAGCAGGCCGAATGATCTTCCCGTTATTGGCAAGTTCTTCCAGTCTATGTGCACTCCATCCAGCGATTCGTGCAATGGCAAAGATCGGTGTATAAAGTTCCAGCGGCAGATTCAGCATATCATATACAAAGCCGGAGTAGAAGTCCACATTAATGCTGACTCCCTTAAACATCTGGCGTTCCTTGCTGATGATCTGGGGAGCCAGACGTTCTACCATGGAATACAGTGCAAATTCTTTCTCCAGTCCCTTTTCAATGGAGAGCTTCTGGACAAAGTCTTTGAAAATCTCAGCACGAGGGTCAGATTTGGAGTAAATGGCATGCCCTACACCGTAAATCAATCCAGCATGGTCAAAGGCGTCTTTATGCAAAAGCTTGCGCAGGTAATTTGCTACTTCGTCTTCATCGGACCAGTCACGCACTTCCTTTTTCATATCCTCAAACATTTTTACAACCTTAATATTGGCACCACCATGGCGAGGGCCTTTTAGGGAACCGATAGCGGCAGCAATGGTAGAATAGGTATCTGTCAGTGAAGAAGTCACCACATGGGTGGTGAAAGAGGAATTATTACCGCCGCCGTGCTCCATATGAAGTACAAGGGCAATATCCAAAATGCTGGCTTCCAATGGAGTGAAGGCACTGTCGGGGCGCAGAATATGGAGAATATTCTCAGCTGTAGAATACTCCGGAACAGGCTGATGGATGAACAGACTGCTGCCGTCGTGATAGTGGCTGTAAGCCTGATAGCCGTATATGGACAAAAGAGGAAACAGGCTGATCAGCTGTAAACTTTGTCTAAGTACATTGGGAAGCGATGTGTCATCTGCCCTGTCATCATACGAATAAAGAGTCAATACACTTCTTGCCAGTGTATTCATCATATCTTTGCTGGGAGCTTTTAAGATGATATCACGCACAAAGCTGGTAGGCAGTGTGCGGTAAAAGGCTAAAAGCCCCTTGAAGTCTGAAAGCTCCCTCTCGTTTGGAAGCTCTCCAAACAAAAGAAGGTAAGTTATTTCCTCGAATCCAAAGCGATTGTCAGCAGTAAATCCGTTAACCAGATCCTTTACATCATAGCCTCTATAAAATAGTCTTCCTTCACAGGGGACGCTGACACCATCCACGAGCTGGCTGGCACGAACGTCAGAGATATGGGTAAGACCTGCTAATACGCCTTTGCCGTTTATGTCGCGTAAACCCCGCTTTACATCATATTTTGTATAAAGCGAAGAATCTATGATGCCTACATCCTTGGACAACTTGGCAAGTTTTATGATTTCGGGTGTAATTTCGGAATAAATGTTTTGATTCATTCACGCAGCTCCTTCCTGTAATAATTTGTATTTTGAGAATAATAGGTTAATATTAACATGAAATACCTTGTTTAATCAAGAAAAAATTATTTGGGATACATTGCTTTTTTGAGGAGGAGGTATTAAAATAGTGTTTAATAGATGTGCCAGAAAAGGAGAACAAGATGACAGTAAAAGAAATGTTAAGCCATGTGGATCATACTCAGCTGAAAGCATTTGCATCCTGGGAAGATATTGTAACCTTGTGTGAGGAAGCAATACAGTATCAGACCGCCAGTGTATGCATTCCACCTGCCTATGTGAAACGTGTTCATGATACTTACGGAGACAAGCTAAATATCTGTACTGTTGTGGGCTTCCCGTTGGGTTATAGTGTCACAAGGGCCAAAATTGCGGAAGTGGAACAAGCGCTTTTGGAAGGCTGCAATGAAATAGATATGGTAGTAAATATCAGCGATGTTAAGAATGGCTGTTTTGATCAAGTGGAAGAGGAGATCAGGCAGCTAAAGAAGGTCTGTGGATCACATGTTCTGAAAGTGATCGTCGAAACCTGCTATCTGACAGAGGAAGAAAAAATTGCCATGTGTAAGGCAGTAACAGCCGCCGGAGCAGATTATATTAAGACGTCTACAGGTTTTGGTACGAAGGGTGCTACGAAAGCAGATGTGGAGTTGTTTAAAAAGCATATTGGTCCCAATGTGAAGATCAAGGCGGCAGGAGGGGTGTCCACATTAGATGACTTGAAAATGTTTTTAGAGCTTGGATGCGATCGGATTGGTACTTCGAGAGCAGTAGGACTGTGCAAGGGAGAATTGACGGAAGGATACTGATAGGATATGGATAAGAAAGTGATTCAAGAAAGATTGGACAGATTGCGCAGTGTGATGAGGGAAAGCGTCATAGATTTTTATCTGATACCCACTGCAGATTTTCATAATTCAGAGTATGTCAGCGAATATTTTAAAGTGAGAGAATATTTTTCCGGCTTTACCGGTTCCAATGGTACACTTCTTGTATGGCAGGATGGAGCCGGCTTGTGGACGGATGGTCGATATTATATTCAGGCAGACCAAGAGTTGGAAGGAACCAATATTACGCTCTTTCGTATGCAGGATGAGGGTGTGCCGAGTATTTCAGAATTTTTGATGAAGAACATGTTAACAGGACAGAACCTTGGTTTTGACGGAAGAGTTATCTCCGTAAAAGCTGGGAAGAAATACGAGGAAATCTTAAAAGAAAAAAAAGGAAAAGTGGTATATACAAAAGATCTCGCCGAGGAAATCTGGACAGACAGACCAACATTCCCGACAGGAAAAGTGACGGTATTGGATGAAAAGCTGGCTGGCAAAAGTGTGGAAGAAAAGATTAGTGAAGTCAGAAAAAAGTTTCTTGCGGAGGGCGCAAAAAGTATCTTCTTAAGTAAGCTGGATGATCTGATGTGGCTTTTTAATATTAGAGGATGTGATGTGTCTTGCAATCCGGTAGCAATGTCATATGCATATATTTCAGATCAGGAAACAGTGATCTTTCTTCAGAAAAATGCGCTTAATGCAAATATAAAGGCTTATTTTGCAAGTCACGAGATTGCAGTAAAGGAATATCATGAAGTCATGGCTTATCTGGAAAATCTTCCGAAGGAACAGGAAATCCTGGTTGATGACAGATATTGCAGTTATGCCACCTATCAAGTAATTGCAAAGGATCATAATCTGATCAAAAAGAAAACTCCCACGGAACTTTTGAAAGCGATCAAGAACCCGGTAGAGCTTGCCAATATGAAAGAAGTATATTTAAAAGACAGCGTAGCTGTGACCAAGTTTATCTACTGGCTAAAGACCCATGTGGGAAAGGAGCAGATCACAGAGATAGCTGCCGCTGAATATCTGGATAATTTGCGCAGGCAAATTCCTGGATTTCTTGACCTATCATTCCCTACCATAGCAGCTTATGGCACAAACGGTGCCATCATTCACTATTTGGCAACTCCTGAGAAACATGCTATCCTTGCCCCGGAAGGTATGCTGATGGTAGATTCCGGCGGACAATACCTTGGTGGGACAACAGACATTACACGCACCATTGTTCTGGGTAACATTTCAGAGGATATCAAGAAGCAATACACTATGGTCGCTGCCGGAATGCTGCAGCTTAGCAATGCCAAATGGATCTACGGCTGTACCGGACGAAACCTGGATGTTCTGGCAAGACAACCCCTGTGGCAAATAGGTCTTGACTATAAACATGGCACAGGCCATGGGATCGGCTACATTCTAAACGTCCATGAAGGTCCTCAAAATCTCCGCTGGAAATACATCGAGGATGTCAAAGAAACAGTCCTTGAAGCCGGCATGGTCACCTCAAACGAGCCGGGAGTCTATATAGAAGGCAGTCACGGTATACGCATTGAAAACATCGTAGTAGCCTGCAACGCCGAAAAGAACGAGTACGGCCAGTTTATGTACTTCGACACCCTAACCTACGTCCCCATAGACCTGGATGGCATTGAACCAAAGTATTTATCAGATACTCAAAAAGATTATTTGAATTCTTACCATAAAGCAGTGCATGAAAAAATCGGTCCTTACTTAACTGACGAAGAGTACCACTGGCTTAAAGAAGCTACCAAACCGATCTAGCTGTTGCGTCAAGAGGAGTGTAAGCAGATTGTGTATGTCAGGCGGGGATGTGGGTATCAGAACCATTCGTCATCTGTAAAACTGTTAGAGTTACTTAGAATAAAGCTGTGACCGGAATGGAAGTGTTAGAACACAAGCTGACAACATGTTTGAGCGCGCAAGGCGCGCGAGTTTTGTCGGCTTGTGTTCTGCCCTTAACGCCCATTCCGGTCACAGCTTTATTCTTAGTAACTCTTACTGTTTTGCAACTGCGAATGGTTCTGATACCCACATCCCCGCCTGACATACACAATCTGCTTACACGTCCCCTCGACCCAACCAAAATTTTTTTGAAGGAACTGGAAAAACATATTGACTTTTGGCTTGATTTTTGCAATAATAAATTTGTATATGGCAGACCTTTGAATTTATTAGAAAGGAAGCCAAGTTGTTAAAAATTATCGCCATGCAAAGGATGCATTGTGGTAGAAATACATTTAAAGGAGGGCATTATAATATGTCAACAAAAGCATATTATCCGATTTCTGAGATCGGAAAAGGCAAGGTCGGTTTTAGTACGACTCGTTCCATCATTGAAGGCGCTTTCTACGGTAATAACGTAGTGAAAGTAAACACTTTAAGAGAAGCTTATGAGCTGGCAAAGAATTCTCCTGGTACCATCGTTACCGATATGCCTGTATATAAGGCTGAGGAGCAGGGGCTTGAGAGAGATTCCAAGGTTCTCTTGTTCAACGACGGTGCAGTTACCGGTCGTTATGCTCAGGCTCGTCGTATCAAGGGTGAACCCGGTGTTGACAGCGTAAAGCTTGACAAGGTTGTTCTGGATGCTGTTTATGAGACTCGCTGGAAAACCATGTATCATGCAGAAGTTTTCATCGGTTTGGATCCTGAATTCATGGTTAAGGCTCATCTTCTGATTCCTGAAGGAGAAGAGAATATCATGTACAACTGGATGCTCAACTTCCAGTATATGTCCGACGAATATGTGAGAATGTATGGTGCTTCCAAGCCTGTAGGTGACGGCAATGAGGCAGATATCTATATCTTCTCTGATCCTCAGTGGATTCCTCAGGAGCGTCCTGACTTGGATTTCAGCTGCTTAAGCGATCCTCTTACTCTGTGCTATTTTGACACAGATGCCAACTGTGCAGCTATCCTTGGTATGAGATACTTCGGTGAGCATAAGAAGGGTACTCTGACCATGGCTTGGGCAATTGCTAACAGAAACGGTTATGCTTCCTGCCACGGTGGACAGAAGGAGTACTTACTGGCTGATGGCAGCAAGTTCGTTGCTTCCGTATATGGTCTGTCCGGATCAGGTAAGTCTACTCTGACCCATGCAAAACATAACGGCAAATATGAGATCAAGGTTCTTCATGACGATGCTTTCATCATCAATACCGATACCTGTGCATCCATCGCTCTGGAGCCTTCTTACTTCGATAAGACTGCAGATTATCCTACCGGATGTGCTGACAACAAGTT
This sequence comes from Acetatifactor sp., assembly GCA_045532445.1. Lineage (GTDB taxonomy): Bacteria > Bacillota > Clostridia > Lachnospirales > Lachnospiraceae > Acetatifactor. The sequence continues at coordinate 7,039 of JAZSFW010000093.1, read as the reverse complement.
CCTGATGACCGCTCAGAACGTATCTGCTACCCTGGATGAGGATGGCAAGGTTCAGCTGGTTACTGAGGATATCAGAAATGGTAACGGACGTGCGATCAAGTCCAAACTTTGGTCTCCTAACCGTGTTGACAAGATTGACGCTCCCGTTAATGCAATCTTCTGGATCATGAAAGACCCGACCATTCCTCCTGTAGTGAAGCTGAAAGGTGCTGCGCTTGCTTCCGTTATGGGTGCAACCTTAGCTACCAAGACTTCTACCGCAGAGCGTGTTGCAGCTGGTACCGATATGAACGCTCTTCGTATTGTTCCTTATGCTAACCCCTTCAGAACCTATCCTCTGGTTAATGACTATGAGAAGTTCAAGAAGCTGGTAGAAGAGAAGGATGTAGACTGCTACATCATCAACACCGGTGACTTCATGGGCAAGAAGGTAAAACCTGCTGATACCCTTGGTGTACTGGAAGCGATCGTTGAGAAGAAGGCTGAGTTTACTCAGTGGGGTCCTTTCTCTGATATCGAGATCATGGATTGGGAAGGCTTTACTCCTGATCTGAAGGATGCTGATTATGTTGCAGCTCTGAAGAGCGCTATGCAGAATCGTGTAGATGCGGTTGAAGGCTTCAGCACCAAGAAGGCTGGTTACGATGCACTTCCTGAAGAAGCACTTGCAGCTCTTAAGAAGATCGTTGACGAGGCTGCTACTCTGTAATTTATTGAATGAAATTATTTTTTGCAACAGGCTCCTATACAGGAGCTTGTTGCGCGTAAAGAGCCAAATAGATTTGCAATGATCGGCAGAAATGAGGACAAAGATGTACAATATTTTAGTAGGACAATCAGGCGGCCCTACGGCTGTGATCAACGCTTCTTTGTATGGTGTTGTACAGGAAGCCATTGAAAAGGAAAAGATAGATCATGTCTACGGCATGGTAAATGGCATTGAAGGCTTTTTGAAGAATTGTGTCATAGATATGTCAGATTACGCCAAGGATCATGACATCAGCTTGTTAAAGACTACCCCGGCATCTTTTTTGGGAAGCTGTCGTTTTAAATTACCTGAGAATCTGGAAGATCCCGTGTTTCCGGCGATTATGGCCAAGCTGAAGGAATATGAGATCAAGGCATTCTTTTATATTGGTGGCAATGATTCCATGGATACTGTTTCCAAATTAAGCAGGTATGCGGCCAAAGTGGGTGAGGACATCTGTTTTGTGGGTGTGCCGAAGACCATTGATAATGATTTGATATTGACAGACCATACTCCCGGTTATGGTTCCACTGCAAAATATGTAGCCACAACGGTAAAAGAAATTGTGCAGGACGCAGGTGTCTATGTGCATCCGGTTGTAACGATCGTAGAGCTGATGGGTCGAAATGCCGGATGGGTTACTGCGGCAAGTGTTCTGGCAAGAACAGAGTATGATAGAAATCCCTTGCTGGTATATTTGCCGGAAAGTGATTTTGAGGTAGATCAATTTGTAGAAGATGTGAAAGGTGCTTTAAAACAGCAGAATTCTGTGGTTGTTTGTGTGTCTGAGGGTATTTCTGATAAGAACGGTAAGTTTATCTGCGAATACGGTGCAGCTGCAGGGGTGGACAATTTTGGTCATAAGATGCTGACCGGCTGCGGCAAGGTATTGGAAGGCATCGTGAAAGAGCGGATCGGATGCAAATGTCGCTCCATCGAATGCAATCTTCCCCAGAGATGTTCTGCAATTCTGGCATCTCGCACAGACATTGAAGAAGCAGAAGGTGCAGGAAGATATGCTGTGAACGCGGCTTTGGCTTCCGGTACAGGGATTATGATCACCTTTATCAGGAGTGAGGGCGATTATGCCATCACCTACGGAACCGAGGATGTCAACAAGATCTGCAATAGAGAAAAGAAATTCCCTGCAGAATGGATCACTGCTCACGGAACTGACATTGCAGAAGAATTTCTTTCCTATGTGAAGCCGCTGATCCAAGGAGAAAGTACGGTTCCTTTTGAAAATGGTTTGCCGGTATATTTGAAACCTGCATATAAAGAAATATTGTAAGCGATTACCAGCTTTTGCGGAATTCGCCCGGAGAGATGCCTTCTACTTTTTTGAACATTCTGGAAAAGTAGTTGGCATCTTGCATTCCGCATTCTATCGCGATTTTTTCAATCGGAAGATCACTAAAGCGCAAAAGACGCTTCGCGTGGGTAATGCGCGCCTGTAAAATATAATGATTGATCGTTAATCCAAATTGCTCACGGAAGATCCTGGTCAGATAAAATTTATTGATAAAGAAATGTTCTGCGAGGTGATCCAACGTGATTTTCTCCTGATAGTGCAAGTCAAGATAATCCTTAACTGCCTGTGCATCTCGCTTAAGAGAGGGCGCAGGAATATCACTGGTAGGGTTCCAGCTTTCTTCCATCAGTAAGGTCAGAAGAGAAGTGAGCTTCTCGCAGATTTTCATGTCGCGGATGTAGATATCGGAAGCGGCAATATCATAAAGTGTGTCTAATAATTCTTCATACACTTCCAGATGGTTTGGCCGAAAACAAGGTTTTCCGCCTCTTTGTGAATATTTTTCATAGATACTGTTCAGATTCGGTCCATAAAAATGGACCCATTTTAATGTCCAAAAATCCGCAGAAGTGCTGTGGGAATATTGCTTGTGACAATTAATAAATACACAGTCTCCCGGGTGGAGCGCATATTCCTTCCCATCATATTGCAAGGTCCCTGACCCTTTTTTTACCAGGAAAAACAGATAAGAAGATAAATGCTTACGCATGCTGGTATGCAGATTCGTGGCACGAAGTTTGCCAATTTCCTGAAGGTGAATCAGACTTGTTTTGGCAAAAGAGGAGGGAGTATAGATTAAACGGTCATTGTTTTCAAAGTAACCTTGGAAGGAAGTGGTTTTCATAATATCCCCTTTCATGGAAGCCTATGGCATTTTGCATTAACAAAGTTATTGTACCATAAAAGTCAATATAATGCTACTATTAAACAATATTTACACTTATAAACAAGATAGACATCGTTTACAATACAAATCAGATGAAAAAATATTGTAACAAAGCACATGGAGGATATATGAAAAAAGCATTAATAACAGGAATCACAGGACAGGATGGTTCTTATCTGGCAGAGTTTTTATTAGAAAAAGGATATGAGGTTCACGGTATTGTGAGGAGAGCATCCAGCTCCAATACAGGAAGGATCGACCATTTGATCCGTGCAAATGCAGTAAAGCTGCATGACGGTGATTTGACGGATTCTTCTTCCTTGATCCGAATCATTGGACTGGTACAACCGGATGAAATCTATAATCTGGCTGCACAGTCTCATGTACAGGTGTCTTTTGATGTGCCGGAGTATTCAGGTGACGTAGACGCTATTGGGGTACTTAGAGTATTGGAGGCGGTTCGCATCCTTGGATTGACAAAGAAGACCAAGATATATCAGGCATCCACTTCGGAATTGTACGGAAAAGTGGAAGAGGTTCCCCAGAGAGAGACTACACCATTCCATCCCTACAGTCCCTATGCAGTGGCAAAACAGTACGGTTTTTGGATCACAAAGGAGTACCGGGAAGCTTACGGAATGTTCGCAGTCAATGGTATTCTATTTAACCATGAATCGGAAAGAAGGGGAGAGACTTTCGTGACAAGAAAAATCACTCTTGCCGCAGGAAGGATTGCAGAGGGCCTGCAGGATCACCTTGAGCTTGGCAACATGGACTCCCTGCGTGACTGGGGCTATGCAAAGGATTATGTGGAATGTATGTGGCTGATGCTGCAGCATGATGTTCCGGAAGACTTTGTGATTGCCACCGGTGTACAGCATACGGTGCGGGATTTTACGGAAAAAGCATTTGCTGCAAACGGTATGGAGATTCGCTGGGAGGGAGAAGGACTTGACGAGAAAGGATATGATGCAGCTACCGGCAAGATGGTAGTGTGTGTAAATCCTACATGGTTCCGTCCGACAGATGTGGACAACCTTTGGGGCGACCCCACGAAAGCAAAGACCGTGCTTGGTTGGAATCCGCAAAAGACTACTTACGAAGAGTTGGTTCGTATTATGGCAGAGCATGACAGAGCGATTGCAAAGCGTGAGGCTGCGGTGTTGAGCGCTCAGTGAGACGGAAAGAGGGAAAGATTATGATGCAAAAAGATGCAAAAATATATGTAGCAGGCCACCGTGGAATGGTGGGATCTGCCATTCTGCGCATGCTTAAAGCGCAAGGTTATCACAATATTGTGCTAAAAACCCATAAAGAACTGGATCTTTGCAGACAGGAGGCAGTAGAAGCATTCTTTGCAGAAGAGAAGCCGGAATATGTTTTTCTGGCTGCGGCAAAGGTTGGCGGAATTATCGCAAATTCAGAGGCACTTGCTGATTTTATGTATGAGAACATGATCATGGAGATGAATGTCATTCATTCTGCATGGAAGAATCAGTGTAAAAAACTGCTGTTTTTGGGTTCCTCCTGCATCTATCCCAGAATGGCACCGCAGCCTATGCCGGAGAGCTGTCTGCTTACTTCGGAGCTGGAAAAAACAAATGAGGCTTACGCTTTGGCAAAGATATCAGGCCTAAAATATTGCGAGTACTTAAACAGGCAATACGGAACCGACTATATTTCTGCTATGCCTACCAATCTTTACGGTCCTAACGACAACTATCATCCCACACACAGCCATGTGCTTCCTGCACTGATCCGCAGATTCCATGAAGCAAAAGAGGCTGGACTTTCCGAAGTGACCTGCTGGGGAAGCGGTACGCCTTTGCGAGAGTTTTTGTATGTGGATGATTTGGCAGATGCCTGTGTTTTCTTAATGAACCATTATTCCGGCAATGAGACCGTCAATGTAGGCACCGGAAAAGAGCTCAGCATAAAGGAATTGACAGAATTGACTGCAAAAGTCATTGGATATGAAGGCAAGATCAACTGGGATACTTCCAAGCCTGACGGTACCCCCAGAAAACTTTTGGATGTATCAAAACTCGAAGGACTGGGCTGGAAGTATCGCACAGAGTTAGAAGACGGCATCCGCCTGGCTTATGAGGATTTCCTGCATAATCCCATGCGTGCAGAGCGCTAGAAGGAGACTGTATATGAATATCGTATTATTATCCGGAGGATCAGGAAAGCGTTTATGGCCTCTTTCCAACGATATCCGCTCCAAACAGTTTATAAAAATCTTTAAAAATGCTCAAGGTGAATATGAATCCATGGTTCAGCGGGTTTACAGCCAGATTCGTAAAGCAGATCCAGGGGCTAATATTACAGTGGCCACTTCTAAGACCCAGGTATCAGCCATTCACAATCAGCTGGGTGAGGCAGTGGGTGTGTGTGTTGAGCCTTGCAGAAGGGATACTTTCCCGGCCATTGCCCTTGCTAGCGCTTTTCTTCATGACAGAAAGGGCGTTTCAGAAGAGGATGCTGTGGTGGTATGTCCGGTGGATCCCTATGTGGAAGATGACTACTTTGAAGCATTAAAGGAACTGGGAAGACTTGCCAAAGAAGGGGAAGCCAATCTGGTCCTGATGGGAATAGAACCTACCTATCCCAGTGAAAAATATGGTTATATCATCCCCGAAGAGGAAACCCAGGTGAGCCGGGTGGAAACTTTCAAAGAAAAGCCGGATACCCAGACTGCTTGTGAATATATCAGTAAGGGTGCGCTGTGGAATGGCGGTGTTTTTGCTTACAAGTTAAAATATGTGTTGGAAAAAGCACACCAGCTCATTGATTTTACGGATTATGATGATCTTTATTCCAAATATGATACCTTAACCAAAATCAGTTTTGACTATGCTGTGGTGGAAAAGGAAAAGGACATCAAAGTTATGCGCTTTGCAGGCCAATGGAAGGATTTGGGTACCTGGAATACTTTGACGGAAGCCATGGACGAAGGTTGCGTGGGGGATGCCATGTTCAATGAGACCTGCGAAAACGTCCATGTGATCAATGAATTGGACATGCCTGTTTTGTGCATGGGACTGAAGGATATCGTGATCTCTGCCAGTCCGGAGGGGATCCTGGTGTCAGACAAGGAGCAATCCAGTTATATCAAACCCTTCGTAGATAAGTTGGATCAACAGGTCATGTTTGCAGAGAAATCTTGGGGAAGCTTTCGCGTGATAGATGTGGAAGAGGAAAGTTTGACGATCAAAGTCACGCTGAATCCCGGTCACAGTATGCATTACCACAGCCACGAAAGGCGAGACGAGGTCTGGACCATTATCTCAGGGGAAGGCAGAACGATCGTAGACGGTATGGAGCAGCATGTGAAAGCAGGAGATGTGATCACCATGGAGGCCGGCTGTCGCCATACGATCATAGCGGAAACGGAACTGAAGGTCATAGAAGTCCAGCTTGGTAAGGAGATCAGTGTCCATGATAAACAAAAAGTTCCCCTTGAACAGTAAGCCGTTCCTTCTTCGTCCAGCAGGAAAAGACTATCTATGGGGCGGACGACGCCTGAAAGACGATTTCAATAAACCTCTGGATATGATGCCCCTTGCGGAGACATGGGAATGCTCCACCCATCCTGACGGACTGAGCGTGGTGGCAAGTGGGGAACATGAGGGTATGACGTTAGCAGAGGTATTGTGTCAACACCCGGAATATCTGGGAGAGCGCAACACATCCATTCAAAACGGAGAATTACCTATATTGATCAAACTGATCGATGCCAGAGAAAATCTGTCCGTACAGGTTCATCCGGACGATGCTTACGCATCCGCCATGGAAAACGGTTCTCTTGGAAAGACAGAAATGTGGTATGTTCTTGACGCAGCCAAGGATGCTGCCCTGGTCTATGGTTTTCATCATGACATGAACAAAGAACAGCTTCAGGAAAGTCTGCAAAATGGTACAGTAGAAAAATTTCTTCAAAAAGTACCTGTGCACAAAGATGATGTATTTTACCTTCCTGCGGGAACGGTTCACGCTATCGGTGCCGGCGCTCTCATCGCAGAAATCCAGCAAAGCTCAAACCTGACCTATCGAATGTATGACTACGACCGCATAGACAAAAACGGCTGTA
>JAZSFW010000204.1:0-1968 GCA_045532445.1 Acetatifactor sp. | reverse complement strand
ATCAATATCCCACCCTTTGCATATACGCCAAAAAATCCAGGAGAAATCCTAAACTCCTTTAAAACTGCCGAAAAAGCCTGGACAGCCAAGTCACCAGGATATTACGAAAAGTGTACGATGGAGCTATACAACATTCTTTATTACTTAAAAAAAGAAAAAAGTGCTGAATATCTTCCAAACAACAAGGCTTCTATCTTAAAACCTGCATTGGATTATATCAACACTTATTATTTGTATGAAAACATCAACATTCCGAAACTTGCTGCTCTTTGCGGTATTGGAGAAGTGTATTTTCGAAGAATCTTTAAAATGGTATACGGCGTTTCACCGCTCAAGTACATCAATCATTTAAAACTTACAAAAGCCAGGGAATTGATCGAATCCAGAGAATATTCCATCCAAAACGCAGCTTCCCTCTGCGGTTTCTTTGATGACAGTTATTTCAGCCGGCAATTTAAAAAAGAATTTGGAGAATGTCCGAAAGATTTTCTTCAGCATTCAACCATGCTGCGATAATCTTCTTTCAAAGCCTGCATAACCCTATGATTGTCCTCCAGATAGCTTGTTTCCCTTTCTATGCGGAGTTTCTTCCGCTCAACCAGACGCAGGTAATCCGCCTCCTGCTCCCATTGCTCATTCAACTGTTCTACCTTTTTTTCTAAAGCCAGAGCCATTTCAGAGTATTCGGGAACAGAGGCCACAAAATCAATATAATCACAATCCTTAAGTGCCATGCGCTTCGCCGCCAAATAACAATGCAGGCATTCCGGATTTCCATCTGCTTCATAAGCTGCCAAAAAGCTTCCAGCCGCCTCCTCATAGCGCATCAGTCCGGCCAGCGCAGTTCCCTTGTTGTGAAGGAGGGACGCAAACAATTCCGTTTCCAAAATCACTGGCTGGTCTTCCGAATTCGCCTGAGCTTTCAGCATTCCCAGCAATGCATCATACTCTCTGACTGCAGCTAAGAACTTGCGCATGTTTACCAGGGAATCAATTCTCAGTTTCCTTTTTTCCAACACATTCAAGCCGGCGCCCTGTTTCATGGTCTGTACAATTTTTTGCACCGTATCTCCGTCATAGAAGCCTGTATATTCCAGAATGCAGGAAACAAAAGCACTAAAAGACCCTTTCCTATGGATCATATCATAAAGCTCCCTGGCAAGATCCACAAGTCCACACTCCTGGGAAAGCCAGTCAGCCAAACGGTCTGCCATAATATCTGCATCCAACAAAAAAGCATTTTCCTTCAAAGCATAGCACAGTTCTTCCACACAATATACCCGCAGATTCAGTCCTTCAAAACTATAAGGCTTAACCGCATAATTTCCCACACATAATCTGGCATCCATAATCCCAAACCTTCCTTCTGTCTGCCTACTCATACATTCTAAGTTCTTCTTTCCACACCTGATGGCTGGCCGCCCTGAATTCTCCAAAGCCCAGATCCTCTGCTATAACCTCCAGATGCTCTTCATCCTTCATCTGTAAGACGAGACTTATTCTGGCAGCCCCGGCAGGCAGGCCCTCCAAGGTCATCCGTGCGATCTTTCCCTTCTTACCATTTAGGGGTGTGACCACCAATTCAAAAGAATTCCCTTCTCTCAGGTAAAACTCGGTCCTACTTGTGGCCTCATACCAATTGACACCGGCATTTAAAAGGACACAGTACGACGCCTCACCTCTTCTGCATACCTTAAGCCCCACATTGCTCTTTAGTTTATCCGCGCTCAGTAACACGCTGCTTTTCCCCATGGCGCTGGGTCTTAAGCGCTCCATCATTCCCAGACAGGCTCCCTGGCTGAAAAGATTACTGCCCAAAAAGACTCTTCTTCCCTGGCACAGATACCGAAGGGATTCTTTCATCCATTCACTGTGAAAAGCTTCTCCAATCAGATATACCGCAGAAATCCTCTCCTCGCCACATACCCTGCGAAGGATATCTTTCAATTCCAGATCCAGCCCGGTGTA
>JAZSFW010000054.1:0-2018 GCA_045532445.1 Acetatifactor sp. | reverse complement strand
AGTATATAAAGCTTCAAAAACAGCGAAAAGCTCTGGAACTGGAGGAAAAGGTTGCCAGAATGCAGGAGAGGCAGAAGGCCCAGGGAGGTCAATTGACTTCGAGTCTGCAGGAGGAAGAAGCTTTGGAGGATTCGGAGCTTGCAGCACTGATCCGGGAGGGTAATGAGTGTATCGTAAAATTGCGGCAGATGAATGATGCCATAGAAGGGGAAGTAATCTCGGAAAAGCTCTTTTTGCTGGAAAATCTGCTCAAGGAGATTTTTGACCGGGTAAAGGACCATCCGGAGCAGCTGCCGCAGATGCAGAAGTTTATGAATTATTACCTTCCTACCACGCTGAAGCTTGTGGAAGCTTATGCGGAGTTTGATGATGTGAGTGTGCCGGGGGAAGATATTACTTCCGCAAAGCTTGAGATAGAAAAGACACTGGATACGATCAACCAGGCATTTGCAGAGCTTTTAAATAAACTGTTTCGTTCATCCGTATATGATGTAACTACAGATGCCCAGGTTTTGCAGACCATGCTTGCAAAGGAAGGTCTGACCGGAAATAAAGATTTTCAATTATAATGCAGGAGGAATCAGATATGAGCAAAGATTTGGATGAATTGTTACAGGAAGCGCCTACCCTTACCTTAGAGCCATTTCCGGCAGAGGAGCAAAAGGCAGTTGTGGCGAAAGTGGAAGAACCCAAGGAAGAAGAACTTCAGGTGGTTTTAAGTCCCGAAGAGCAGCAGATGGTAGATCGTTTCGCATCCCAGATCGATCTGACCAATACCCAGATGGTGCTGCAGTACGGTGCAGGGTGCCAGAAGAAGATTGCTGATTTTTCTGAGACCGCTTTGAGCAACGTGCGTACCAAAGATATGGGCGAAGTGGGTGAAATGCTGACCGATGTAGTGGCCCAGTTAAAGGATTTTGACGATGCAGAGGAAGAAAAGGGATTTCTTGGCCTGTTTAAGAGGGGCAGTAATAAGCTCGCGAACCTGAGAGCAAAGTATGACAAGGCAGAAGTCAATATCAATAAGATCAGTCAGGCTTTGGAGCAGCATCAGATTGTTTTGCTTAAGGACGTGGCAATGTTAGACAAAATGTATGATCTGAACCTGAATTATTACAAAGAACTGTCCATGTACATTCTGGCAGGAAAACAGAAGCTGCAGCAGGCCACCGAGGTGGATCTGCCGGTACTGCTTGACAAGGCTCAGAAAAGCGGTCTGCCTGAGGATACCCAGGCCGCAAAGGATTTCTCACAGATGTGTAATCGCTTTGAGAAAAAGATCCACGATCTGGAGCTGACACGCACCGTGTCTTTGCAGATGGCACCCCAGATCCGCATGATCCAGAGTAATGATACGACCATGTCTGACAAGATCCAGTCCACCCTAGTCAATACCATTCCTCTCTGGAAGAATCAAATGGTCATTGCCATTGGCTTGAATCATTCCACAGAAGCCGCTCAGGCACAGCGTGAGGTCAGTGATATGACGAATGTACTTTTAAAGAAGAACGCGGAGGCACTGAAGGTGGCTACCATGGAGACTGCCAAGGAAGCAGAGCGTGGCATCATCGATATCGAGACATTACAGGCGACGAATCAGACCTTGATCAGTACCTTTGATGAAGTGATGAAGATTCAGAACGAGGGCAGAGAAAAGCGCAGGAATGCAGAGATCGAGCTTCGCAGAATTGAGAATGAGATGCGCGACAAGGGTTTGGAAATGAGTGGTCAGCGCCCCACTGCCTAAGGAACCGATTGCGGGGATCATCATGATTTACAGCCGAGTATATGTAGAAATCACCAATATTTGCAACCGCAACTGTTCTTTTTGCCCCGGAACCTTAAGAGAACCTCGAAGGATGACCATGGAGGAATTTGAGAAGATTACAGAGCAGTTACAGGGGATGACACGCTACCTCTATCTGCATGTGATGGGTGAACCTCTGATCCATCCGCTCTTGCCTGAATTTGTAGCCCATGCCAGGGAAAAAGGCTTTCAAGTGGCAATCACCACCAAT
>JAZSFW010000234.1:0-13298 GCA_045532445.1 Acetatifactor sp. | reverse complement strand
GAAAAATTAAAACTGAAAAGAAAAGCCAGCAGCGCATTTGTCATTATTGTGGTGATTGCTCTGGTGGTATTGTGTATTTATCTGATCGGAGCCAAGGTGGTAGAAGAAGCGGTTGGGTTTGTCAACGATCTGCCTGTACTTTGGGAGGGGCTGGAAAAGGATTTTGCAGATATCTGGGAACGTCTGGATGTGATCTATGCCAGATTTCCACAGAACTTACAGGATTCTCTGGCCGCCATAGGAAATGAGGCAAGCACGCTTATTGGAGATATGCTGGGCCGGATCAGTTCTCCGACCATCGAGGCAGTGGGCAATTTTGCCAAACGTCTGCCGTCCTGGCTGATCAATGTGATCATGTGCCTTTTGTCTTCCTACTTTTTTGTGGCGGAGAGAAATTATGTGACAGAATGGTGTCACAAGCATGCACCCCGATCCTTGATAGAGAAATGGTCGTTGATAAGGCGCAGTCTTACCAAATCAGTGGGTGGCTATTTCAAGGCGCAGCTGAAAATTGAGATATGGATGTATATCCTTTTAGTGATCGGACTGAGTATTCTGAAGGTTGATTATGTGCTGTTGATCGCTTTGGCGATTGCGCTCCTTGATTTTTTTCCGTTTTTTGGGACCGGAACGATTATGGTACCGTGGGCGGTCATGAAGCTTCTCAGTTCGGATTATCAGATGTCTATAGGCTTGTTGATCATCTGGGGTGTGGGGCAGCTGGCAAGACAGATTATTCAGCCAAAGATAGTGGGGGATTCCATTGGTGTGCCTCCTATCCCGACCTTGTTGCTTTTGTTTTTTGGGTATAAGATTGGCGGCGTGCTGGGAATGATCATGGCTGTTCCTCTGGGTCTTTTGCTGTATACTTTGTATGAAGAAGGGGCTTTTGAGACAACCCAGAAAAGTGTTCTTATCCTGATTGCCGGAATCAACCGTTTCAGAAAGCTAAAGCCCCATGATATGGATGAGGAAGAGGATAGGCTGGAAAATAAGAGGAAAACAAAATGAGAAATATTCGTCTTCTGATACAATACGAAGGAACCAGGTATCAAGGGTGGCAGCGCCAGGAATCTTCTGATAATACCATTCAGGGGAAATTAGAAAAGCTTCTTGGCCAGATGTGCGGTGAGGCGATAGAGCTGCAGGGCAGCGGCCGGACGGATGCCGGTGTCCATGCACAAGGCCAGGTGGCTAACTTTCATACCAGCAGCTCCATGCCGGTAGAAGAAATGCTGAGATATATGAATGGGTACCTTCCGCAGGATATTGCAGTAATTGAGGTTTCAGAAGCTTCTCCGCGGTTTCACAGTCGTCTGAATGCCACGGGAAAGTGTTATCAATATCAGGTCTGGAACAGTGAGGTTCCCAATGTATTTCTCAGACGATTCGCCCTGGAATATCCCCAGCCGTTAGATTTGGATGCTATGCGGAAGGCTTCGGCGTATTTGTTGGGCGAGCATGATTTTAAGGCTTTTACGTCCACCAAGAAAGGGAAGAAATCCACTGTCAGGAGGATTGACAGGATCGGCATAGAGCAGAACGGTTCCCTGGTAACTTTTACTTTTCAGGGAAATGGATTTCTTTACCACATGGTTCGCATTTTGATGGGGACCCTTCTGGAGGTGGGAAGCGGACAGCGTGCGGCGGATTCCATGTCGGAATTGATCGCTTCCAAGGATAGAGAGAAAGCAGGTGCCCTTGTGCCTGCTAAGGGTCTGACCCTGGTGAAGGTGGAGTACAGCTAGGAGGATTTGCGGAGAAGAGAACGCACGGTTTTAGGAGGATTGGGGGAAAGGCAAAATGACGAAAAAAGGGATTAGCAGTAGTGCGTTGAAATTGATTGCTGTAGCCGCGATGTTGATTGATCATATTGGGGCTGTGATTCTGGAGCCTTTGATGATGCAGAGTAGATATGAGGGACTGATGGGATATGATCCGGTGCTTTATGAGGTGAATCAGTTTCTGCGGTTGGTAATCGGCAGGATGGCATTCCCGATTTTTTGTTTTTTGTTGGTTGAAGGATTTCAGCGGACCTCCAATGTATACCGGTATGGACGAAGACTGCTTGTGTTTGCGTTGGTGTCGGAAGTGGCTTTTGATCTTGCACTGAATGGAGTGTTGCTGGAAAGTGGTTATCAGAATGTGATGTTTACGTTAATGATCGGGTTGCTGGTGATGCTGGTGTGCAGCCGGCTTGAAAACCGGAAGTGGAACCGGCTGGTGACAATAGGGGCTGAAGCAGTGGTTCTGTTTTTGGGCATGACTTTGGCAGAGTCGCTCCGTACAGATTATGGTGGATATGGCATTTTATGTATTGCTGTGCTTTACTTTTTTAGAAGTGAAAGAAGGATACAGCTGCTGGCAGGTACAGTGGCTTTTGTAGCAGGAGAAATACTGCTGCGCGGAAGCACCAGCGAATTTTTGGCTCCTTTGGGATTTATTGCAGTAGCGTGTTACGATGGCAGAAGGGGATATCGGTGTAAATATCTTTTTTATGTATTTTATCCGGCGCATTTACTGGTGTTATACTGGATCAGGATGGCGCTGATATAGAAATTTGCAGAGGTAAATACAGAACTATTTATTGCTGGCAGGAGTGAATTTTGAAATCGTTAAGGAGGGGGTATCTATGTTAGAGGTAATTGATGTATCAAAGAAGTATGGGAAGGTATTGGCAGTAGACCGGGTCAGTTTTCAGGTGCCGGATGGTATGGTGGGGATTTTACTTGGTCCAAACGGTGCAGGCAAGTCTACGGTGATCAAGAGTATCGCAGGTCTGGTGCGCTATGACGGGCAGATTCAGATACAAGGGATATCTGCCAGAGATCTGGAGGCAAAAAGAATTTTTGCATATGTTCCTGAGATTCCCAATATGTATGAGGCACTTACGGTCAGAGAACATATGGAGTTTATGCAGAGAGCCTACGGCGTGACTGTTTCAAATGAAGAGCTGGAACAGCTCCTTGCGCGCTTTGAACTTTTGGATAAGCAGGATAAGTTGGGCAATGAGCTTTCCAAGGGTATGATGCAGAAAGTGAGCATCTGCTGTGCCCTGATCATCAAACCCCAGGTCATTCTTTTGGATGAGCCTATGGTGGGTTTGGATCCGGCGGCCATTAAAGAATTAAAACAGGTGGTGCTGGAGTTGAAGGCACAGGGAGTGACCGTGCTGATCAGTACCCATATGTTGGAAATGGTGAAGGAATTGTGGGATATCACTTTTGTCATGAATAAAGGACATATTCTGGGATGTTATACCAGAGAAGAGGTGGGAAATGAGGATCTGGAAGAATTGTTCTTTTCTGTAACGGAGGCAGAGCGCCCCGAAGAGCAGCAGCCGGCAGCAGAAGCATCCGGAAGGGGGCAGTAAGGATGAGTGCTATTATTTACTTATACAGGCGGACATTGAGAAACAGACTGCAGAAAGCGATGCGTAAGCCGGTTACATATGTATATTTGGTATTCATAGTATTGTATTTATTTCTGATTCCTTTTTCTTTTCGTACCATGTTCAGCGAATTTAAAATGGATTCTCCGGAGGGGTTGGCAGCAGTATTTACGGCGTTTGCCTTTTGGGTAATCCCGGCTAATCTGATTACTTATGCCAAAAGAAAAGGCCTGATTTACAGACAAAGTGATGTACATTTTCTGTTTCCTACACCCATTAGCCCCAAAAAGGTGCTTTTGTATGCCCACATAAAGACATTATTTAGTAATTTTCTTCTGAATCTGGTGCTGGCTATGGCAGGAGCATATATTTTTCGTGTACAGTGGTGGAGGATGGCTCTGTATTTTCTGTTTTCCATGGTTGTGGAGAATTTGCTGGAAGGCAGCATCATGCTTTTGTGTTATGGAAACCAACGTCTGGGGGAGAAGGGGCGTGGGTTATTGGTGAAAGCAGCCTATGCTCTGGTAGGAGTGCTGATCGTATTAGCACTGTTGGCGTATCGCAGGGACGGTTTGTCCTGGGGAATGGTTCTGGCTTATTTACATAGTGATCAGGTGCAGATGGTGCCTATGATCGGCTGGTATGTGGCGGTGGTGCATCTGCTTTTTGTAGGTCCCACTGTGGTAAATGTCATCGGCAGTAGTCTGTACCTGTCGCTCCTTATTGTAGTTCTGTGGGCGGCTCTTCGAATGAGGTGTACCGGAGAATATTATGAGGATGCCATGAAGTTTGCGGATGATTACGAGGAAGTGATAAACAGCCGTAAGCAGGGGCGCAATGACGCGAGATTAGGGAAGAAAAAGCATTTTGGTAAGGCTTCGGTAGCATATCGGGGAAGCGGTGCCAAAGCCATTTTTTACAGACAGCTGCTTGAATATAAGAAGAATCGCTTCTTTATCTTTGACATGACTACTGTGATCTGTCTGGCTGGCAGTATCTTTTTGACATGGTTATATACAGAAGAAGGCGGCTTTGGCAGCATGCAGCCCTTTATGGTGCCGGCCGTTATGGCTTATGTGGTATTTATCTTCACTGCCTTGAGCGGTAAGTGGGGAACGGAACTGAAGTCGCCATACACCTTCCTGATACCGGACAATGCGTTTCGTAAGCTGTGGTATGCAACAGCCATGCAGCATGTGCAGGCAGTGATAAATGGCAGTTTATTGGCTGTGCCTGCGGGACTTGTCATGGGAATGTCCTCTCTTACAATATTCTTATCTGTACTGCTGTTTGTGATGCTCAATGCCTGTAAGCTTTATGTTTTGGCAGTGGCAGAAATAGCAGTAGGAAATGTACTGGGACAGGTGGGAAAGCAGTTGTTTCAGATGTTTCTTATGGGAATTGCCATTACAGTGGGAATCGTGGGTGCAGTGCTTGGAATGATGTTGGGAGGTATAAATCTGGCCTATGCGCTGCTGATTATTTTACTGCTTGGGGAAACAGCAATTTTTATGACCATTGCCTCCTTGTGCTTCTACCGCATGGAGACAGTGAAAGACTGAGCGGAAGATGAGCACTTGACGTTTGGAGCAGCGTGCCAGCTTGTCTGAAATTAAAAACTGCCGGAGCCTTGCTATCCTGATCACAGGATACCCAGGTGCTCCAGCAGTATTTTTGTGCCCATAAGAATCAAAATGATGCCGCCGGCCAGCTCGGCCTTGGATTTGTAACGGATGCCAAAAACACTTCCGACCTTCACGCCTGCCATGGAAAGGACAAATGTGATGATTCCGATGAAAAGAACTGCGGAAAGGATCGTTACCTTCAAGAAGGCAAAGGTGATACCCACTGCCAGAGCGTCAATGCTGGTTGCTACAGCCAAAATCACCATCGTCTTAAAGGACAAAGATTCGTCCTGACATTCCTCTTCTTTTTCAAGGGCTTCTTTGATCATGGAAATGCCGATCAGTCCCAGCAGAATGAATGTGATCCAATGATCAATGGAAGTTATGTATCGCTCAAAATGGCTTCCCAGAATATAACCGATCAAAGGCATCAATCCCTGAAAGCCGCCAAACCATAAGCCTACGATGGCTGCTTTCTTTAAAGTAAGCTTCTTCATGGCAAGCCCTTTGCAGACAGAAACGGCAAAGGCGTCCATGGAAAGCCCCAAGGCAATGATAAATAGAGTAATATTACTCATGTTCAATACTCCTGAAAATGATGAAACAGGCCGGTGGAAACCCACCGGCCCGAAGTTGCCGTGTAATTAAGCTACAACAGTAACATTGACAGCGCGAACCTTGCTGCTGTTCTGAGGATCGCACTCGGTCTCGAAGGTAACCTTCTGACCTTCTTCCAGAGACTTAAAGCCCTGTGCATTGATGGCAGAGAAGTGTACGAATACTTCCTCGCCGTTAGCTTCGTTAGTGATAAAGCCATAACCCTTCTGAGCGTTAAACCACTTAACTGTTCCGTTGTTCATAATAGTCCTCCTTGAAGAAATGGGAAATTATCCCGCTTTTTAATATTGTGATTCAAAAATGTTGCAAAAAAATCACATATTTTTGTAAAGCATCACCGTATATAGTAACATGACTTACAAAAATATGTGAGATCCATGACTTACTTTTTGAATACAGTTGCAGTATACCACTGTACTTGTTGTGGTGTCAATGACTTTTTTTCTTTTTTTGGAAATTAATTTCACGTCGTTATATTCATGACGATTGCTAGGCACAATACCGGCGATTAGCACAGACCAGGGCATAGATACTGTACAAGGTGTTTGGCAGTTGTAAGGCGGCAAGAATAGCTAAGAGTCGGCAGAATACAGAAATAGAAGTTAAGGGCAAAGCCTCCATTTCTGCATTCTGTCGGCTCTAAGCAATTCTAGCAGCCTTGCAGATGTCAAAACACCTTGTACAGTATCTATGCCCTGGTCGGTGTTGTTCGCTGGCGATGTTCCTTGCAACTATCATGAATATAATGACGTGTAAAATGGATGAATAAATTTGGGGGGATTTGCAGAGAGTAAGGGGAAAGAAATGGGAAAGTAAGGAAGGAGTTTGGTATGGATATTGCATTGGGGCTTTGGAGTGCGGGGTTGTTTTTTTTGGCGGGGTTGACGATTGGGAAGATTAGGTTGGGAAGATTTGCGGTTGAGGAAGATAGTGCAGAGGAAGGAGCGGTAAATGTAGGGGATAAGGAAAAAAGGAAGGGGCAGAAGGAACAGAAGCTGGCGCCGGGGGAGAAGAGGATTCCGTTGGGATGGGCGGTTGGTAGTCCGGTGGCAGGGACGGTCAGTTATTTTAATGAAGGAAGCAAAAGGGGAGCAAAGATTGTGCCGGAGCAGGGAAATGTGTACGCCCCGGCAGCCGGGAAGATCACCAGGCTTTATCCTACGGGAAATGCCATGTGCCTCAGGACGGATTACGGAATTGAACTTTTGATTCAGGCAGGAGTGGACACGAAAGAGCTGGAGGGGCAGTTTTATCGTGCAAGGATTTTGAAAAATGAAGTGGTCAATAAGGGGAAACTGTTGCTGGAATATGATGTGGAGGCAATCAAGGGGGAGGGGTATGATCCGGCTGTGGTAATGACGGTGGAGGATGCTCAGGACTTTCAGGATGTGACGGTGTGTGATGCGTCGCGGGTGAAAGCCGGTGAAGATATAATGTGGGTACGCAGGTAATTGGCAAATTTATGAAATGTTTAGAAATTTTCTATTGACTTCTGTGTGCAATGTGTTATATTTAACATAGAACAAAAAAGGAGGGTTGGTGGAATGAACATTCAGAAATTTACCCAGAAATCCATGCAAGCGGTAGAGGGGTGTGAGCGTCTTGCGTATGAGTACGGTAATCAGGAAATAGAGCAGGAGCATTTACTTTTCAGCCTTTTGACCATAGAGGACAGTCTGATCCTTAAGCTGATCGAGAGAATGGAGATACAGAAGGAGCATTTTGTGGATCGCACAAAGCAAGCCATAGAGAAGCGCACGAAGATCCAGGGCGGTCAGGTTTTTGTGGGTCAGGCATTAAATAAAGTGCTCATCGGGGCTGAGGACGAGGCAAAGCAGCTTGGAGATGAATATGTGTCTGTGGAGCATCTGTTTCTTGGCTTGATCAAGCATCCGAATAAAGAGATTTCTCAGATCTTTACAGAATACGGCATTACAAGGGAACGTTTTTTGAAAGCTCTCTCTACGGTACGCGGTAATCAGCGTGTGACCAGTGACAATCCGGAAGCCACCTATGATAGCTTGGAGAAGTATGGTCAGGAGCTGGTGGAGAAGGCCAGAAACCAGAAGCTGGATCCGGTAATCGGCCGTGACAGTGAGATCCGCAATGTGATTCGGATACTCTCCCGTAAGACCAAGAACAATCCGGTGTTGATCGGAGAGCCGGGTGTAGGTAAGACTGCGGTGGTAGAGGGGCTGGCACACCGCATTGTCTGTGGCGATGTTCCCCAGGGACTTAAGGATAAGAAGATTTTTTCTCTGGATATGGGAGCATTGGTAGCCGGTGCCAAATACAGAGGTGAGTTTGAGGAGCGGCTGAAAGCTGTCCTGGAGGATGTGAAAAACAGCGACGGACAGATCATTTTGTTTATCGATGAGCTGCACACCATCGTAGGTGCGGGCAAGACAGATGGAGCTCTGGATGCAGGCAATATGCTAAAGCCTATGCTTGCCAGAGGGGAGCTTCACTGTATCGGTGCCACTACTTTGGATGAATATCGCCAGTATATTGAGAAGGATCCGGCTCTGGAACGCCGTTTTCAGCCGGTTATGGTAGACGAACCTACAGTGGAGGATACCATTTCAATTCTTCGCGGTCTGAAGGAGCGCTATGAGGTATATCATGGTGTTAAGATCATGGACAATGCCCTGGTAAGTGCTGCCGTATTGTCTCACCGCTATATTTCGGACCGTTTTCTGCCTGATAAGGCAATTGACTTGGTAGATGAGGCCTGCGCACTGATCAAGACAGAGCTTGACAGTATGCCCACAGAACTGGATGAGCTGCAGCGTAAGATCATGCAGATGGAGATCGAGGAAGCAGCACTGAAAAAAGAGGATGACAGATTAAGTCAGGAGAGATTGGAGAATCTGCAAAGAGAGCTGGCGGAATGGAAAGAGGATTTCGCCAATCGCAAAGCCCAGTGGGATAATGAGAAGAATTCGGTGGAGAGACTGTCTAAGCTGCGTGAAGAGATAGACGAGGTCAATAATCAGATTCAGATTGCACAGAGAGAAGGTAATCTGGAGAAGGCGGCAGAACTTAGCTACGCTACGCTGCCATCTTTGAAAAAACAACTGGAGCAAGAGGAAGAACGGGTGAATGCCTCAGAGCTGTCACTGGTTCATGAGAAGGTCTCAGAGGAGGAGATCGCCAAGATCATTTCCCGCTGGACCGGGATTCCGGTAGCGAAGCTGACAGAGAGTGAGCGCCATAAGACATTGCATTTGGATGAAGAGCTTCATAAGCGGGTTGTTGGGCAGGAGGAAGGCGTGATTAAGGTGACTGAAGCCATCATCCGTTCCAAGGCTGGTATTAAAGATCCTCAGAAGCCCATTGGTTCCTTCCTGTTCTTAGGACCTACCGGTGTGGGTAAGACGGAACTTGCCAAGGCTCTCGCTGCCTCGCTTTTTGATGATGAGAACAATATGGTACGCATCGATATGAGCGAGTATATGGAGAAATACTCTGTTTCCAGGCTGATCGGAGCACCTCCGGGATATGTGGGCTATGAAGAAGGCGGTCAGTTGACGGAGGCAGTGCGCAGAAAGCCTTACAGCGTTGTGCTGTTTGATGAGATCGAGAAGGCGCACCCGGATGTGTTCAATGTACTTTTGCAGGTGCTTGATGACGGACGGATCACCGATTCTCAGGGACGGACTGTAGATTTTAAGAATACGATTCTGATCATGACCTCCAATATCGGTGCCGCCTACTTGTTGGATGGGATCAATGAGGACGGCACCATCGGATCTGAGGCAGAAGCCCTGGTACGGAACGATTTGAGGAATCATTTCAGACCGGAGTTTTTGAACCGGTTGGATGAAACCATTCTCTTTAAACCGCTTAGCAAGGAGAATATCGGAGGTATCATCAACCTGATCCTTGAGGATCTGAACAGACGTCTTTCGGACAGGGAGCTTACCATTGAATTGACAGAAGAGGCGAAAGCTTTTATTGTAGACAATGCCTATGATCCGGTTTATGGTGCCAGACCGCTGAAAAGATATATTCAGAAGCATGTGGAGACTTTGTCGGCCAGATTGATCCTGGCAGATCAGGTGGGACAAGGGGATATCATTTGCATTCAGGTGGAGGATGGTGCGTTAAAAGCAAGTGTTAAGGGAGGTGACCGGGATGATACCTAAAGATCCGGTTATGTTACTGAGTTTTTTGAATTTGAAATTGCGGGATCGTTATGGGGATCTGCAGGAACTCTGCGAGGATTTGGATGTGGATGAGGCTGAGATCACAAAGAAGCTGGCGGCGCTGGATTATCATTACGACAAGGAGAGGAACCAGTTTATATAAGCCACGCCCCTTTCGGCAAAAGATCTCCTGCTAAGGTCAGACTTTGGCTGTCTGGAATTTTCCTGACAGAAAATGCATATATTTGAATGACGGGATCGGACTTTTATGGCCTTGACCTGTGTCAGGGCCGTAGGTGTCGTTAGGGGTGATTATGAAGCGTGTGGCAGTGATGGCCTTGATATGGGACGTTTGCATGTGTTTGCTGCTTTTGTTTTCATGGGGGAGCAGGAGCAAAGAGGAAGCAGTGAGTACGATTGCCGCTGTAGATTACGAAGAAACCAAAAAGATATGTCTTACCTTTGATGATGGTCCGCATCCTTACTATACCGAACAACTTCTGGATGGACTGAAAAAACGTGGTGTGAAAGCCACGTTTTTTGTTACAGGTGAACATGCCGCCCTGCATCCGGATGTAATTAAGCGGATGAGTGAGGAGGGACATACAATCGGGAATCACACTTATAGTCATATGCAGCTAAAAAGCTCTAATAGAGAGGCGTTCAAGGAAGAATTGGTAAAAACCAATGAAGTGTTGGAACGGATTACAGGGGATGAGGTGGTTTACGTGCGGCCGCCTTATGGAACGTGGGATAAAAAACTAGAACAGGAATTGAATATGATACCGGTGTTGTGGAATGTGGATCCTTTGGACTGGTGCAGTGATGATGCAGTGTGCGTGGCAGGAAAGGTAATTGCGAAAGCACAGGAAAATGATATTATACTGCTGCATGACTACTATGAATCCAGTGTCACAGCAGCTTTGGAAATCGTAGATGAGCTGTTAAAGGATGGATTTTGCTTTGTGACAGTAGAAGATATTTTGTTTGAATGATGGAAAAAACATGGGTAAAAACACACTTTTTTCATATTTTTACTTTATACTGTAAATAAGATTGATAATGGAAGGAAAGGTACATAATGAAAAAGAGGGTTTTGAGCTTTTTTATGACAGCAGTATTGATTACCGGAAGTCTTGTGGGCTGTGGCAGTGATGCTGCCAAGGAAAAGAAAGCGATAGAAAAAAGCGAAATGGTTGAAGCGTCTGAGGAAAATGTGGCTGGAGAAGGCGTAGATACGCTGATTGAAGAAACAGTTATTGTTTTGTCAGATGACGGAATTGCTGTAAATGGCACGCAAGCAGGAACAGATCCCGGTTCTCAAGTGTATCTTAGCAATGACATTATATACTACGAGGATCGCGATACCTATGAAAGCGGCAACCCCTACGGAGAGGGGACCGGACAGGAGAAGCACAGTGCAGAAGATGCGGCTGCGCACACAGTGGTAAATATCGCACAGGCAGGTACGTATCGCATTCAGGGAAACCTCTCAAGAGGTCAGATCAAAGTGGACCTTGGGGAGGGTGCGGCAAATGATCCGCAAGCGGTGGTCACCTTGATTCTGGATGAGGTGGATATCACGTGCGAAGTGGCGCCGGCTATTTTGTTTCTGAATGTCTATGAATGTGATCAGGACTGGAGTGTGGAGACTGCCGATTCTTTGGTGGATACTTCGGCAGCAGGGGCCAACCTTGTGATCGCGGATGACAGTGTCAGTAGGGTAAACGGTTCTCATGTTGCACGGATCTATAAGGACACTGATGAAGAGAAAAAGCTTTGGAAGCAGGATGGTGCCATCTATTCTTACATGTCGATGAACGTCAGAGGTGAGAATACCGGCACAGGCTCCTTATATCTTACAGCTGATAATGAAGGCTTGGATACAGAGCTGCATTTGACCATTCATAGTGGTAATATCCATATTTATGCTCAGAACGATGGGATCAATACAAACGAGGATGGAGTGTCTGTCACAACCATCAATGGAGGAAATATTCATATCATTGCCGGATTGGGAGAAGAGGGAGATGGGATAGACTCCAATGGCTGGCTTGTAATCAACGGGGGGACTGTGATTGCCAGTGCCAATCCTGCAGCTGATGCAGGTCTGGATAGTGATATGGGCAGTTTTATCAATGGAGGAACAGTTGTGGCTTTGGGTTCTGCCATGGATTGGGCTGAAAGTGATTCTAAGCAGGTCACCATGAACCTACAGTTTGCATCCTATCAGGACTCTGACAGTGCCATTGTGATTCGTGATGAAGAAGGTCAATTTGTTTTTGCATACGACCCTTCAGAAGATGAAGTGATCGGAGAGAAGATCCGTAAGTATATGGGGGCAATTATTTCATGCAGCGAATTTCAGGTGGGCGACAGTTATCGCGTGTATATCGGTGGTGTGATCGACGGCACTGAGGTGACCGGCGTATATGATGCCAAAGGCATTGGCAGTTATGAAGGCGGTATACAGCAAGCTTATACCGGAACGGACGTGATGAGAAGACCCATGGGAGGTTTTGGCGGCGAACGTGACTTTGGAGACAACCATGGGGGTGGAAGAGACGATAGAGGTTTTGGCAAGTTTGAGGGGGCAGGTGGCCAGCGTCCCGAGAGACAAGAAGGTGAAGTACCCAAGATGCCTGGTGGTGAAGTGCCGGAAGGTGGAATGCCTCAGATGCCTGGTGGTGAGATGCCACAAGTGAACAGAGCAATCATGTCAGGTGGAAATGAAGTGTTTTATATGCAGGATAAAGTAAATTTCTTCTCAGGAGTGGCTGCTTTGAGTTCTAAAGAGGGAAATAATACATTGTAAAAACATATCCTTACCTTTTCGCGGAATGTTGTGGCGAGAAGGTAAGGATTTTATGTTGGGTCGTATTATTGATTCACTCTTCATAAATCCTCCGAAATTGTGCAGGAGACATCCCCACATTTTTCTTAAAAGCCAAATAAAAGTTGGTCTTTCCATTATATCCCACTAATTCAGAGATCATAGTGATCTGCTCATCGCTCTCCAGTAACAAGCGCTTGGCCTCATTAATTCTGCTCTGTGTAATATAATCAAAGATACTGACCCCACACTCACAATTAAAACAATGGTTTGCATAGCTCGGCGAGAGAAAAGCAGCATTAGCCACATCGTGCATGGTAATCGGCTCCTTGTAATGCTCTGCAATATATTTCTTCATTTTGCGTACATGTTCCTTAGAAGGACCGGACGTATTTTTGCGGGAGGATTCTGTCTGGATGTCCTCGTATCCTATGACCGAAGTTGAAGACCTAGAGTCCTTGGCAGCGTTAGCCTGGGCAAACAGCCCCATTAGAAAGGAAAAACTGTCAGCAGTTTTACTATAACCGATGGTGGTAGAAAGTCCTGTCATCATTTCAATATCCACATGTAGCTGTGCCAGTAGATTGGCTGTATCTGCCCCCGATGCAGAGCGAATCAGCAGCACGGCTATGTTGCCGGTGTCCACTGGCATCAGAACAAAACGATAATCTTGGGAAGGATAA
>JAZSFW010000013.1:0-9997 GCA_045532445.1 Acetatifactor sp. | reverse complement strand
TGGTAAAGGAATTTAAACAGATCCTGCATTTCCAGCTTTGGATGGTTCTGATAATGCATGATCAACAATTTGCGAGTTCTGTCGTTTTGTTCCATTATCTTCCTCTTTTTTCGTTTCTCATATCAATTATTTTAGGGTTGTCCAGAATCATTACAAGGATCGGGATCAACACAATCTGAACGATCATTCCGGGGAGTGCATTGAGAAATGCGCCGGAAAGGAAAGCAACCAAGGTAAAGCTGCCACCATTGATCCCCATACATACGAACATTGCTGCGCCCCAAACCAATCTTCCGATGATCATGGCTGTCAGCAAAGAGCAGTAAATGTAAGGTTTTTTCCGGGGAAACATTCTGTGCAGTAATCCGGTGACAGCACCGTAAGCGGCAAGCTCAAAGGCCATACAGACAGCAGTGGGAAAAAGGGGAGGCATACCGAGGATAAGGGAACGGAATAAGGGCGCGATAAATCCAACGGCAAGTCCCCAGGGCCAGCCGCAGATAAATCCGCAGAGCAGAACCGGAATATGTAGCGGGCAAAGCATGGAACCGATCTCAGGTATTTGTCCGGTCAGAAATGGCAATACATAGGCAAGTGCCAGGAATAAGGCGGCAAGGATCATTTTTAACAGTTGGTTGTGCTTTTTTATCATAAAGGTCCTTTCTGAATGCAAAAAAGATGCCGCTATCTCTTCAGAGATAAATGGGGTCGATAATGGCGTCTACATCTATAATACCTACTTTGAACATATATTTCAAGAAAATTTGTCAATGTTTATGGCAAAAATGTTTGGTACCTCAAACAGAGGAATGCTACAAAAGATTAAAAAGGTGAAAAAAGACCCAAAAAGTGGTGGAAAATTATAGCATTTGGGGCTAAGCTTTGTGGTTTCGCAAAATGTATTATATGATAAAAGTGTTGCAAAACTTGATGGAATCCGATGAGGCAATAGGAGGGAAGCATCTATGTATAAAGTAGTGATCGCTGATGACGAAAGTATCTCTCCAATTTCGTGCCCGAATAGAATAAACTCCACCATAATACACCTATCAAGTGAGTGATACACCTGGAAACCAATAAATATTTATTGCAATACGATAAAAACATATTGACAATCAATTATAGAAGTGATATAGTTAAGCTGTCGCAGAACAAAAAGCGAATCTGTAATGTCCGGGATCAAGCACATACAATGAGGGAGAGTATAGGATACATAGATCCCGGCATTATCAGGGAAAGGAAGGATATGAAGAATCAATATCTGACAAAGGGAACCAAGTATTTTCTGGATTTTATGTTTTATTGTGGGATTCTGGCGACGGCAAGTCTGCCTTTTAGTATGAAATGGGTAGGGCAGTATGTGGAGAAGATCGGAGCCCATTATGGAGAGCTGGTGGTTATTTATTTTGTACTGGGGATCGCGGCGCTGGTGATCATCAGGGAGCTTCGGCGGATTTTTGCTACCGTTTTGAAGGAGGATTGTTTTGTGGCAGACAATGTGAGAAGTCTGCACAAGATGGCGAATTGGAGCTTCTTTATCGTGCTGATGTCTCTGGTGCGGACCATTGTGTATCTGACTATTGCCATGCTGGTAGTGATATTGGTGTTTACCATAGCCGGGCTGTTCAGCAAGGTGCTTGCCTTTGTGTTTGAGGAGGCAGTTCGATATAAGGAAGAGAATGATCTGACGATCTAAAATTGCGTTGGACCGTGAGGGTAGAAAGAATAGTGAGGTTAATATGGCGATTATCATTAATTTGGATGTGATGATGGCAAAGCGCAAGAAGGGGTTGACTGAGCTGGCAGGCCAGGTGGATATCACCCTTGCAAATTTGTCCATCTTAAAAAATAATAAGGCAAAAGCGGTGCGGCTCCAGACGTTGGATGCGATCTGTAAAGCGTTGGATTGTCAGCCAGGGGATATCCTGGAGTATGTGCCGGATGAGGAGGAGCATCATGAGTGAGAGTATATTGACGAATAAAGTGGAAGAAGTCCCTACACAGCCGGTCAGCCCGGCTGAGATGAAAAAAGACGATGCACAGGCCGGGTATTCCCATATTTATAAAAGTAATTTTGGCTTCTTTGGGGGAGGAGCTCTGTTGTATTCCTGCTTTTATGCGCTTTGTATGTTTCGCAATCCGTCAGGAGTGACATTCCCTTTTTTTATCGCAGGAAGTCTCTTGTTTTTCTGCTTATGTATAGCAAAACTTGGGATTTCCTTACGAAAAGGAAGCAGATTTTACATGATTAGCATAATGCTTTTGGCAATTTCAGTTTTCCTTACGGATGATGGCAGGATTCTTAGCATGAACAAATGGGGGATCTTTTTGTTGATGATGAGTCTTTTGGTACATCAGTTTTGTGACACATCCGCGTGGCAGCTGGGGAAGTATGCAGGTGTATTTCTGCAGATTATCTTTTGCGGTTTGGGGATGCTTAACAGACCGTTTTCAGATGCCAGGCAGTATTGTAAGAACTTTGAGAAGGGAAAAGGAAGCAAAGTTTTTTATGCGGTGGGAGGTTTTTTGGCAGCTTTGCCGTTGTTTGCAGTGATCTTTTGGCTGCTTTTGAGTGCAGATGCAGTGTTTCGTGAGGGAAGCAGGCAGCTGTTTCGGGGCTTTAAGCTGTGGGATATTATGCAGGTGGCCGGCATGGTGGCGCTGATGTTTTTTGCAGTGTATTGCCTCCTTGCTTATCTGTGCGAGAAGAATATCAAGGAAGAAGTGAAAGACCGGCGTAAGGGAGAGCCCGTGTTTGCTATTACGGTAACGGGAATGCTGACGGCACTGTATCTGATATTCAGTGGGATCCAGATCGTATATCTGTTTTTGGGAAAGATGCAGCTGCCGGCGGGCTATACCTATGCTGAATATGCCAGAGAGGGATTCTTTCAATTGCTTGCGGTGAGTGTGGTGAATCTGGTCATTGTGCTGGTGGGGTTGTCCTATTTTAGGGAGAGCAAGGTGCTTAAGGCGGTGTTGGCGGTCATGTCCTTCTGTACTTTTATTATGATTGCTTCCAGCGGACTTAGAATGATCATCTATATTCAGTATTATTATCTGACTTTCTTAAGGATCTTCGTGCTGTGGTCTCTGGTGGTGCTGACTGCTTTGTTTGTGGGGATCGTTGTGTCGATCTTTCGAAAAAAGTTTCCGCTGTTTCGCTATTGCTGCGTGGCAGTGACCTGTTGTTATCTGGTGCTGTCTTTCTCACATCCGGATTATTGGATCGCAAAGGTGAATGTGGCAAATGTTGACAGGCAGCAGGAGGAAGGTGGATTCTTTCAGGGAGAGCCTTACCGGGATATGAATTATCTGAATAATTTGTGCGCAGATGCTGCACCGGTGTTGATTCCCTGGCAGGAAGAGCATGGGAATGAGCTGACCAGGTATACCAAAAGGATGGAGTCGCAAAACGAGGAATATCAAGGGATATTACAGTACAATGTATCCAGAGGAATCATGAAGAAACAAATGGAAAAAGTGGAATAAAGGGAAAAAGGCCTATATTTTGTGTAACTTTTCTATTGGAAAATGTCTTGAAACGCGTTACAATATTTTTATTATAAGAATAAGGACGAACGAGAAGCCATGAAATTTATTTTTTCCTATCTAAAAAAGTATCTGTGGACTGTTGCGCTGGTAATGCTCATTAAGTGTCTGGGTACCTTTGGAGAGTTGATGCTGCCATATATATTGGAGCATCTAATTGATGAGGTGGTACCGCAGAAGCAGATGGCACCTGTGATTGCCTGGGGCGTGGGTATGATCGTGCTGGCAGTGTTTGTGCGCCAATTTAATGTAAAGGCCAACCGGCTTGCAGTAAAGGTGGCAAAATCCAGTATCTATGAGATTCGAAGAGATCTGTTTTGGAAATCAATCAATCTGTCAGGCAGGCAGTTTGATGAGTTTGGGCTGCCGTCTCTGACCTCCCGGATGACTTCCGATTCTTATAATGTGCAGAATTTTATCCAAAGTATTCAGGCTATGGGTGTGCGGGCACCGATTATGCTCTTTGGCGGTATCATCATTACCTTGACCATGGATCCGGGGCTTGCAGCGATTTTGTGTATCATGGCGCCTATCCTGATCGCAATCGTCCTGTTTGTATCCTTTAAAGGCATTCCCCTGTATGAAAAGGTGCAGAGAAGCGTAGATGACATTGTGCGGATCATGCGGGAAAATATTACTGGTATCCGGGTGGTGAAGTCGCTTTCCAAGGAAGATTATGAGATGCGCCGGTATGAAGAGGCCAATATGAATATGGCCAGAAATGACCGGAAGGCGGGAACCGTGATGGCTATGCCCGGTCCGATCATGACCTTGTTTTTGAATTGTGGACTGACAATCGTAGTGATCATCGGCGCCAACCGGGTAAATGCCGGGATCATTGAGCCGGGTGTGATCCTGGCGTTTCTTACGTATTTTAATATGATCCTGATGGGTGTCATGGGACTGAACCGAATCTTCATGCTCATGTCCAAGGCCAATGCTTCCGCCAAGAGAATTGAGGAGGTGGTCAGATCCAGTGAAGAAATGACGCCGATACCGGAGAGCCAGGCGGCTGTAGCGGACAGTGACGATTATATCATTTTTGATCATGTGGACTTTACGTACGATGTCAGCGAGACAGAGGAGGCTTCGGAGAAATTTGCGGGGCAGACCCGGGAGAAGTGTTTGTATGATATCGATTTTAAAATAAAGAAAGGCGGAAGCCTGGGTATTATCGGAGCTACCGGAGCAGGTAAGACTACCATCATCAATCTGCTCATGCGCTTTTATGATCCCAATAAGGGACATGTGTTTGTGGACGGCAGGGATGTAAGGACCTATGATAAGGATACCCTGCATCGAATGTTTGGAGTGGTGTTCCAAAATGATGTGATTTTTGCAGATACCCTGCATGAAAATATTGCATTTGGACGAGATGTGACCATGGAGGATATCCGACGTGGGGCTGCAGATGCCAGGGCCAGTGAATTTATTGAGGCTTATGAGGATGGTTATGAACACGAAGCAGTGATCCACGGGGCGAACTTGAGCGGAGGACAGAAGCAGAGGACTTTGATCGCCAGAGCCCTTGTAGCAAAGCCGGAGATTCTGATCCTGGATGACTCCTCCAGCGCACTGGATTACAAGACAGATGCGGCACTGCGAAAGGCGATCCGGGAAAATTATGGTGATGCAACCACGATCATTATCGCGCAGCGTATCAGCTCTATCATGAGTCTGGACAAGATCCTGGTGTTGGATGAAGGACGGTGTATCGGCTATGGTACCCATGAAGAATTGATGCAAGACTGTCAGATGTATCAGGATATCTTTAAGACACAGATGGGGGAGTATGAGAATGGCTAAGAGAGACGCGGTGATGAAAAAGCCCAAAGATACCAAAGGAACGCTGATCAGACTCCTGCGTTATATGGCGGAGTTTAAATGGATCATATTCATTGTTTTGATCTTGAGTTTTACCAGTAATGTGCTGGCGCTTTTTGGTCCCAGGCTTGCGGGGGAGGCGATTAGTGAAGCTTCTGCCGGTATGGGCAAGGTGGATTTTGGGAAAGTTTATTATTATGCCAAACAGATGCTTCTTTTCTACCTGGTGTCGTCCGGTTTGAGTATCTCCATCAGTGTGATCATGATGTATGTGAGCCGGTTTATCGCCAAAAAGATGCGAAAGGACATTTTCGATAAGCTGATGCGTTTGCCGGTGGGATTCTTTGACACCCATCAGGCAGGAGACATTATCAGCCGTGTGTCCTATGATGTGGATGTAGTATCCACTTGTCTTGCCACAGATGTGGTGGCGATCATGACCAGTCTTGTGACGGTAGTGGGATCTTTTTTGATGATGTTATATATTTCGCCAGTTTTGGCGTTGGTATCGCTGGTTACAATCCCGGCGGCTACCATTTATACAGCCAAGATGCGTAAGGTCACGCAGCCCAGATTCTCCAGGCGCTCCGCAAAGTACGGAGAGATGAACGGTTTTGTTGAGGAGATGTTTTCCGGACAGAAAAGTATCATTGCCTATGCTTATGAGGACAAGGTATCAGAGAAGTTTGACAAGATCAACAATGAAGCCTCTCATGCATTTTATGATGCGGCTTATTATGGCATGACTATGGGCCCCAGTGTGGGCTTCATTAACAATATCGGCTTAAGCCTGACAGCTATGTTTGGTTCCATCCTGTTTATGTCAGGTATGATCGATCTGGGTAAAATATCTTCTTTCATATTGTACTCCAGAAAATTCTCTGGACCCATCAACGAGATCGCCAATATTGTGACCGAGCTCTATTCTGCCTTGTCTGCAGCTGAGAGAGTCTTTACGCTTTTGGATCAGGAGGAAGAGGTAAAAGACGTTCCAGGTGCGACAGTACTTGAACATGTGAATGGAACGGTAGAGTTTGAAAATGTTCGCTTTGGTTATGTGAAAGATAAGACCATTATCCACAATCTGAACATGAAAGCAGATGCCGGAAAGCTGATCGCAATTGTAGGTCCCACCGGTGCCGGCAAGACCACCATCATCAATCTGCTCATGCGCTTCTATGACGTGGACGAGGGAAGCATCTATGTAGACGGCAAAGAATCCAGATCCTACACCAGAGAAAGCCTGCGCAAGGCTTATGCCATGGTATTGCAGGAGACCTGGGTGTTTAAAGGCACAATTTTTGAAAATATTGCCTACGGCAAAGAAAACGCCACCATGGAGGAAGTCGTGGCAGCAGCCAAAGCCGCACGCATTCATCCATTTATCATGCGCCTTCCTCAGGGTTACGAGACTGTCATCAGTGAGGATGGCGGCAACATTTCCAAGGGGCAGAAGCAGCTGCTTACCATTGCAAGGGCAATGCTCTACAATGCAAGAATGCTGATTCTGGATGAGGCAACATCTAATGTGGACACCAGTACAGAGCGTCAGATCCAAAAGGCCATGCGTGAATTGATGAAAGATAAGACTTGCTTCGTAATTGCTCACCGCCTGTCTACTATACAGAATGCGGATAATATTTTGGTGGTAAATCAGGGCGATGTGGTAGAGCAGGGCACACATGAGACGTTGATGGCACGGAAAGGCTTTTATTATAAATTGTATGCGGCGCAGTTTGAGTAGGGAGGGTTATATGAGTGTGTGAAACAAAGATCTGTATTTACAGACTTTGTTTCACGCACTCGATTCCTTCGATTTTCTATAATCACATTGTCAGATACAATTACGATTTTCGATCACCAGAAAAAGTAATATATTTTCGTAAGCCTTGTATTATGGGTATTTGCATTCCTAATGGATTAAAGGCATATTTCTGATTACCTTTGAAGTTAACCTTTTCATTTTTGTTGAATACCATTATTCAGAAACAAATATTAATTATACAATCATTCTGTACGTGCCATCAAAAAACTAAATCGTACAAATAGCCCTTATAAAAGAATACACCCTTTTTCAATTTAATCCTTAATATGCAAGTGTTTTTATCCTCTTCATTCGTATCTCCATTATCTAACCATGTTGAAAATACTTTCCGCAGTTGTTTCATTAAATCTGCATTCTGAGTATCCCCCACGTATCCAAGATTCTCCCCGATACCTGTAGCACAAAACCATTCCCCACCGCTTATTGTCA
Source organism: Acetatifactor sp. (assembly GCA_045532445.1). GTDB lineage: Bacteria > Bacillota > Clostridia > Lachnospirales > Lachnospiraceae > Acetatifactor. Next base: position 2,367 of record JAZSFW010000013.1, on the reverse strand, counting down.
CAGAAGGATTCTTTGCAATTTGTTTCATTTTTTTTGAAAGTCCGTGTGTTATTGTATAAAATGAACCGTTTTTATAATAGCTGTTTACAATTCTAACAGTCGGGTTTTCTCCATCAAAAGTTGTAATATACATCAACATATCATGTCCGAAAGATTCCTCAATAAGACTTTTTGATTCTGCATTCAACATATATCTGGTTTTCCTCTCTTAACCTACAATTTACCCAAACAGGGTCGGATATTTCTTATTATAGAACATATGTTCTTGTTTGTCAAGTTTCTTATCAAACTTAATTTGCACTGGCTAAAACCACTTAAATGCATTTTTAAATTCCAGTCTATATTTCTTGTTGCCATACATCTCACATTATGATATCATATATACAGAACACGCGTTCTGCGCAATGGGCATAACTTGATATTCCAAATTGGAAGTTCAAGATCAATAAATGCATTCCGATGAAGTAGGTGATATGTATGGATACTCAAATAATTGAACAAAGATCAGAAGCTTTGACCACTGAAAAAATACAAAGCCTCATTTATGTTGTTCGAGGCAAACAAGTCATGCTGGATAATGACTTAGCATTGCTTTATCAAGTTGACACAGGTAATCTGAATAAAGCTATGAAAAGGAATTACAAAAGATTTCCTGAAGATTTTTGCTTTCAAATTACAAAAGAAGAATATAATAACTTGAAATTCCAAAATGGAATCTCAAGTTATATTGAACATGGTGGTAGAAGAACACTTCCATATGCTTATACGGAACAAGGAATTGCAATGTTGTCTGCTGTACTTAGAAGCGATATAGCAATTCGAGTAAGTATTCAGATTATGAAAACTTTTGTGGAACTACGACGTTATTTGGCCCATGGAGCACTTTTGCTTGAAAGAGTAAATGAATTAGAAATAAAGCAGCTTGAATCTGACCATAAGAGAAAGGAATTTGAGCAGAAAACAGAAAGGAAATTAGACGAAGTCTTTGATTACATAGCATCGCATGCAGAAAGTGTTCAAAAAATCTTTTATGATGGTCAGATTTTTGACGCCTATAGCTTATTGAATAACATAATTAGCAAGGCTAACAACAATATTATCTTAATTGATGGATATGTGGATGTAACTACACTTAGTATCCTTGCAAAAAAGAAAGATGATGTGGATATCTGTATTTATACACATCCAAGTGCACGATTAACAGCTCAAGATGTTGTAAGCTTTAATGCACAATATCCGAGATTAGAAGTAAAGCGAACGCCTGCATTCCATGATCGATTTTTGATTATAGATAATAATTATGGATACCATGTTGGTGCATCATTGAAAGATGCCGGTAAAAAATGTTTTGGAATTAATAAAATAAATGATAGTGGAATAATAAAGGATTTGATTCAGCGGGCAGAGGTTACAAGCAAGTAACTTTGCATTATAGCTGTCTACAACTTTCCAGACACACAAAAAGCGGAAACCATGACAAAAATCTAGGTTTCCGCATCCAATAAAAAAGCGTGAGATCGAAATTGAACTACACCGCCCTGTCTGCTCTTCTTCATCTGCCTTGAGTGCGCTTACAGGCAGCGACTGTGGGGAATGTGTCAAGATGACTGGTTGTGTTTCAGATTAAAACACCTTAGTAGTCCACTTTGTGCAGTCCCATACCTCGGTGGCCAGCCCATCATAAAATTCCGGCTCGTGGCATACCATGAGAATGCTACCTTTGTAGGCTTTCAGGGCGCGTTTTAATTCTTCCTTGGCATCCACGTCCAGGTGGTTGGTGGGCTCGTCCAAAAGGAGAATGTTGGTGTCGCGGTTGATCAGTTTGCACAGGCGTACTTTGGCTTGCTCGCCGCCGCTTAACACTTTTACTTTGCTCTCGATATGTTTGGTGGTCAGACCGCATTTGGCCAGGGCAGAGCGGACCTCGTATTGGGTGAAGCCCGGGAAGGTCTGCCAGATCTCTTCAATGCAGGTGGTGGTCACATCCTGACTCATTTCCTGCTCAAAGTAACCGATTTCCAGGTAATCTCCCTGTTCTACGTTGCCGCTCAAAGGAGGAATCAGCCCCAGAATACTTTTAAGCAGTGTGGTCTTACCGATACCATTAGCGCCGGTCAGTACAATCTTCTGTCCACGCTCCATGGAAAGATTTAGGGGGCGGGAAAGTGGTTCGTCATAACCGATCACCAGATTTTCCGTCTGGAAGATGTATCTGCCGGGGGTGCGTGCCTCGCGGAAGTTGAACTCCGGCTTGGGTTTCTCGGCAGCCAGCTCAATCACATCCATTTTGTCCAGCTTCTTTTGGCGTGACATAGCCATGTTGCGGGTGGCTACCCGGGCTTTGTTGCGGGCCACAAAGTCTTTTAA
>JAZSFW010000225.1:0-1984 GCA_045532445.1 Acetatifactor sp. | reverse complement strand
CTTGGTTACCTGAAAATACAGATTCGGTCCTTCCAAGGTATAATATTTTGTGGGAGCCGCCACGCTTCCCAACAATTCTCCTCTGTTCACATAGCTTCCCTCTGTAACCTGTAAATCTTTTAATTGTCCATAAGTGGCCTGATAGCCATTGCCAAGATCCAGGGTCACTGCACGCCCGATCACTTCATTTTCATAGATAGAGAGCACCTTTGCATCCGCACAGACAATTACCTGATCCCCTTCCATAGCTGAAAGGACCGTGGCAGGATTATACTTGTATTGATCCAAGGTGGCAAAATAAATACTTTTATCCATACTATAGTACATGAGGATTTCCCCGCTGACCGGTCTTACCAGTCCTTGGTCCGGTGTGAAATTCAGTGTCTTCGTCACCGATTCTACCATAGTATTTGAAGTCGTCTTCTCTTCGGAAACAGCATCCTTGTCAGTGTGTTTTTCTACTTCAGATTTGCTTTTTTCCGGTTTTTCTTTTTGATCCTTCTCCTTAGCGTTCAACTCTTCCTGCTCTGTCAGTGCAGCAATCTGGTCTGTCAGACCGGGAATCTCAATGACATTGGAACCTGCTGCCAAAGGATCATAATCCAAATCATCTTCCAAAACCGGATTTTCTGCCAGCTCCATCTGGTCAGGAAATTCCTCTGGCTGATCCAAAACAGGATCCTGCTCTATATTCTGCGGTAAATTCTCCGCGATCTGCTGCGCCTTATCATCCACGCTATCCTCCAGCTGACTGAAATCTATGGTATATCCGTCATCTATATTCTCTGCAGAACGATCCTTCATATAAATCCCCGTTAGTGTCAATGCGCCCATTACCAAGGCTGAAGATGCAAGCATCACCATCCTCTCTCTTCTGATCTTGCTTTTTTTGTCTCTTCTCATATTTCTTCCTCCAATCCACCATACTAAGCTTACAATACCCTTCTATCAGAAACAGCCCGGGCATTTCTCCCGCGCTTCGTTTTCTTCTACGCTTATTTTTGCCGAAAAATAAGGATTTATACTTCCTTTATCAAGCAATCAAAAAAACAGCAGCTGAGTACTTTTCTCTCAGCTGCTGCAACATTTTTAAACTTTTATATCAATTGACTCCTGGCATACTCATCAGCACACGCTTCTTCGTCCTCTGTAATGCCCTCTGCTTTCCCCACATGACCATAGATGATGTGAGCAAGTTCATGGAACAAAGCCAACCAAAGCTCATCACTGTCTTTCATTTCTTCTGTCAAACCCAAAACAATTTTGCTCCCATCAATAAAGGTTGCTCCTTGTAAAAAAGAACCTTTGATATACGGAAGAAACACCAATGCAATACCGCAATCTGCAAGCAGATCTGCCAGTTGAGATTTGAAATCAGTTGTCTGCGCTTTTGTCAACTCTTGCACTTTCAAAACGCTCTTTTTCAGCTTTGAACGATTCATTGGTTTCACCGAAATCGCTCTGGCTTCTACCCGTGCCTTCTGCGCCCATGCAATCAGCGCAAAATCGCTCTTCTCTGTTACAGAAAGCTTCCGACAGGCAATCTGCGGTATCAGAGAATCTCTCAAAAAGGTCAATTGCGCCACCTCAAAATACTTACGCAGATTGATCACCTTCTGGGACCATTTTGCGGCATCATCAATCCACCCCTTCTGAACCATCTCACTATAGGGCATTTTCTTTGCGATTTCAATATCTGCATCCATGGAATTCTCTTCATTTACTTTTGCAATGGTCTCGCGATAAACAGCCTCCAGATTGCACCAGAACTGTGCCGGCAGCCCCAACACCATCTCCAAACGTCTCGCCACGTCAATGGTCAACTGCACTTCACCATTCACAAGCTTACTGATATGCTTCTCAGACATTCCCATCCTAAGGGCAAATTCCTTCTGGCTCATCCCTCGATCATCAAGCTGCTCCTTTATGGTTGCTCCCGGGGGAATTGCTATAAAACTACGACTTCTCTCCATAAATCCACCTC
>JAZSFW010000007.1:0-3785 GCA_045532445.1 Acetatifactor sp. | reverse complement strand
CACCCAACCACAAAACTCGTGCGCACAGCGCACTCAAACATGTTGTGGTTGGGTACTCCAACACTTCTATTTCAGCCATTTGTCAACCCTAAGTAACTCTAGCAGTTTTGCAGATGTCAAATAAACACAGCCCAGATACCGCCTGCTTCTTGAATCGACTGCCTGCGGCGCGCCTGACCGACGTGTGAAATGTAACGACGTGGCAATAAATATAAAAGTTTTTTGAAAAGTGTATTGCAAAAATCATCGTATAATTGTATAATTGTATAAAATTGTATTTCTGGAGGAAATTATCATGAAAAAAATTATTTCTCTTATGATGGCAGTGATGATGACAGTTGCTCTTGCAGCATGTGGAAATGCATCTGCAACCAAGATGTCCATGGGAACCGGCGGTACAGCTGGTACATACTATGGTTACGGCGGAGTGCTTTCCCAGTATATGAAGAACAAAGCAGGGATTGACGTGACAGTTGTTTCTACAGATGGCTCCAAGGCAAATATTCAGGGTATCGCGGCAGGCGATTATCAGCTGGGCACCGTACAGTCTGATGTTATGGCATATGCATGGGATGGTTCCCGTTCTTTTGAAAAAGACGGCAAAGTAGATTCTTTCCGCGTTGTTGCAGGTCTGTATGCAGAGGCTGTACAGCTGGTAACGATGGATCCTGAGATCAAGACAGTTGCTGATCTGAAGGGCAAGTCCGTATCCATTGGTGCTCCTGCATCAGGCGTATATTTTAATGCGATAGACGTTTTGAACGCAGCAGGCTTAACGGAAGAAGATATCAAGCCTCAGTACCAGTCCTTTGCTGATTCCGCAGATGCTCTGAAAGATGGAAAGATTGATGCAGCATTTATCGTAGCTGGTGCTCCGACCCCTGCGATCACGGAGCTTGCTATGACCAAGGATGCTTACCTTGTTCCCATTGATGGTGCAGTTGCAGATTCTTTGATGGATTCTTGTCCTTTCTATACCACTTATGTGATCCCGGCAAATACTTATAAGGGACAGACAGAAGATGTGACCACCATTACTGTTAAGGCAACTTTGATCGTTTCTGCAAATGCATCTGAGGATGATGTTTACAAGCTGACAGCAGCGATCTTTGAAAATATTGATGCGATCACTGCTGAAAACGCAAAGGGCGCTGAGCTGAGCTTAGATAATGCAACCAGCGGTATGACCGTACCTTTCCACGCCGGTGCTGCAAAATATTTTGCAGAAAAAGGCGTAACTGTTGCAACACAGTAATTGTTGATTTTGTAAATTTGGAAAGCTGCGGCGAAGGTTACGCCGCAGCTATTTTCCGTTTTTTGCTTTCTAAGGAGGTAACATGGCTTTATCATTTCGTAAAAAAAAGCAAGTGAATACGGGACCCATGGATCTGGATGCGGTTATGAAAAAATATGACCAGGAATCCAATGTCCGGATCTGGGAGGGAAAAGCAAAAATTGCAGTCAATGTAGTGCTTGCAGTATTTTCGCTGTTTTGTATTTATGTAACACTATTTGCCAGCTGGCTTGAGGAGCTTCGTCTGACGACGTTTGTGGCATTTATTGTACTTCTGGGTTATTTGGTGTTCCCGGCAAAGAAGGGTGCGCAGAAAGTAAATTATATGCCCTGGTATGATGTAGTGCTGATGGTATGTGGTACAGGCGCATTTTTGTATTATGCGTTCAATGCGATGACCATCATTCAGCAGGGAAGTATTTTTGAATGGTATCAGATTGTAATCGGTATTGTGGGTATTCTTTCTCTGATGGAGGTTTGCCGCCGCAGTGTAGGTATGCCGATTCTGATCGTAGCAATGTGCTTTATTGTCTATGCTTTGATCTGGGGATTAAGCAATCCCAGCCTTTGGGGAAAGCTGAACTATACCGTTCGTTATCTGTTCTATGGTAAGGAGGGTATCCTCTCTACACCGATCAATGTTTGCTCTAAGTTTATTGTAGTGTTTATTATTTTCGGTGCATTTTTGGAGCGTACAGGTATTGCGGACTTTTTCATCAAAATATCCAATGCGATCGTTGGAGGCTTCTCCGGCGGACCTGCGAAGGTGGCCGTTGTAGCCAGTGCTCTGGAAGGTATGGTTTCTGGTTCTTCCGTAGCCAATACGGTAGGTTCCGGTTCGGTTACTATTCCGCTGATGAAAAAGACCGGTTATAAACCGGAGTTTGCAGCGGCAGCCGAGGCTGCTGCTTCTACCGGCGGTCAGATCATGCCCCCGATCATGGGAGCAGCAGCGTTTTTGATGGCTGATTATGTAGGCGTTCCCTACAGTAATATTGTGGTCCGCGCAATCTTGCCGGCTGTGCTGTATTTTGCAGGTATTTTCATTGCCGTACATCTGGAGGCGAAGAAGAATGGTCTGCGCGGTCTTAGCAGAGAAGAGCTGCCTAAGGTTTTGCCATTGCTGAAAAAATCTTATCTGTTGTTTCCTCTGGTGCTGTTGATATATCTGGTTGGTACCAGCCAGCGTTCTATTCAGTATTCAGCAGCAATTGCTATTGTAGTTGCCATTGTGGTAAGTTTGTTTAATAAAGAACATCGTATCACGCCGAAGGGAATCTTTGAAGCGCTGGCAGCTGGCGGTAAGGGAATGATCACTGTGGCAGCAGCCTGTGGCGTGGCAGGTATCATCGCCGGTACGCTAACCATGACCGGTCTTGCCAATGTGCTGATTAATGGTATCGTAGCTTTGGCCGGTAATCAGGTGATCATTGCACTGTTCCTGACCATGCTTTGCTGTATTGTTCTGGGAATGGGTGTGCCTACCACAGCGAATTACTGTATCATGGCAGCAACCTGTGCGCCGATCCTGGTGCGTATGGGTGTGCCTCAGATCGCAGCACATTTCTTTGTATTTTACTTTGGTATTGTGGCAGACCTGACACCTCCTGTTGCTTTGGCAGCTTATGCAAGTGCAGCTATTGCCCAGGGTAACCCTATGAAAACTGCGTTTACGGCGACTAAGCTGGCGATCGGAGCATTTATCGTTCCTTATGTATTTGCCCTGAATCCGGCAATGCTCTTGGTAGACACCTCAGCGCCTGAGGTCGTATTGATTTGTATCACCTCACTAATTGGTATCTTCGGTGTATCGGCGGCATTGGAAGGATATATTTTCCATCACATGCCGGTATATCAGAGAATCTTAAGCCTGATAGGCGGTTTGATGCTGATCTATCCCGGTTTGGTGACGGATTCCATCGGTTTGGGTCTGTTTGCGATTGTTATCATACTTCAGGTTATGGCTAAGAAGAGCAATGCACAAAAAGCAGCAGCTTAAGAAAAGAATAAAAGTTGTCAGAAAGGGGTTGAAGCATACCATCAAGGTGTGCCTCAACCCCACTTTTTAAGGATAACTATTTTCACTCAGCCTCGCAGACCGGCCTTCCCCCGCAGGGTACCGAAGCCTTGGAAGCTGTCGTAAGCTTTTCTCAGATTCACTTCATTTCTTCTGATAAAATCATGGATTTCGTTAAAAACAGCCTTAGCCTCATCCGTCTGTTTGTTCTCAGCCAATTCCAGACCGTCTGCACACATGCTTACATAGATATTATGGAGTCTAAGCAATTCCCAGCTGTCCTGGCAGACGCCGTCAGCCTTCGCATGGGCCTCGATAACGGGGCGGAAATCTGTAAGCAGCTGGCGCAGGCGTTTGTAATCATGGATGAAAGGACCGTAGGGGCGCGTTTTGTCGCCACTGGATGGCTGGTCATAAAGGGTTCCCAGCTGAGAGATCTCATACAGGTACGCATGGACTCTGGCACCCTCTTCC
>JAZSFW010000159.1:0-7244 GCA_045532445.1 Acetatifactor sp. | reverse complement strand
GGCGTCGGAAAATCCTTCGTTTGACAGGCAGTAGCTGCCTGTTTTTAAGCGTTTGCCTTGTACTTTGTTCCATGCCCACCACTCCGGATGTTTCTCGAAATATTGATCTACCGGGAAATATTTGCCCATGGTGTGCACATGGTGGGGTCTGCCGGCCATTCTGGCACCACCAAACTTACGAACCGTCTCGTCATAAACTGCGTCAGGGATGGCATCATCCAGCGGAGAGATGGCATTGGTGCGGGTCCTTGCCAAAAAATGAAAGGCTTGGGGACCTGCATTGTAATTCATATAGGACTTCCGGTAATCAAAGCAAGGGGTTCCTTCTTTGTACAGGTCCTCCTCAAGAGAAAGGGTCTCCAGAGAAAGCACATCCTCCTCATAAGGATTCCACCATCTGACACCAACGAAATCTTCCAGGAAATGATAGGCTGCGTAGATAATTCCGCGCTCTCCCGGGTTCAAACCTCCGGTCAAAATCAAGTTTCCGTCACGCATTGCAATGATCCAATTTTCCATAGAGGTTCCGCAAATGTTTGCCTTCTTGGCAAACTCAGTCTGCCCAACATAGATACCTTTTTTCTTTGCTTCCCTTTCCGAAACGATTTGGTACTTCACACTAAGGGCTTTTTCGAGATAAGACTGCACTTCCTCTGCCGCTGTTTTTTCTACGATAGCAGGGTCGTTTGGTATGATGATCTGACAATCACAGATGCCTTTTGTAAGAAAAACCTTTTTCACTTGATGTCCTCCTCGTTGAATCAGTTTTCTTCATACAATACTTCCCAATCTTCCGGGGGATTTCCCAAATCCGGTACCTCTATGGTTACACCGCCCTGCATAGCTGACTCATGTGCCAAAAGTCCCGGAATATTCCATCTTGCCACCTGCCAGATATTGGTCGGAGACAGCTTTCCGGTTTCTACCGCACTACAGAAATCATGAATAAGGAATTGATGTGTTCCATTGTGACCATTCGGAAGTTCCTTATAGGATTCCGGCAATATCCCAGTCGGTTGAATCGGTGAAGTTTCGGTAAAGCCTATTCCGTCTGCAATTTTTTGAACTGCATCTGCATAATCTTCACTGATCAGCTTCGTAACACTTTCCGGCTGCAGCTTCTCTGTTACGTCCGTCATAATCACTTTACCCGGGCGAAACGGATCCCACTGTGCTAAATGATGCTTTGCTACAGAGAATTCATACCCACCATCGGTTCCGTAATATTGAGAGATGTATGTCTCGGGAGCCAACCATCCTACGCAGCGGTTTTCACTGATTCGCACGATACCACCATTGGAGAGTTCCATCAGCATTACTTCGTTTGAAAAAGGATTATCATAGAAGTTTTGTCCTTCTCTTCCATAAATATCCATTCTTGGACTTTCTTGATAACCAAAGGCCATCACCTTTTTCGCATAAACTCCGGGCATGGTACTTAAAATCATAGAGGTGGAATGGGTTGGATAGAAAAACGGCGGTATTCCTGCATAACGCTTCCATTCCTCTCCGCCAGAGCTTCTAAAGCTGTTTTCCATGTTGCGGATATCATGATTATAATGCGCTTCCCCATAAGTAAATTTACCAAAAGTCCCCTTTGCATATTCCTGACGGCAAAAAATAGCCGGAGCTCGATAATAACCGGTCTCACCCATGGAATAAGTCAGTCTGGTTTCACGTACCAGTTTTTCAATTTCAATCATTTCATCCACACTGACTGCACCGGGAACTGCACTATATACGTGCTTTCCTGCTTTTAAAGAATCAATTACCATCTGTCCATGCTGGAATCTCTGTGTGAAAATGGCTACGGAATTAACCTTGTCGGAGGAAAGGGCCTCTTCGAAAGTGTCAATGATCTCCACCTGAAATCTTTCCGAAAAATCTTCTGCCCGTTCTCTTATCAAATCACAAACATATACTTTTTCCACAAAAGGATGCGCCTTAAATAAGGGTACAAAATGCCGACTGAATCTGCCGCATCCAATAACCGCAATTTTAATTTTCTCATTCATCTTATTTTTCTCCCATCTTAAAATGTAGCTTTACTTCTCCTTAAAAATCCAGCTCTTTTCATGCTCTCCGGTTTCAAACTGCTTTGTATCAAGCTTCCAGTCCTCTTTTTCTCTGAACTTTTTCACGAAGCTCTTGCCAAGCACGCCCTTTTCCTCCAAATGGATATAACAGGCTCTGTCACAGGCACGCCCGCAGATAGATGTTCTGTAGAAGTGCTTTGCCGGAGGATAGAAATAAATATGATTTAAAATTTCCTTTGCTTCTTCCCTGTCAAACTCTGCAGCACCGTTAATGATATCCATTCTGTTTTCAAAGTCAGCAAAGGCTTCCGGGGGCATGAATGGATTCTTGCTGCCGTTGGCACCATTATAGTAAACAGCACATCTCCAGTTGTCAAGTTTGCCATCTTCCTTAATGGCACGTCCCGGGCAGGCTTTGATACACTCCTTACAACCATCGCAAAGATTCTCCATCACCAAAGGAGTGGCTGGGAGCTCAGCATCCGTCAAAATAAAGCAGTAACGGATAAAGGGACCATAATCTTTATTTAAGAGAGTACCTATCATACTGCGTTCTCCCAGACCGCACTGCACCGCACAGTTTAAAAAATCAATCTGATTTTCTGCAGTGATACCTCTGTAAATATCGGTATAGTCTACTTCCGGATTGGTGGAATTTTCTTCGGTCATGATCAGCTGATTACGGCGCTGTGGAATTGCCTCATAGCCTTCCTCTTCAATCAGGTTGCACACATTGATCAAAGCAAGCGGCATAACAGTTTCTTCCAGATTTTCCACACCCATGGTGGTATACTGATAGTAGGTAGTACCTTCCTCTACACCACGGTAAATACCACGCAGAACACGAAAGCCCAGGCCGATTACCGTCTCGGTGTCCGGAAAAATTTTAAAAACAGGATCGTCTTTGGCGAACCGCTCTTTCGGTGCAAATCCAACCACATCAGCATCATAATGCTTTGCACATTCTATAATCTTATTTATCACAGTACGCCAACCTCCTTTAGATGATGATAGCAGACAGTTTCACAGTTCTTGCCGCACAGGCAGGGAACATAACCGAAATGGGTTGCCGGAAGGAACTTTAATTCCTCATAAATCGCCCTGGCGCTTTCGCTGTCAAAACGCTTTTCACCATTCAGAATCTCCTCACGCTCCGGATGATCTTTTAAGCAATCTTCCGTCATAAAGGGATTGGACTTGTGAGCACCTCTGTAGTACACGCTGCACTGCCAGCTGTCCACACCCTCCTTGCTGATTGCCTTGCCCGGGCAGGCATTCAGACATTTGCCGCATTTGTCACAAAGTTCTCCCCGGAAGGCTTCATCATGCTCCAAAGGCATATCCGTTATAATAAATACAAAACGCATATAGGGACCGTACTTTGGTACGATCACCTTGCCATGCATACCGATACTTCCCAGGCCACAGACTACAGCCGCCTTATTGTAATCAATGATCACATCCGGAACAGGCTTGCCAGGAGCAACGGGACTTGCAAACTGCAGCTCATAAATTCTGCTTACTTCCGGATTGGTACTTTTGTCGCCCTGGATCCGGAAGCCCGGAATGCTTCGCTGTAAGCAGGCATCATAACCTTCGTTTTCGATCATGGCGCCCATCTTTAACAGGAAAATCTCTGCAAAGCTTTCGTCTATGTACTTTACACCAAGATTGGTATAATTGTAATACTGCGCCTTATCTTCCATGGCACGATACAGCCCCTTCGGTACCTTAATACCGAAACCGATAATACTCTTGGCGTTTGGTAAGATAGAGAAAGGATTTCGCTGTGGATCCTCCCCACGCAGTAACTCTACATTGCCGACACCACAGACTGCAGCACCCAGCTCTTTTGCTTTTTGTTTGATCAATTCTGCTGTCATCTTTACTCCCTTCTTCTTAGCGGTCCATCTTCCAGGTTTTTACACCGGGACGTAAAGGCTCTTTGAATCTTCCTTCCATACAACCACCCTTTTTTTCCAGCATGCTTACGCAGGCACGGATGCAGCCGCCACATTTTGCCATGTTGTAACCAACCCAGCTAGGAAAATATTTTTCCAAAGCCGTGTATACCTTCATAACTTCTTTTTCGTTTGCCTCATTGGTCACACCTTCTAACAGATCCAGCATACCGTCTTCATTCTTATCAAACACTTCCTTTGGAACAAAGGGATTGTAATATCTGCCACCATGGGTATAAAAAGCATAGCAGCGCCACATATCAATATCACCCCACTCACAGATCTTGCCAGCAAGATTTACACTTATGGTTTTGCCCGAATTGATTGCTGGAATGCAACCGCCAGGGCATTCTCTTACACAGGCACCGCAGCGACGGCAAAGTGCCGGTCCGTTATACATCTCGTCATATGCAAGCTCTGCATCCGTAAAGATAAATGCTACTCGCTGCAAAGGTCCAAACTCCGGTGTCAGAAGCATCTTACTCCAGCCGATCTCACCCAGACCACAGGCAACTGCTGCCAGTCTGAACTGGAACTGCAGATCAGGCGGAACTTTGTCAGGACTTACTTCTCTGGTATACTGCACACTTCTGTGATGAGCAGTTTTGCCCTTGGCATGCTTGCTTACTTCAATCTGTTCCTCCGGAGACAGGGTATTTCCGGGACTTCCATCCATATCGGACACAGGGCCCCTGGCACCAGTGTTACGATAAACTACCGCTTCATAGCCGGCATCCTCAATCACCTTACCCACATGATAAAGCACTGCCGGTGCATATATTTCGTTAATGCCGCCGTATGCCATGGATGGATACTGGTAAAACTGAGTCCCTTCCTCAATTCCTCTCTGTACCCCTCTGGGAATACGGAATGCAAACGCGATCACACTTTTGGCATTGGGAAAAAGATACCTGGGGTCCATTTCCGGCGGTGCCCCCTCAAAGCGCGACATGGGACCTATCCCACATTTGTCTGCACCTGCTTCGTATGCTGCTTTTTTGATCATTTCACTTGTCAGCATGTTCTTTCCTCCTTAAGCATATATGTTAATAGGTAAGCTTAACAAAAGCATTTTCCAGATTACTGTAAACGAGCCTTCCATCCTTAACTTCACTTTTGATATTTCTGTTTTCTAACAGGTACGGATAAAACAGTCCGGTATGGTTTGGTTCCAATAGATCCAATACACTGCCGGTATAACTCTGATTTTCTATGTATGCCTTTAAAATCCTTACCGGATGCTGACTCACTCTGGTAGCCAGCTTCATAGCCGGAAAGATCTCTTCATAAAGTTGTACATCCTCCGGTCTGATATAGCTGGTATCATCCAACAGAGCATGGGCGTTTTCCTCTTTTTTTAGATAATTTCTGCAGATGCCCTCAAAAGCATATCCATTGTCCATGGCTGCAATTTCGCTTTCATGAGAAACCAAGTTGTCGTGAAATATGTGAGCAGAACAGTTATTCAGACAACCGCTATTGGCAAGACCGTACAGCACCTTACCATTTTTATCGCACCAGCCTTTCAGTTCTGCAATTTTATCAAAATCCCGGTTAAACTCACGTTTCAAATAATAACTGTCAAAATACTCCGCCACATAGTCCATGCCTTCCACTGTACCAATGGACATATTGACAGAAGCACGCACATCGATCTTCTCAAAATTTTCCTTGATAAACTTTGCAATCAACGGGGAAGTCGTGGTGATGCCTGCAAGCCCCATTTTCTCCTGAATATACGATACTGTCTCACCAACCTTTCTAAAAAAGGCCCTGGACTGACTTTCCTTGCCATAACAAGTGGCATTGAACAGCAGATTAAGCCGTAAGCCTTCCTCTGCCAGCATTCTCAATTCAGTCTCCTGCTTTAACTGTGCCTCCCATGGCGTTAGTCCACTTTGTCTGAGCTGATTGTTGCGGCCGTTCGCAAAATCCCCCCAGGAAAAATAAACTTCATGGATCTGATCCTTGTTGGCAAGGATACTTTCCAAAAAATCTCCCTGCTCCCGCAGCTGATATCCCACAGAAAATTTCATATCATCCACTCTTTTCTTTCAATTCATTTGTTTGCAGATAAGTTATATTTTTATTGATAATACAAAAATATCATGTTAAAATGTATAAAGAACTCCGCAAAAAATATCAAAAAATAAAGGTTTACTATATGAAAACATCAGATATCAATCCACATATCCGCTACGCAGCCATACATTATACCTTTCTTAGCAAAAGCCTCGACAGCATTTGTTATGACTGCCGCTTCTTTTATATCGAAGAGGGAACCGGAACCATTCGTGCTGACGGGCAATCCTATCCTTTTTCGGTTAATACTGCTATCTTTCTTCCTCCCGGAACCAAGTATCACATATATCAAAATAGAAACTCACATAAATTCACTATGACTGTTGTAAATTTTGACTTAGTGAATGATTATAGCCTGATCAGTAATTCTCTTGGAACCGCCAATGAGCAAAATTTTTTGCCTGAAAAGCTTATATCCTACGACTTACCGGAAGTTTTTTCAAGTATCATAGTAAAACCATCACCAGGCTTAACAGAAATTCTCCACAAATGTACTGAGGAATTTTCAAGCCGAAATTCCTTTTATCGTGAAAGTGCATCTGCCCTGTTAAAATTGTGCCTGATGGATTTCCAACGCCATCATCATCGCGATCAAATCGTACAAAAAGTAACGCCTATTATAAATTTCATCCACAGTAATTATCACGATCCCAATTTATCATACGAAATGTTGGCTAATGCATTTAATTACACTCCTAATCACCTCAGTACAATTATAAAAGGCTATACCGGTAAATCTCTTTATCAATACTTGATTTCTTACCGGATAAAAATGGCAAAAGAAAACCTGATTACCACCGATGATCCAATTCATATCATCGCATGGAAATCAGGCTTTCAGTCAACCTCCAATTTTATCAGCACCTTCAAAAGGCAAACGGGAATGACTCCGAAACATTATCGGGATGCGTTAACGCAATTCTATTTTTGAGTACCCTTTTTATTTATTTCATCTTTATTTCAGCTGTGCCAATCTGTCTTTCACCTGCTCCATCATCTGTGTATACTTAGCCAACTTTTCCTTCTCCTCTGCAATCTTTGCTTCGGGAGCCTTGGAGATGAATCTCTCATTGGAAAGCATACCATTTACGCGGGCAAGCTCGCCGGCAAGGCGCTTTTCTTCTTTTTCCAGTCTGGCAATCTCCTGTGCAATATCTACCAGATC
>JAZSFW010000172.1:0-7954 GCA_045532445.1 Acetatifactor sp. | reverse complement strand
TTTTTCTCGGTCAAGTCATAACAACCCAACCCCGCCGCATTGGTAACATGCATCAAAGGCGTTTTCCTGCCGCAAAGAACCATGGCCAAATAATCCATGATGGTGCAATAAGTCACAGCACTGTCCGGACGAAGCCCGTTTACTCTATTGTAAAAATCCGTCACATTTCCATAGCCCGCAAAACTTCCCAAATACTTTGCATAGGTGGTTCCCTGATATTGCTCATTCCCCCTGGCATCCTGCCACGTGTACAGAGGACTTACCGCCCTTGCGCTTGCATCAACATAGACGATTCCATGCATTTGACCGGTGATCCCTATTACAGCAGCCTTGTATGCCGCAAACCCATCCAGTATTTCAACAGCTATCGAAATGATTTTTTCTGTATCCTGAATCTTTTCCCATAAATTAGAGGTGGGAAGAAAGGCATTGCTCATTTCTGTGCGGGATTCCATAACCTTACCGGAATCTGTATCCAAGACCACACCACATATACTTGTTGTCCCAATATCAATCCCAATCGCGTACATTTTTTCTTACCTTTCATGAGATATTTGAGAAATATTATATTTGATTATCCTAAAATTGTCTAGATTCTAAAATTGCTTTTTGAAAATTGTTTGACTTTACCCCTTAAAAATAGTAATATAAATGTATAATTTCTTTTCTGCCACTTGAAGATCAAGCACGTTCAGACATAGACTCTGTCGGAAAGAGGTACCTATGATTACCCGCGATCATCTGAAAATCTACCGCAAACGATTTATCCCCTCTGAGTGCGTTCTATTAAAGGATGATATCATCGTCAGTCAAAACGAAGACACCATCCTCACCAAATGGAATACTTTAAATCCCAAAACCGCCTTTCAGTACGGTTCTTCCTGCTATTTCCTCAAAAAAGGCTGGAAGGTCAGCAAATATTACCGTGCAGACGGCGCATTGGTATGTTGGTATTGTGATATCGTGGATTATGAATACGACGCAGAAGCACATGCCCTAACGGTCACGGATCTATTGGCAGATGTGATCCTTTATCCTGACGGACGTTTGAAGGTGGTAGATTTGGATGAGCTTGCAGATTTACTGGAACAACGCATCCTGACAACAGAACAAATCAGCAGATCGCTCAGAAAAGTGAACGATCTGCTGTCAATAGTGTATCAGGATCAATTTACTCAGTTACAGGCACCGTTAGAATCTCTTGGTTTATAAAGATTCCTCCCATGTGCGTCCGTGAAGGACATGCGCAAAAGCCAGTCTAATAAAAAATATGTCCTCCGATAGCTATCCCTGTCAATCCCGGGATAGGGGTTCTAAAGAAAATACAGCTTCCCACATTGCTGATACCGCTCATAGCCTCATCTGCAGCGCGGTAGCATTTCTCTGTAGCCTTATCCTGTGTAAGAGCCAACTCCAAGCGTCCGCTGGCTACAGGAGAGAACTGTCTATTTTGATAAATGACTCCCACGATCGTGTCAGGGAATTGATGACTGAGAACACGGTTCATAACCACCGCCCCAACAGCCACCTGACCTTCGTAAGGTTCACCGCCCGCTTCGCAATAAATCAGATTGGCCAAAAGTTTTCGATCCCCCTCCGCAAAGGTCACTTCTGAAATATCTCTCCACTGGCCTCTGGATGCCGCCTGGGAAATGGCGATCTCCTCCGCCAGCTTCTTTTTCAGATATGCAAGATCCTCTTCTTTTTTCTTGATCTCCGCCTCATATGCAAGGGCCGCTGCTTCCGCTTCTGATATTTGATCAGCATACTGTGAGATGGTCTGTGAGGTCTTGTCGATCAAGCCTGATACACGACTTTTTTCATCCTCTGCCTGCTGTTTCAGACTGTCTAATTCCAGTTTCTCGTTCTGAAGCCTTGCCTCCTCCGATTCGATAAACGCACGGTTGGCCTCATAATCATCCAGCATCATACGATCGTACTCAGCGATCCGCTCAAAGTAATCGGCCGCATTCAGAAACTCCGCGATGCTCTCTGCCGAAAAGAAAGCTTCTATGTAAGACTTTTCACCACTTTCATACATATAGCGGATGCGGGTCTTCATGCTGGCATATTGCTGTGCTTCCGTCTGCCTTGCTTCATCCAGGGCTGCCTGAGTGTCCACGATTTCCTGTTTCTTCACAGTGATCTGATTCTCCAGGCTGGCCAGATTATTGCTGACCTGTGTAAGCTCGCTGTTTAAATTGCTCAACTGACCTTTTAGGCTGCTTTGTTCTCCTTTCAGCCCCTCAAGCTGTTCCTGCTTATCATCCAGCTTGCCTTCCAGTTCGTTCTTTTCCTGTTCCGCTTTATCTATCTTCTGCTGGGTAGTGGAAGCATAAGAAGGCACGGGAAAAGCGCCTGTTGTCATAGACACCAGGACAACAATTGCCACAATACCTCTTAATTTTCTCATTGCGGTTAAATTCTTTCTCACGCCGCTTACTACCTTGCCTTTCTATCATACTTCCAACGTAATATTTCTGCCGGAACGACTGTACTTTATGTACTGAACCCCAGCCGCATCAAACATCCTCTTAGATGCCACATTGGCCGGCGTCCCCTTGTACTTGTCACTCTTATAGACTACCGTCTTGATCCCTGCCTGAATAATGGCCTTGGCACATTCATTACAGGGAAAAAGGGACACGTAAAGCTTGGTCCCCTCCAAGGAACCTCCCCGATAATTCAAAATGGCATTCAGCTCACTGTGGGTCACAAAGGCATACTTAGTCCCAAGCATATCCCCTTCCCTTTCCCAAGGGAATTCATCATCTGAGCATCCCCGGGGAAATCCATTGTAACCCATGGAAAGGATCTTGTTGTCATCACTGACAATACAAGCTCCCACCTGGGTATTGGGATCCTTTGACCGCATGCCGGCCAAAGCTGCCACGCCCATAAAATACTCGTCCCAACTGATATAATCTTCTCTCTTACTGCTCATGGTCAACTCCTATTTGGTTCCGAAGATACGGTCTCCTGCATCTCCCAGACCGGGAACAATATAACCATGGTCATTCAACTTTTCATCAAGTGCGCCGATATACATATCTACATCCGGATGGCACTCTTTCATCTTTGCCACTCCTTCAGGAGCTGCAATAATGCACATGAAATGGATGTTCTTACAACCCTTTTCCTTCAGCATCTGTATTGCTGCAACAGAAGATCCGCCGGTTGCCAGCATAGGATCTACCACAAAGACCTCACGTTCCGCACAATCTGCCGGCAGCTTACAATAATATTCCACAGGATTCAGGGTCTCAGGATCACGATACAGACCAATGTGTCCTACCTTCGCAGCAGGGATCAGCTGCAGCACACCGTCTACCATCCCCAGTCCAGCTCTTAAGATCGGAATGATCGCCATCTTCTTGCCGCGCAGTTCTTTTGCGATTGTCTTACAGATCGGGGTCTCGATCTCCACATCCTCCAGCTTCAGGTCTCTGGTGGCCTCATAACAGATCAGCATGGCAATTTCACCGATAGCCTGTCTGAAATCCTTGGTGCCGGTTTCTTTTTTTCTGATCAATCCTATTTTGTGCTGAATCAAGGGATGATCCATTACTACTACTTTAGCCATTGTTATAACCTCCTTGGTGTATCATAGCTTGCGCCTTTACCTACTGCTCTATCAGATCAATTCTTCTTTGATGTCTTTCCTCATTGGAAAACTCAGTGCCTAAAAAAGTATCCACGATGGCATACGCCAGATTCTCACCCACAATACCAGCACCCATTGCCAGTACATTGGCATTGTTGTGAAGCCTTGTCATTTTGGCCGATAAGGTATCACTGCACAGGGCACAGCGCACACCGGGAATCTTATTGGCTGCAATGCTGATACCAATACCTGTGGTACAGATCACAATTCCTTTCTCACACTCCCCTGAAGCCACAGCAGATGCTGCCGCTTTTCCAAAAACAGGATAATCGCAGGAATCCTTGCTGTAGCAGCCCATATCTTTACAGGCAATCCCCTGCTTTTCAAGATGCGCCTTTATCTTCTCCTTCAGATCAAATCCACCGTGATCACATCCAATTGCTATCATTGCTTTCTCCTTTGCATAAGAATCTTTTTATATTTCTAACAAACCTCTATTATCTTACCATATCCCTGCGCTTTGCACAAGATTAAGACAAACTTTTTGCCTTGACGAGTCCCAAATTGTTGTCCTATGTCAGATCTACCACATTATGACCGGCCGCTTTCAGCAAACGATTCATGACAGCCTGTCCAAAACCCTGGGTCTCAAAGGCTTCCGAATAGATTTTAGTCACACCTTCCTCATCAAATTCTCTCAGAATCGTGTACAGATGTTTACCGATGCTGAGCGTATCCTGACGACTGCCAACACTTTTCACCACTTGCGCATGGTATTTCTGCAGCATCTCCTGCGTCCCAATCACACCGGTTTTCTCCCCTGCCTGTTCAGCCTTCCTTGCCTCGTTGTTAATGTACTCCACAACTTTCTCTTTGGGACCAGTGACAATGACCAGCTCACCCTTAGGCGCATAGTGGCGGTATTTCATTCCCGGCGCTTTGGGAGCAAGCCCGCTGTCGGCACGTAATATGGTCACATCTGTCTCCACTTCTCCCAACACTTCTGACAACATCTGGTCGGTGATAAATCCCGGTCTCAGGATCTGTGGCGGCGACACTGTCAGGTCAATAATGGTAGACTCCAGACCAATCCCCACCTGACCACCATCAATGATCATATCGATCCTGCCATCCATATCTTCCGCCACATACTTGGCCAGCGTCGGACTGGGCTTGCCGGAAATATTGGCGCTTGGCGCTGCCACATAGCCACCGGCATATTCGATCAGCTTCTGTGCCACCTTGTGTGAGGGCATACGAACCGCCACGGTATCTAAACCTCCGGTTGTCTCGAAAGGAACTAACGGTGACTTGGGAAGAATCATGGTAAGCGGTCCCGGCCAAAAAGCTTTGGCACTCTTCTGCGCCGCCTCAGAAACCTCCTCCACGATTGGATAAATATCCTCCCATTTACAGATGTGAACGATCAGCGGATTGTCGGAAGGTCTTCCCTTCGCCGCATATATCTTGCGCGAAGAATCCTTATTGAGGGCATCTCCGCCCAAACCGTACACGGTCTCCGTAGGGAAAGCCACCAAACCGCCTTTCTTTAAGATCTTACCGGCTTCCTGTAAAAGATCGTCCTGTATATTTTCTTCCTCTATGGTTATTATTTTCGTTTTCATTTTACTATATGTCTCTTTCTCTCATGCAATTGTTGCAGCTTTTAAAACATCTTTTAAACTGCGTTGTTCAGATATTGTAAGATTCCCAGGTGAATGGCCCAGGCTAATTTTTCCTGGTATAGAGGATCCGCAAGTTTGGCTGCCTCCTGGTTATTGGACAAAAATCCACACTCAACGATCACAATCGGTGTGGCGGTTTTTTTAAGCAGATAATAGCTGTCATTTGCCTTCACCTGCCGTTTATTTGCAGGATCAATATCTTCTACCAGCCTCTCCTGAATGATGCCGGCAAGTTTTTTCCCTTCAACACTTGTATCATAATAAAAAACCTGCGCACCGTGTACATATTCCTCCGGATAGCTGTTCTGATGAATACTCACAGTCACTTTAGGTGCTGTACCCTCAATGATGCTGACACGCTGCTTCATGTCCTGTACTTTTTTATTAGAGGCATTGTCATCATACAACCCATCATCCGTTTCTCTGGTAAGCACCACCTCAACGTCATTTGCCTCCAGAAATTGCTTTAGGATCAGAGCAATGCTTAGGTTAATGTCCTTTTCAAGGCTTCCGTTGATTCCCACTTTGCCCGGATCGCTGCCGCCATGCCCTGCATCTATGACCACACAAGGCTTTTTCCTTCCCACCTGAACCGCACCGGAAGAAGAATACTCCGCCGCCTCTCTGGACAGCACCAGCATAGAAGCTATCAACAAAAAGCCCATAACCATAGACAACAGTTTATCCTGAAATTTGCTCATACCTCACTCCTGTGTAAGGATTTTGTATAGTATATGAGCTGATCTCCACAAAAATTAACGTTATTGACTCACATAGCCCCTTATCAGATTCCAGACATTCTCATTGCCATATCCCAGTCGCCAAACTGCCACACCGGCAATATCCTGAGCAGTCATTACACTAAGCTTTGCCGCAATGGACTCTTCATCTTCCATCCACAACTGATATTTGGCTACTCCACTGGTCCACTCCACATAATTCTGGCAAGTCTCATCATCCCACTTGGGTGTCAATTTCATCCTGGAAATAAAGCCCGCCGTATTACCCAGGGTAAGATATTCATCTGTCACCTTGGTCCCTTCTGTTTTCCAGAGAATGGAGTAAAAAGGCAGAGCATTCATCAGCTTATTGGCAGGCACATCTTCCAGAGCTTTGGAAATACCGTTTTTGACATAGCCGATACTGGCCACGCTTCCCGGATCACCGCTTCCGCTCCAGTGTTCATCATACCCCATGATGATCACATAATCAGCCACCTTTCCCTGAATGTCCAATCGATAATAATCTCTGAAATCATAGGGTACGTAATTATCAACAGACAAAACTAAGCTGTTTTTTCTGCATTCCACAGAGAGCTCCCGCATAAACTGCACATAGTCAGAACCTGATGCCTCTGTAATCTTCTCAAAATCAAGATTCACCCCATCAAGACCCAGTGTAAGAGCCGTCGTCACAATATTCCCAACAAGATGCTGCCTGACAGAAGTCTTTGACAGAACTGCCGATACACTAACAGATGAGCCGGTCTCTAAACCATAATTAAAATCATCCCAAACACCCCAGACTTCCAGACCCATTGCATGGGCGCGATCCACATAATCCCTGGCTGCAAAGCTTCTGAAATCCCCTTCTTCATCATTCAGACTAAACCATGTGGGTGCAATCACATTCATACCACTCGCGCCTGCAGCCACAGACTCCAATTGACTGTTGCTGCCAACTCCTCCGACAGCATGCCAGCCAAGACTCACCTTGCCTTCCATGGGTATAGAGGTATACTCCGGCTCCACATAATCTGTCACCGGTTGCTCCACCATTGCCATTCCCTGCCCCTCGGAAGCTTGTTCCAACATCTTAATCTCTACATAACCAATGATGGAATCCTCTGTCTTTACTTTGCACCAGGTCTCCATCCGCTCCAGCACCTCAACTGTGGTTCCTGCTGTAAGATCACAGAGAATGGGACTCTTCACACCGCCTTTGAGCCGCACTGCCGTGTCCTTCTTTAACGTATCGATCTCTCTGGTTCCCCACTGCGTATATACCTGCACACGCCCCTCAAAGATCTCAACCGAATAATTGGTAAACCTTTTGACATAGTCAGCTGCTACATAAATGGTGTCCTTCTCCTTATATGCCGCCACATAACCAAGCTCCTTTGTCTGAGGCTCCTCATTCACAGCCCCCTTGCTGCTCATGGTATTGCCTCCCAAGGGAACACTGATGATCTCCACTGCAGTTGTATATAACAAAAGACCTTCATTATGGTCCACATAAAATCCCTCATTAAAATATCGATGCACGGTATCCAGGTCAAAATAACAGATGCCGTCTTTCAGGATTCCTTTCTCTTCTACCATGTCATCCTGCAAAACGATTGCCAGCTGATTGCCCGACACATTAAAATAATCGTCCAGATCAACACGTTCTGTAGAATACGAATACTTCTCTTGCAATCTATTTCCCACCGTTACGGCGCCAATTATCAAAATCAAAAACACTGCGACCAATACGGGAATTATCTTTCTCTTCATCTTCTCTGCCCTTTTCTCATGTTATTTCAAGGTGTTTTCACACCTTATTCCGGTATATCCCGGCAGACCCCCGAAAGATGCCTGCCGCAAAACGAATCGTCCATATTATTATAACAGACTCTGCGGATAACGTCATTACTAAATTTATAAATTTTCCGTTTCAGATTAGA
>JAZSFW010000025.1:0-12759 GCA_045532445.1 Acetatifactor sp. | reverse complement strand
GGACTTGCATCGCTTCGCTCGCAAGTTTTAAGGTTGCTTTGCTCGCAAGTTTTGAGGGAAGCTGGCAACTCACAGGGCAGAGCCTCAAGAATGCTTTGCATTCTTGAGGTCGCTTCGCTCGCCAAATAGCTGGGAAAGCATCCGCTCGAGCAAGCTCGGACGGCTGTTTTCCCAGCTACTTGGCTCTGCCCTTTGGGTATATTATATAGTATTCAAAACTACATGACAACACTTTTCTGTAAAAAATTATTTTTTTCAAAATGTAGGTTTACTTTATGAAAAGTATGTGATACAATTGAATAAATTAGCGCTGTGACATTTTACAGTGTAAAAGCAAAAAGAAAGGTAGTATCCCTATGAACAAGAAAATCAGGACCAACGCTGTAGATAGTCTGTTTGATGCTATTTTAAGTCTGGAAAACAGAGAAGAGTGTTATGTTTTTTTTGAGGATTTATGTACGGTAAATGAGTTATTGTCACTTTCTCAGAGATTTGAGGTTGCTGCAATGCTTAAGTCACGTAAGACCTATTTAGAAATTGCTGAGAAAACCGGAGCTTCCACTGCTACAATCAGTCGTGTGAACCGTTCATTGAATTATGGCAATGATGGTTACGACCTTGTTTTTGGCCGAACCGGTAAAATTTCAAATTAATATACAAGTGAAATCAGGTGTTATGAATATCAATATACACATAACACCTGATTTTTTCACTATGATCCTATTCTTGAGGTTCTTCAGCATTATCCTGGGAAAATACACCTTGCAAGGCTTCTTTGGCCGTTCTTTTTACAGACCTGTCAGAGGGCTTTGCCATTTTGGGAATAACCAGTTTTCTCTTGCCATCGGACGTTTCTTCATATACATTGCATCTGCCCACAAGCACTGCTTCTTCATCCAGATCGATTTCCTTAGTGGTCACATCTCCTGTGACCTTTGCACTCCCGGTCAGCTCAACGCCTAGAGGGGCGAACACATTTCCCTGTATCTCGCCGCCTATGACAATGGATTCTGCTTCCACATCTCCGTAAATTTTACCAGCAGATCCTACGATCAATGCTCCAGTCACTTTTACTTTACCATTTACGATCCCATCTATTCTGGCAGAGCCTTCCGCAGTAAAATCTCCCTGCACATTTGCCCCTGGTCCCAGGATAGAGGTTATCCTCACAACAGCAGCTTCCTTTTTTCCAAACATGATATTTCCTCCTTCGTACATTTACGGGGCTTTTTTTAACCGCTGATAGAGATCATTTCCATGGGATCAATATACACGTTATCTTTCATAATTTGATAAGCAAATTTCGTATTATTGGTATCAATGACAAAAATGGTCGTACCCTGAGCCACATCATCACCCAGTTTTACATGAACCTTTCCTTGATTGCGATAAATGGTTGTATAACCGTTGCCGTGATCCACCCATACATTATGCCCGTATTCCGGATCCTCATTGATAGCCATCACAGTACCGCTTGCTGTAGCCACTACAGTAACGCCTGCGGATGCTTTAAAAATACACACAGCATCTTGACCCGTGGTCTCTTCAATCGACGCAGAACCGGTCAGAGGGTACTCTGTAGGAAGCGCCTGAGCAGCCAGGGTCTCGGACAATTCTCCCACTTCCGCTGTCATTTGATTGACTGTCTCACTCAATATATTAATCTTATCATCTCTTGCCTGTATCTCTTCTTCCAACTTCTTAATCTTTTGATTCAGGTCTTCTATCTCACCCTCTTTGGATACCACAACAGACTTCTGTTCCTCTACCAGAACCTTTTGTTCATCAATCTTTCTGTTGGCCACTTCCCATACATCCTGTTCATAAACAAAACAGCCGATAACTGCTCCTAAGATTACACAACCTACGATAATCAACAAATGTAATAGCCATGGCTTTATCTGAAATTGTTTCGCGTCAGCATCAACTGCATCTGATGTTACAATAATAACATGGTTCTTCAGATGTTTATTTTTTTTACGTTCCATTGAAAAATCACCTCCGGTAAATGTATATATTTTACCACAGGTGATTCTTCTTATCAACTCTTACTTAATATTTTTGTAACATTTTAACAGTATTTTTATACATCCAGCGACATATCGCCCTGCGCAATCCAGCCTTTTTTCCGCATCAGCTCGGACACTGCCAGTGTAACAACAGCCGGTAAGATGAAATGCATTACCAAAATCAGTAATATGGACTCCAAACTTCCTCTCCCATCAGCCACCATAGAACCATATGCTGCAAACTGCCCAACAAAGCCGGCTGATCCCATGCCGGAGCCTACCGGTGTACTGGTCATACGAAAAACAGCAGAAGCAACGGGACCTAAAATCGCACTGGAAACAATGGCCGGAATCCAGATGATAGGCTTCTTTACAATATTCGGCACCTGAAGCATGGAAGTTCCCACACCCTGCGCGATCAGTCCTCCCATTTTGTTCTCACGGTAGCTTGCCACGGCAAACCCTACCATATTACAGCAGCAGCCAATAGTAGCTGCTCCGGCCGCCAGACCACTGATGCTCATGGACACACCGATGGCCGCTGAACTGATCGGAAGGGTAAGGATCATGCCCATCAATACAGATATGATCATGCCTCCGATGATCGGATGCATCTCTACATTGACATTTACCAACTCACCCAGCCAGTTCATAAATGCAGTGATGGGAGGGCCTGCCACAAAACCTACCACTGCACCGGAAATGATGCAAAAAAGCGGTGTAACAATAATATCCACCTTGGTCTTACCTGCTACTAATTGACCGATTTTAATTGCAACCAAAGCTGCGATAAAAGCACCCAGAGGCTCGCCCGGCTTTCCAAGACTAAAAGCTTCCATTGCTGCTGCAGCAGGCCAGGCACCGATCATACCTGCCACTGCTGCTGACACAGTTACCAAAGGTCCCTGTTTGAACTTGCACGCAACACCCACACCGATGCCTGCTCCGGTAAGTGTCTTGGCCACATTGCTGATTGCAGTCATATAGCTTCCCACGGTACCACCAATCATGCTGCCAATCTGCGCAATAATCGTGCCAATGATCAGCGTGGAAAATAATCCCAATGCCATTCCGCTTAAACCATCGATAAAAATTTCATTCAACCATCTCTTTACATTTTTCATAATCCTACCTCTTTTCGTACAAATATGTATCTTACCTTCTTTTAAATCCTACTTTCAACCGCTGCGACGTCTATCTTGTCAGCTGTCTTGTCACAAGTAAATTACCACAACTTCTTAAAGAAATCAAGACTTTTTACTTTACTTTTTAAAATCATTGTGCTATTCTAACCTTGTTGCAGGTATTGCAGCTCGATTGATTATTTGGAGGTATCTATAATGAACAAAGGTACAGTAAAGTGGTTCAACAACCAAAAAGGTTACGGTTTCATTTCTGATGAAGCAGGTCGTGATGTTTTTGTACATTACTCCGGACTGAAGATGGAAGGATTCAAGACTCTGGAGGAGGGCGCAGCTGTTGAGTACGAAGTGGTAAACGGCGAGAAGGGTCCTCAGGCTGTTAACGTAACTAAGTTATAAGGCAAACTTATAAAAAAGATGGCTGCATATCGAGGGGTATGCAGCCTTTTGAAATGCAAAAGAATAACAGGAACATCACGCATTTTTTATAAAATCCAGTACTTCCAGAAAACTCATGGATCCGCCAAAGAGATCCAGAGCACTGCCGATGGTTACATTTACTTTGTTTCGGCCAAGCTCTTTCAGACATTTTAAATCCTCAAAATCATGTACTCCTCCAGCATAAGTAATCGGATGCTTGCCCCAATCTCCCAGAAGTTTTACAAGCTCTGCTTCAATTCCCTGTGCCTTTCCTTCTACATCTACTGCATGGATCAAGAATTCATCACAGTATGCCGACAATTTTTCAAGCAGCTGAATATTCATAAATTCATCCGTTGTTTTTTGCCAACGATCAGTGACGATACGATAATGATCCTTCACTTTACGACAGCTGACATCAAGAACCAAACGATCAGCTCCTGCAATTTGTTCCATTTCTTTCAAACGATCATATTGAATACAACCATCTTTGAAGACATATGATGTTACAATCACGTGAGAAGCACCGGCATCCAGAAATTCTTTTGCATTTTCCGGTGTAATGCCTCCACCCACCTGCAGACCACCCGGATAAGCTTTTAATGCAGACAATGCCTGATCCTTGGTCGCCTGATATTGGTCACTTGTAACCGCGTTCAAAAGGATCACATGTCCTCCTTTGATATGGTATCGCTGGTAAAAACGGGCATAAAATGCCGCATCTTGCTCCGCCACAAAATTTTCAACAGCATGGTCGTTGTGATCCATCAGACTGCTTCCAATGATTTGCTTAACCTGTCCATTATGAATATCAATACAAGGACGAAATTCCATGATTCTTTCTCCTGTTTACTCCTATGTTATTTATTTTTTCCCAAAACAGCCTTTCCCACTTTTGCATAAAAAAACTTTTTCCGTACAAAATAACTAACGAGCTTTTCAAAAACTCCCGCAGCATTCCCTGTCTGCGGTATTGCTTATATCAGGGCATAATGCCCGAAAGGAGGATTTTTATGAGAAAAGGGAAAAAGCTTCTTGTGTTGGGAATCATCCTGACCTATATGTGTCTGGCAGCAGCATGCTCCAGAAACACCGAAAATGACGCCAATAATTCCGGCAGTATGGCCGGAGGCGGCGCCCAGACAGAATCCGGTGATCAAAACAATTCCGAATCTGGCATCGGCTCTGAAAATAGTACTACTGGCAACAGTTCCAGCGAAAGCAACTCAGGCTCTAATGGCAGCGACACCGGTTCTGACCAGGGAAACGGAAACAATACCGGCTCTGACGGTTCTCAGATGAACACACCTTCCGGAACCGATGGAAACATGACGAATGAAAGCGGTAATGCAATAGGCAATGCCGTTGATGACGCCGGCAATGCAGTTGGCAATATCGTAGACGATGCAGCTAATGGTATCTCTGATATCACAGACGAACTGACCGGCAACGGCACAGGCAACAACAGCACTACAGCTACCACCGGAAACGGGAATCGATAATAGCAAAAAAGGCTGCCTACAGCCGTTACACAACGGCCTGTGTGACAGCCTTTTATCTTGCCAGCTTATTAACCTTAATACATACCTTCAATCAAAGTGCCATCCCTATAAGCCATCAAAAGTTGTTCCAGATCACTGATACTCTCCCGCAAGCTTCTACCATTGTCTGTATCGGCAACCAGTTTTCGGTTAAAGAAATTCTCTACCACAATGGAGTCTGAGATGATGTCTGACTCATTTCTAATAGCTGCCTCTGTGGACTCAAAAGGCTCATGAGCAACAAGCCGCATGCCTCTGGAATTGGATACCAACGTATAACCTGCTATTCCTGTCTTTTCCTGATAAGCTTTAGAAAAACCGCCATCTATGATCAACAGCTTTCCACCGCACTTGATCGGTGATTCCCCATGAATCTGTTCAACCGGCACATGACCATTCACAATGTGTGCATCATTTACTGACAGACCAAATTCATCCAAAATATGATTGACAACCTCTTCTTTTTCCAACAATTGATAATAACTGTTCTTTTTTTCTGCATGGGTGCTCTTGTCCAGCACAAAATACCGCTCAAAGGTCGCCATCTTTTCTTTGCCAAATACTGGTGAACCGGGACCTCCCCAGATATACCAGATGATATCCTGTCCTGCCCGTCTGACCGCCGGCTCTTTAGAATAATAACCTCTTCTGGCATGATATTCCAGGATATCATACAACGCCTTGCCACTATACTCCTTACCAAATATCTCCACTTTGGCAAAGCTTCCGTCTTCGTTCATAGGGACACAGCCATGATACAATAAATTATCGTTGTATACCTTGTATAAACCGCCTTTGGAAAAAAGAAATCTGACGTGTCTCTGCAGCTTTTCACATCTCATAAATGCCTGCTGCAGACGCATCATCACCTGCATCTCTTCATCGGTAAGTTCATAAGGCTTCTCTGGATTAACAGTCGGGAAATCCACATCCTTCATAGGATACTCTTTCCCCTCTATTGTAACCGTTTTTTTCTCATAATTGATCTTATCCAAAAGCAGCCTGCTTTCCATGCCAAATTCCGGATTCCGCATAATAATCTGACCTTCCAGCTTAAACTGGATGATCGCCATGGCCTTATGCATCTTGGTATCCAGACTTAGATCCTTGGTATTGTAATCAGTATTATATTTAATTTTAAATGCATCACAATTACTTCCGGAATATGTCTCAAGCGCAAAGGTAACTAAAGGAAGAAGATTAATGCCGTAACCATCCTCTAATGT
The DNA here is from genome assembly GCA_045532445.1 of Acetatifactor sp. Classification (GTDB taxonomy): domain Bacteria; phylum Bacillota; class Clostridia; order Lachnospirales; family Lachnospiraceae; genus Acetatifactor. Next base: position 6,421 of record JAZSFW010000025.1, on the reverse strand, counting down.
GGCAAGATTGCCATATCTGGCTGACATCCTGACTACATTCGCAATGCACGCAAGACTGCCGCTGGCCGCTCCCATCCACACAACATCATGATTGCCCCACTGTACATCTATAGAGTGATAATTACACAAAGTATCCAGGATCACATGGGGTCCCGGTCCTCTGTCATAGATGTCCCCAACAATATGTAAATGATCAATGACCAGCCGCTGAATCAGATAACTTAGATCAATGATAAACTGGGGAGCCTTGCCAATTCGGATGATCGTATGAAGAATCTCGTTATAATAAGCTTCCTTATCCTGAATCTCTTCCTTTTCCGTGATCAATTCTTCTATAACATAAGCAAAATCCGGCGGCAATGCCTTACGCACTTTAGACCGCGTGTATTTTGAAGACACCCTCTTGGTGATCTGAACCAAGCGATGCAGTGAGATTTTGTACCAATCCTCAATACAATCCTCTTCTCTCTGTACAATCTCCAGTTTTTCTTCCGGATAATAAATTAGTGTTGCAAGACTTTTTTTGTCCTTATTGGTAATTGTGTTGCCAAACTCTTCATCAATCTTTCTTCTGACCGATCCGGAACCATTTTTCAGTACATGTTGAAACTGCTCATACTCCCCGTGAATATCCGTCAGAAAATGCTCTGTTCCCTTGGGAAGGTTCAGAATTGCCTGAAGGTTGATGATCTCTGTCGATGCTGCCGCAATGGTAGGATATCGATGTGCCAGACCTTTTAATACTTTTAATTCCACCTCATTCATCCCTGTATCCTCTTTTCTGATTGATGTAATCCAAAGAAACATTACTCAAGAAACTAACCTTCTATCACATGACTCATATTATAAAGTCCCGCAGGCTTACCAGCAAGGAACTTTGCGGCCTGCAACGCACCTTTTCCAAATATCGCTTTCGAATATGCTGTATGAGAAAACGTGATCACCTCGTCTGCACCGGCAAAGATCACATCATGGTCACCTACGATCGTACCGCCTCGCACTGCGCTGATGCCGATTTCTTTCTTCGGTCTCTGCATTCTTCTGCCGCTTCTGTCATAGACATATTCATATTCACTGCCAAGTGCCTCGTTAATGGAATCTGCCAAAGCGAGAGCCGTTCCACTGGGCGCATCTACCTTCAGATTGTGATGTTTCTCCACGATCTCCATGTCAAAACCCGCACCGGCCAGAACACTTGCAGCATCCTTTAAAAGCTTGAGAAGCAAATTGATACCCAGAGACATATTGGCAGATTTTAAAATTGCCACCTTCTCAGATGCTTTCTTTACTTTAGCCAGCTGCTCCTCGCTTAAGCCCGTCGTACACAACACACAAGGAAGCTGTTTCTCCACACAGACATCCAACAAATGATCCACTGCAGAAGCCACTGAAAAATCAATGACACAATCCGCTTCCACATCACACTCATCCAAACTGGCAAAAACAGGATAGGTATTGTGCCCATCATCTCTTGCATCAATACCGGCCACAACCTCCAAAGCCTCATCTGTCGCTGCCAGAGAGCTGATCACCTGCCCCATCTTTCCGTTACAACCATGCATAATTACTTTAACCATCTTATCCTCCATTCCGTTTGTCGCTGTTACACTTCACTCATTCACTCTATTTATACTATAACAAATAATCCCGTCCCTGACAAGCTTCAAAGACGGGATTCATATTTGGTTTACTTACAGGATTCCGTAATCCTCCATAGCCTTTTTCAACTTCGCAGCATTGCCTTCTTCCATTTCAGTCAAAGGCATACGAAGAGCACCGGCTCCCATTCCCATCAGATTAAGCGCTTTCTTAACAGGGATCGGATTTACTTCATAGAACAATGCATTACACAAAGCCATAGCTTCCAACTGCATCTTGCAGCTTCCTTTCACATCGCCGTCTAAGTACTTCTGGCAGATCTCATGAGTCTGTCTGGGCGCAACATTGGACAATACAGAGATAACGCCGATGCCGCCTAAAGACATAATAGGCACAATCTGATCATCATTACCGGAATAAATATCTACACAACCGTCTGCAATAGCTGCCAGATGTGCAATCTGACTGATATTGCCGCTGGCTTCCTTCACACCTACAATGTTCTCCACATCCTTGCACAATCTAACTACCGTCTCCGGAAGAATGTTACATCCGGTACGACCGGGCACATTGTAAAGAATGATAGGAATCTTGACTGCATCTGCTACTGTCTTAAAGTGCTGATAGAGACCATTCTGTGTCGCCTTATTGTAATAAGGGCTCACAAGAAGCAGACCATCTACCCCATATTTTTCAGCTTCTGTTGACAGATATACTGCCGTCTCGGTACAGTTGGATCCGGTACCTGCAACTACGGGGATTCTGCCTGCAACAACCTCCACACAATACTTAATCACATCAAGATGCTCCTCATGGGACAGCGTAGATGCTTCTCCTGTCGTGCCGCATACGATGATCGCGTCAGTATCGTTGGCAATCTGAAACTCAATCAGCTCTGCAAACTTTTCGTAATTCACCTCACCATTTTCTTTCATCGGAGTAACAATTGCTACACCTGCACCTTTAAAAATAGCCATACATTTCCTCCATTCCGACCTGTGTCAGGCTTCCTTCCATCACTAGACCAGGTCATTTTCAATTTAACTTTTGTAGATCAGCCGGTATCGTCTTATACATAAACGCCGGCGTGCGAAGCGCCGGCGCAAAAAATCACCATTCCGCGATAGCACTCCATCTAATATATAGATGACAGTCATACGATTATTCATCGTATGCCCAAGAATCAAGCCACAGGTACTCTCCTCTTTCGGCGCATTCCCCTTTCCTCTTCCATCCATTGTGCCTGCCACATCCGAAAAATTACTTTTGAAATACGCAACCTCTATCTTTCTTCATCATAACACCTAGTTATCCCGGTGTCAATAAAAATCTTTATTCCCAGACCTTGAACTTTACTGTTTCAATCTTTGAAACCTCATCAGCAAGCACACAGATCTCATCTTTTAAAGTAATTCCTGTCAAAATCACATTCGTCTCATCACGGCATTCCAGAATCGACTTCAAATCTTCTACAGAAATAATATCCTTTTCTATCAATCCCAGCACCTCATCCAGGATCAGATAATCACACTCCCCTGTAGTCAAAACTTTTCTTGCAAAATTAAGGCCATTTTTGATATTAATGATTTCTTCTTTTTTCTTTTCATCGGACAGCTGTGCATAGTTTTCATCTGATTTTTCAAAATGAAACAGCTTAACCTCCGGCTCTAAGCGTCTGATAAACTCCGATTCTGTCAACCCTTTTCCTTTTAAAAACTGTATAATGACCACCGACTTCCCTTCCGCTGCTGCCTGAATGGCTCTGCCTAATGCCGCCGGCGATTTTCCCCTTCCATCTCCGGTATAAATATATATCATGCCTTTTCCCATAATCGTACCTCTTGCTTTTGTGTTACATCACTATAAATTACGAATTTTATACATTTTAACACATCATGCTCATTTTGACAACTTTTTATTCTTCCTCAAACAGCTCCAGCTTACTTACAGACACCTCAAAAGCAATCCTGCGTTCTACGTTCTCTTCATCCAGCTTCTTCATATACTCTCTGCTCTGAATGCGCCCCCAGACACAGCAGCGCTCTCCCACCCGGAAACTGCTTGCGTACCTGGCATTTCTACCCCAGCAGATACAGGGTATGTAATCAGACTTACCATAGGGTCTGTTCACCGCAAGCAACAAATCTGCAATCTCTCTCCCAAGAGGAGTTTTCCGATAAATCGGTTCTTTGCAGATATAACCGTCCAGAAAGATCTGATTGGTTCTGGCACTTTCCTCAATCTCATCCACAAATTCTATCTCTCTTGCAAACACAGACAATACCAATCTGTTTTTTCGCTCCTCATGACGGTTGTAGGAACGAAACTGCCCGTTAACATTGACATACATTCCTTTATAGTCTGCGCTCACATCCAATAGCCGCTCCGATACCATCACCGGTATGATATCGAAACTCTCACTGAGCCTTAACACTTTCACATCTACCATGTAAAAACCTTCTCCGAAGATTTCATGGCTATAGGAAAAATCGCTCATGATCTCTCCCATCACCGTCACCTGATTGTTTTCAATTACCTTATCTGTCATTTAAAGTTCTCCCTTCTTACTGTTTAAGACTTATTCCGGCAATTCCCCTTTTATATGGCTGCCTGTAATTTACTTTATTTATACTACTCTATTTTGAGCAAAAAGAGTACTCAAAAATATCGCAGTATCCGCTTCATATCGGGTAATATCGCAGCATCTGCCAATTTTTTTTCTTCCGCAACTAACCATAAAAAGCCACTGATTGGCTTTTTTTCTTGCATGTCAGCCAAAAAAATGATATACTGTAACAGTTTGAAAAATCGACAAAAATTTTCGTTGACTGAAATCGACAGGTATCAGTCTTTCGCAACAATTATTGGTAAGATTCGTCAGCCCAAGACAAAGCCTGTCATTTTTTAGTGTGTGTATGGAGATGAACTTATTATGAAACAACAAAGAAATGATGTAAGAAATGTTGCCATTATTGCTCACGTAGACCATGGTAAAACCACCCTGGTTGATGTCCTTTTAAAGCAAAGCGGTGTATTCCGCGAAAATCAGGAAGTCGCTGAACGCGTGATGGACTCCAATGATATTGAAAGAGAACGCGGCATTACGATCCTATCCAAAAACACGGCAGTTATGTATAAAGGCACTAAGATCAACATCATCGACACCCCCGGCCACGCTGATTTCGGCGGTGAGGTGGAGCGTGTCCTGAAAATGGTAAATGGTGTTATTCTGGTGGTAGATGCCTTTGAGGGTGCCATGCCGCAGACCAAATTTGTTCTGCGCAAAGCACTGGAACTAAAGCTCCCTGTGATCGTTTGTATCAATAAGATCGACCGTCCGGAGGCAAGACCGGATGAAGTGATCGATGAAGTGCTGGAACTGTTTTTGGAGCTGGATGCAGATGATTCCCAGCTTGACTGCCCTTTTGTGTTTGCTTCCGCCAAGGCAGGAATCGCATCTTTGGACTCTCATGATCCGGGAACCAGCATGGAGCCTTTGTTTGAGACCATACTGGATTATATTCCTGCTCCGGAGGGCGATCCCGAAGCCGGTACTCAGGTTCTGATCAGCACCATCGACTATAATGAATACGTGGGCCGCATCGGCGTGGGTAAAGTAGACAACGGAAAGATCAGCGTCAATCAGGAAGTGGTAATCTGCAACCATCATGAGCCCGACAAGCAGCTGAAAGTCAAAGTCAGCAAGCTCTATGAATTTGACGGACTGACCAAAGTGGAGGTGCGGGAAGCCTCTATAGGTTCCATCGTAGCAATCTCCGGCATCAGTGATCTTCACATCGGTGACACCCTGTGTTCTCCCGTTGCAGTGGAGCCGATTCCTTTCCAGAAAATCAGTGAACCCACCATAGCCATGCACTTTATGGTAAACGACTCCCCCATGGCCGGTCAGGAAGGCAAATATGTGACCAGCCGCCACTTGCGCGACCGGTTATTCCGGGAATTGAATACAGATGTTTCCCTGCGTGTGGAAGAAACGGAAGAGACCGATTGTTTCAAAGTCTCCGGCCGCGGCGAACTGCACTTATCTGTTCTCATCGAAAATATGCGTCGGGAGGGCTATGAATTTGCAGTCAGCAAGGCTGAGGTACTCTACCACCATGATGAAAAAGGCAAACTGACTGAGCCTATGGAGATCGCATATATTGATGTCCCCAATGAGTTTTCAGGCGCCGTTATCGAGAAACTGGGGCAGCGTAAAGGCGAGCTTCGCAACATGGGCTCTATCACCGGCGGCACCTATACAAGGCTGGAGTTCTCCATCCCTGCCAGGGGCTTGATAGGCTATCGCGGGGAATTTATGACAGACACCAAGGGTAACGGTATCCTGAATACTGTGTTTGACGGCTATGGGCCTTACAAGGGAGACATCCAGTACCGCAAACTTGGTTCCCTGATCGCCTTTGAGGCCGGAGAAGCCATCACCTATGGATTGTATAATGCACAGGAGCGCGGCATCCTCTTTATCGGTCCCGGAGAGAAGGTTTATGCCGGCATGGTAGTGGGACAGACCGGACGCAGCGAAGACATTGAATTTAATGTCTGCAAGAAAAAACAGCTGACCAATACCCGTTCCTCCAGCGCAGACGAAGCACTTCGCTTGACACCGCCAAAAATTTTAAGCCTGGAGCAGGCTCTTGATTTTATAGATACGGATGAGCTCTAAGAAGAAACACCGAAAAGCGCAGGCACGGGCAAGCAAATGCTGGATCCCACTCTTCGAAAAAGAGCCGCTATGAACAAAAAATAATTTTAATTACCTGATAAGAGGCAGTCGATTTATTTGTTTATCGACTGCCTCTTA
>JAZSFW010000158.1:0-3035 GCA_045532445.1 Acetatifactor sp. | reverse complement strand
GCCTCCGGAAGCGGGAAGGTACCTGCTGTTTCCACAGGATTCTGCGTAGCAATGACAAAAAAAGGCTTGCCGGGCACATAGGTCTCACCATCAATAGTCACCTGACGCTCTTCCATACACTCCAAAAGACCCGCCTGGGTTCTAGGCGTCGCACGGTTGATCTCATCTGCCAGCAGGATATTGGTAAAAACAGGCCCCTTTCTCAACACAAACTCGTTCTTCTGTCTGTCATAGATATTCAGACCCGTAATATCAGAAGGAAGCAGATCCGGGGTAAACTGAATTCTTGCATATTCTGCTGCAAGGGACTTGGCAAGAGTCTTGGCAAGCTTCGTCTTGCCGGTACCCGGAACATCTTCCAGCAACACATGTCCATCCGCCAAAATAGCAGTCAGCAAAAGTCTTGCTGTCTCTGCTTTTCCCACAATTACCTTCTCAATATTCCCCAATACCTTTTGAGCCAAATCCTTACCAGTCATTTGAAATCTCCTTCTTTTAAGTCTATTAATTATAATATACCTTATCTCTCCCTAAATTTCAATAGATATGACGTATTTTAAGCAAGTATGTCTTGGACGATAAATGATGAGTCCTCCCTGCTCATTCCTTGCGCTGTAGGATAGATTGCTCTGATATCGCAAATCTATCTTCCTCAATTCCTTAAAAATCCTCTGAGCTCCCTTTGAAATCATCAATAAATAGTATAGAATCAAAGTTTTGAGAGATTCTATATACCTCCCATGAGTAGAACGAACCCCCAAAAGGTTCAAATAGGTAGATATATCATGCAAAAATGAGAAATCTATCCGATACTGGATAATTTCCGGCAGATCAATTAAAGCCCACAACCACAACCTGTCTAAGAAGCGCTTCGCGCGACAGTTTTGTGGTTGTGGGCCTTGCCCTTAACTTACATTTTCCTAAGCAGTCCAGTGTTTTAAAGCTTTCCGCAGTAAGAAATCAGATAATGATGCATACCATTCCGCCGTTGCTGTCGTTTACCACCTTTTGCATGGTGTCTTGTAACTTTAACTGACTGTCATCACCGATGGAAGAAACCTTAGAATTGATTCCTTCTCCTACCAGCTGTTCGACGGTTTTGCCGAAGATGTTGGTGTTCCAGATGCCCTGATCAGAGGTGTCGGCCTGGTCAATGTATTTGATCAGGTCTTCTGCTTGCTCCTGGGTTCCGACAATGGGGGCAATCTCGGTCTCAATATTGGCACGGATCATGTGGATGGAGGGACTGACAGCTTTTATTTTTACACCAAATTTGTTGCCGTGTTTTATGATCTCCGGTTTGTTTAGTGTGATTTCTTGTTTTTCAGGTGTTACCACGCCATAGCCTTTCATGCGCACACTGTTCATGGCACTGAGTACTTTGGCATATTCTTTTTTCATGGTGGAAAACTCTTTCAAGCAGTTCATCAGCTGGTATTCATCGGTAATCGCCTCACCAACCATATCGGACAACATCTCGTAATAATAAGCCTCATCAATATCGATCTGAACCTTTACACAGCCATCTGACATATTGACCGAATCAGTCTTAATGCGTTTGATGTATTGGCTATCCATTTCGACAGGCTTTTCTACAATATCCCTGACCCGATCATATTCTTTCATCAGTGTTGTCACTTTTTCAATCAGATCCTGTTTGATGCGATTGTCAAAGGGAAGCATTTCCACCCATTTGGGCATATAAAACTCCATGACGGAAATGGGGAATTCGTATAAAATCTGCTCTAAAATTTTGTGAATATCTTCCTTTTTCAGCTGCTCACAGTTTACCGGCAGCACTGCCACTTGATATTTCTCACGGATTTCCTCTGCAAGCTTTTTTGCCTCCTCAGAGTAAGGCTTTTGGCTGTTCAGCAATACCAGAAATGGCTTTTGCAGTTTCTTCAGCGCCATGATCGTCTTTTCTTCCGCCGCCAGATAATTATTTCTGGGAATTTCACCAAAACTGCCATCCGTCGTGATCACAAGACCGATGGTGGAATGATCATTCATCACCTTATCTGTGCCGATCTCTGCCGCCTGGGTAAAAGGAATTTCCGCATCAAACCAAGGGGTCCTGACCATCCGCTCCTCGTTTTCCTCCAAATGCCCTGCAGCACCATCAACCATGTAACCGACGCAGTCAATCAAGCGCACAGACACTTCTATGTCATCCTTAAGCGTCACCTTTGCCGCTTCCTTAGGAATAAACTTGGGCTCTGTCGTGGTAATGGTTTTCCCGCCGGCACTTTGGGGCATCTCATCCTGCGCTCTGGTCCGGGCATGTTCATCTTCCATAAACGGAAGTACCATCACATCCATGAAACGCTTGATAAACGTGGATTTCCCTGTACGAACCGGTCCCAAGACACCGATATAAATCTCTCCGCCTGTCCGCTCTCTAATATCACGATAAAGATCATATGTATCCATTGAATGATGAGTCATAAAAAAACCTCCTGCATATACTGTTACATGTATATGCGGGAGGATTCTTACTTATTCACTCAGTTTCTGTGATTCATGTCGTTGGAAACTTACATTTTTACTCTCTTAAAATTCTTCTTACCGCGTTTTACTACGATTCCTTCCCCTGCAAAGGTGCTGGGATCATACACAGTCTTAATGTCTGTGACTTTATCATTTTCCACAGTAACACCGCCCTGTTCTACCGCACGTCTTGCCTCAGATCTGGAAGCACAAAGTCCGGCCTTTACCAGCACGCCCATGATGTCGATGGTGCCGTTCATGAAATCTTCTTCTGCAAGTGTCACAGTGGGCATCTCTGCTGCATCACCGCCGGCAAACAGCGCTCTGGCACTGGCCTGTGCCTTCTCAGCCTCTTCCTCGCCGTGAACCAGCTTGGTCAATTCATAAGCCAGGATCTCTTTTGCCTGATTAAGCTGGCTGCCTTCCCACTGATCCATCTCATCAATCTGCTCAAGAGGCAGGAAAGTCAGCATGCGCAGGCACTTCAGTACATCTGCATCAGCCACATTTCTCCAGTACTGATAGAACTCAAAAGGAGAGGTCTT
>JAZSFW010000300.1:0-16174 GCA_045532445.1 Acetatifactor sp. | reverse complement strand
TCATCACCATGCTGATGAAGTGTTCACCAGCTGGGGAATGGAGACATCCAACGTATATACAGCAGAGGACATGGAGGCAATTCTGACAGCCCTTGACAGTGGGGAGTATGGTGTGATCCTGCGAGCTAAGGGAATGGTAGGTTCCGGCGACGGAAGCTGGATCTATTATGATTATGTGCCCCAGGAGCATGAGATCCGGGAAGGAAAGCCTGCCGTAACGGGTAAGCTCTGTGTGATCGGCTCCGAGCTGAAGGAAGAGAAGCTGGCAGAGCTGTTTCGTAAATAAAGAGGAGAGCAGAAAGGTACGATTATGAAGCCTGTATATGTAATAAATGGTTTTTTGGAAAGTGGTAAGACAGAGTTTATTACGTTTACTCTGGATCAGCCATATTTCCGGATCAAAGGAAAAACCTTGATTCTTCTTTGCGAGGAAGGGGAAGTGGAATATGACGAAAGGCTTCTTGCACGAAGTCGCTGCGTCATCGAGGTGATCGAGGAGGAAGCGGATTTTACACCAAACAACTTGCTGGATCTGGAGAAAAAGCATAAACCGGACCGTATCATTATTGAGTATAACGGTATGTGGAACTACAAAAATATGAAGCTGCCGTGGCATTGGAAGATAGAACAGCAGATTACTACCATTGACGGTTCCACTTTCCCAATGTACTTTAATAACATGCGGTCGCTCTTGTCAGAGATGGTGCGCAAATCAGAGATGATCATTTTTAATCGCTGCGATGGCGTGAAGGATCTGAGTGTCTACAGAAGAAATATTAAGGCAGTAAATCCCAAAGCAGATATTATCTTTGAGGATGCTAACGGTGAGATCGATGAAATTTTTGAAGAGGATCTGCCTTATGATCTGAACGCGGAAGTCATTGAGTTAGATAACAATGGGTATGGAATCTGGTATCTGGACTGTCTGGATCATCTGGATCGGTATGAAGGGAAAAAGATCAAATTTACCGCCTTTGTTTTAATACCGGAAGGTTTCCCCAAAGGATATTTTGTACCCGGCAGGATGGCGATGACCTGCTGTGCCGATGATATGGCATTCTTAGGTTATGCCTGTCAGTATGATGGGGCTGACGGTTTAAGACAGAAAGAGTGGGTCACTGTGACCGCTGCCGTTTCCAAGGAGTATTGGAAAGATTATAAAGGAGAAGGCCCTATGCTTCATGCAATCAGCGTGGAGAAGACCAAAGCTCCGAAAGAAGAGATCATCAGCTTTGTCTGATAAGGTTCATAAGGCCGCTCCATACACTGTGTGCGGCCTTTTTAAGTGGATTAGGGCAGAAATGCCGAATGGGAGGAACATATGGAAGTATTATTAGGAGTTTTTATACCGTTTTTTGGAACAGCTGCAGGTGCTGCTTGTGTGTTTTTGCTGAAAAAAGAGATCAGCCCGAATCTGCAAAGAGTATTTCTGGGCTTTGCGGCGGGGGTCATGGTGGCTGCTTCGGTATGGTCACTGTTAATCCCGGCAATGGATATGTGTGAAAATATGGGCAAATTTGCCTTTGTGCCGGCTCTGATTGGATTTTTGCTGGGAATTGGATTTTTGTTGCTTATGGACAGCGTTATTCCCCATCTTCATGTGGGCGATGAGAAGCCTGAGGGTGTGCCGAGCAAATTAAAGCGCAGTTCCATGATGATGTTGGCAGTGACTATTCACAACCTGCCGGAAGGTGCAGCCTGTGGTGCGATTTTCGCCGGAATTCTCACAGGAGAAGGAACGGTTACTCTGGCCGGTGCAGTGGCCTTGTCTATCGGCATTGCCATTCAGAATTTCCCGGAGGGAGCAATCATCTCTCTGCCTCTGAAAAGTGAGGGGAAAAGTAAGTTCAAGGCTTTTGGCATGGGTGCCCTTTCTGGTATCGTGGAGCCTCTGGGCGCACTGATCGCCATTGGACTTGCTTCTGTTGTGACGCCTATTTTGCCCTATCTGCTTGCTTTTGCGGCGGGAGCCATGATTTATGTGGTGGTAGAGGAATTGATTCCGGAGGCCAGCGAAGGAAACCATTCCAATATCGGAACTATTGCCTTTGCATTGGGCTTTGCGGTGATGATGGTTTTGGACGTAGCCTTGGGATAAAGGAAGATATGGGATGAAAACGCGTCCGATTTTATAGGAGGAAAGAATGGCTGTTACTTCGGATAAGGAGCTGCAGCAGCTAAAAAGCAGGCTGCATGATCTTGCCAGAAAATCTTATCAACAAAATATGTTTACCTTCAGCACTTTTTTGGGACTTGGTGAGCAGGACCTGTTCTGGCAAGAGGAACCTTTGCTTCGCTATGCCGGTTATGAGTTCTGGGGAGGCAGCGAACATTGTGACAGAGTGGTGCTTCGTTTTGGGCGAAAAGAAGAACTGGGTTATGAGGAACCCTTTGGTATTGTCTGTATTCACATTGCCCCCTTGCTGGAAAAGTTCTCCGATGATTTTTCGCACAGAGATTTTCTGGGAGCTCTTATGAATCTGGGGATTGACAGAAGCACACTGGGAGACATCCGTGTGGGACACAGGGAAGCTTATCTGTTTTGTCTGGAAAGCATTGCCCCTTTTATCTGTGAAAATCTGCAGCAGGTGAAGCATACCCATGTGTGCTGCAGAATTGTGGAACAGGCAGCAGATGTCCCGGAGGAAGAACCGGAAACTGTAGTATTACAGGTGTCCTCGGTCAGGATCGATGCAGTCATAGCCAAAGTGTATAATAAGTCCAGAAATGATGTGATGGAATTATTCCGCGCCGGAAAAGTATTTGTGGGCGGAAGATTGTGCGAAAATAATTCTCGGATGTTGAAAGAACAGGAAGTTGTAAATGTCAGAGGGTTTGGAAAGTTTATTTATGTCGGGATAAAAGGAGAAACAAGAAAAGGAAAACTGAGTATTCTCGCAGCAGTATACCATTAGATAAAGGAATTGAGGAAGGAGAGGTAGTTTACAATGAGGGAACAAGGTGGAATGTATGGAAAAGAGGGAAGATATTTTGAGCATCTTCCGGCTGGATTTGAGAATTATGTATGGATAGAATTGATCGGTTTTGACAACACGCTGCCAGATTTTGGCGTGGAGAAGCTGCTTAAGACCATGGGCTTTCAGCCACAGGCAATGCTGCTTCTTGTGACAAGTGCGGATTTTGTTCATATGCATAAAGGCATGGATGAGGAAAGGAAACTGGATCCGTTTTTCTGCTCCTACTATGGGCATCCCTACAACGATGAGAGACCAAGGCAGGATTGGACCAATTATCAGCTGCGTGAGCTGACCCAAACCCTGCAAAGCCATGGTATCGCGGTTTATATCAGCATTTTTGACCTGATACCGGAAGAAAATGGCGGTTTTTCAACGCAATATCCGGAAATACTGCTACAGTATGCTCTGGACGGTCAGATGCATACCCTGTCGGCTGTTTATCTGACCAAGCGCTTTCAAGACGGAAGCTACTATGAGGATTATTTCCTGGAAAAGATTCTGGAGACTCTCCGTGATTACGATTTCGACGGGATCCATCTTGCAGACGGTATCTGCAGACCCAGAATCCCCATCCAGAATGGAGATTGCTCAGATGATATGCTTTCCCAGGCAGGGATCCCTATTCCGCCCGAAGGGACGGACCGGTGCGAATATCTTGCGTCAAATTACCGGAAATATTGGATTGAATTCTGTACAAAACGTTGGATGTCGGCTTTGGAAAAGCTGGTAAAGGGCATATATGATGAGGGATTTAAGGTGGTTGTGAACAGCAGCTGGACCAAGGATCCGATGGAGGCGAAATATCGATACGGTGTGGATTATTCCCTTTTGGCCGACCTTCCTTTAGAAAGTATGGTTGTAGAAAACGGAGGTCCTACTCTTACAATCCTTGATGACCAGGCGAATGCCGGCTATCACATGTCCTATGAGGAACGCAAAAAGGTGCATCACATGTTTCGGGCAATGCTTATGTGCGTCAGTGCCTGCGTTGGGGACAGACTTTCACTTCGTCCGTTGTTCCCGGTACGAGACACCATGGAACAGTATGATGTGATCCACCATATGCCCACCATGCTGCAGAAGCATGCTGCAGCAATGTTTGCCAATTACCGTTACTGCGCGGATGGAAAAACCGTTCCGGTGTTTAGCGGACATACCTTCTGCCTTGGTGATGGATTGAGCTCTGATAATTGGCGGTTCTTACGTTTGTGCAGTGATAATGCCTATATTGAAGATGCGAAAGTTCTGTCAGGCGGTACTGTTTTGTGGTCGGATGAGCGCAATAAAAAGGAATTGGATGCTTTGCTTGCACACCGTATGCCCAGTACAACCAAGTGGATCGCGGAATTGACCTACCGCGGCGCTATGATCGGAAAAATTGCACACATTGATGATCTTGACGCAGTAACGGGTCCTTTGATCGTACCCAATCCGGAATTGATGCCGGAGGATGAATTGGATCGTGTTCGTGCTTATGAGGGCGGAGAGGTGGTATACCTTTCAGCTCCTGTTCCTGCAGAGGATTATTCTAAGCAAATAAATCCCGTGGGATTTGGTTTTCCTTATCCTCTGTTTTATGCGCCGATCCCGGAAGAGATTCTGACAGATGCGGTTGCCCAGATCAATCATGGCCTTGCGTCCGTTTTGCACTACGCAGAAGAGTGCCATGTGCAGGAGATCCTCACCGGTCCCAATACAGCCAGGTACATAGTGGACAATGAGGAATATTATTATGTGAGAACGAAGATTGTAACTGGACGAACCATTGTATCCGCACAGGATCTTACTAAATATACCGGTTACAGAGTCCCTGTGGAGGGGGATTGTTTCTCTGTTCTGGTTCCCCTTCGCGGTGCGGTGATCATAGAAGTGACTTTCGCGGAATCTTAAAACATTCTTAATGGTTTTGGTGATTTATTTTTAAAGAGGATATGCAGTACAATAGGCATAAGGAGGATGGATATGTACAATATACTGATTTGCGACGATGAAAAAGACATTGTAAATGCACTGAAAATTTATCTCTCGGATGCCAATTATTGTCTGTTTGAGGCTTATACGGGAAAGGAAGCCCTGCGTGTCATTGAGACTCAGGAAATTCATCTGGTGCTGATGGACATCATGATGCCGGAGATGGACGGTATCTCTGCTATGATCAAGATCAGGGAAAAGAGTAATGTGCCCATTATTCTTCTGACAGCCAAAAGTGAAGATACCGACAAGATCCTGGGACTCAATGTTGGAGCGGATGACTATATTACCAAGCCCTTTCATCCGGTGGAAGTGGCTGCCAGAGTGAAAAGTCAGCTGCGCAGATATATGCAGCTTGGCGGCGGCAATATGAGGCAGGCAGTGCTTTCAGTGGGCGGCATTGAGCTGGATGACAGGGCCAAAAGTGTGACACTGGACGGAGAGCTTGTGGCGCTTACACCCACGGAGTATGAAATTTTGAAGCTTTTAATGGAGAATCCGGGGCAGGTATTTGCGCCCAAGGATATCTATCAAAGGATCTGGAACGATCTGCCTTATGGGAGTGAGAATACAGTAGCAGTACATATCCGTCATCTTCGGGAAAAATTGGAGATTAATCCTGCAGAACCACGCTATCTTAAGGTGGTATGGGGGCAGGGCTATAAGATGGAGAAAGGACCTAGAGGATGAGGAAAAAGAAATTAGCAGAAAGGTTTGCCTTAAAGGTATTGGCTTATTTTGTGACCGTGCTGACCTTTTGTGTCAGCGTAGCTTGTGTCATTGGGATTGTGGTGATGGCCAACGAGGGCTTTTATACGAAAGCGCTGGGAGAGTTAAAACCGACCTACCTGTATAGATGGCTGGGATATGAGGCATGTCATCTGCTTTATCATAACCGGTTTACGTTGATTGGTGTCGGTATTATCTGCATAGTGGTATGCGTTATAAGCTTTATCTTTCAGCTGTGCAGCGCGGGGAGAGTATACGGTCAGAAGACAGTTAAGCCCCACGGAATCTGCGCGATACCTTTTGATATCCTGACGGTTGGTATCCTGATATTGGTGGCTGCAGCCGGTGAACTGCTGGATATTTGGTTTTATGGGGATCTGGCATCGATCATTATTATGGTACTTATGGGAATTGCCTGTGTCTGCGTATTTATTGGCTTTTTTTTGGTCTGGGCGATTCAGAGCAAGGCTGGCATCTGGTGGAAAAATACAGTTATCTGTAGAGTACTCCAGTTATTTGTGAAAGCTGCATGCTTCTGTATCCAGGCTGTGAGAGCAGTACTTCGTAATCTTCCCGGGCTGGTGAATGCAGGGATCGGGCTTGCAGGTTTTTTCCTGGTAGAAATGCTTCTTTTGATCCTTTGGGGAGGAGACCATCGTGACATTGTAGTGCTGTGGTATGTGGAGAGAGTGCTTCTGATCTTGTTGGTGCTTTATGTGGCGCTGGTAGTCGGTAAGCTGTTAAAAGGAAGCAAGGCGCTGGTGGAGGGGGATCTGTCAGCGAAAGTGGACACCAAATATATGATCGGCAGCTTTAAAGAGCAGGGAGAAAACTTGAACAGTATCGCCCAGGGATTGAATGTGGTGGTAGAAGAGCGCATGAAGAGTGAGCGTTTGAAAACGGAGCTCATCACCAATGTATCCCACGATATTAAGACGCCGCTTACCTCAATCATTAATTATGCGGATCTAATCGTGGAGGAACCCACAGAAAATGCCAAGATCACGGAGTATGCCGATGTATTAAAGCGGCAGTCTGCCCGTTTGAAGAAGCTGATCGAGGATCTGATGGAGGCCTCCAAAGCCGCCACCGGTAATATAGAAGTGAACATGCTGCCCTGTGAAGTAGGGGTTTTGTTGACCCAGACCATGGGGGAATATGAGCAGCGTCTGTCGGAACTTGGCCTTGAGCTGATCGTGAAACAGCCACAGCAGCCGGTGCATATCATGGCGGACGGCAAGCTTTTGTGGCGAGTTTTTGATAATCTGCTCAACAATATCTGTAAGTATGCCATGCGGGGAACCAGAGTCTATCTAACGGTAGAGGATAGGGAGGATATGGCAGTGATCGCCTTTAAGAATATATCCAGATACCCCTTGGAAATTTCTGCAGAAGATTTGATAGAACGGTTTGTCAGAGGGGATAAATCCAGACACACGGAAGGCAACGGTTTGGGACTTTCTATCACCCAAAGCCTTACCCAGCTGCAGGAAGGGCAGCTGGAGCTTACGGTGGATGGTGACTTTTTCAAGGTGGTGCTGTTCTTTAAAAAAGTTGGTCAAGAAACTTAGAAGATCAGGACGCAACGGATTCTTTGCTGCGGACAATGAGCAGGCGAAGGAAAAACATGGAAAGGATAGAGATTACCGCCCATGACAGATACATGGGGGAATATCCGAAGTTTTTAATGACAACACCATAGATCATGGAGCTGACTCCGGCACCCAGATAGGTGGCAAAGTCCATAATGCCGCTGACCGATGCCACATTTCCTGTGCTGGCAAAGCGGATGGGGAAAATGGACAAAAAAGAGGTGTTGGCAATGGAAACCGCTGTGTAGATCAGACTTAAAGATACAGCTGCCAGAACCGGTGAGCAGTTCCCGATTGCAATGGGGAGAGAGGCTGCAGCGCACACGAAAAAGGCAAAAAAGGATACCCAGTGTTCCTTGCTTTTGCACAGCTTGTAACAAAAAGGATAGATCATTCTTCCCACAAAGCCCATACAAGGGATAAACAGCACAAAATAGGCTGATTGGTTCAGATCAATCTGGAATTTATCTACGAAATACACGGTCATCCACAAGCTGATATTATCCTTCATGACACCATGCAGGACGGCAGGAATAAGGGATAATCTGATCTGGCCATTATGGAGAAGCGATAACATGGGCAAAGGTTTTTGGGACAGAGCCTCTCTGGCAATCTCTTTTGTGGAAAAAAATACAAAGGAGCTAAGGATCAGCGTCAGTGCACCGGGAAGGATAAAAGCATAGATAAGACCAAAGTGGGTGATAATGTAGGTATTCAGCACGATACCTGCAATATTGCCCACTGCTACTGTTGTTACCATATAAGATGTTTTCTGGCGGGCTTTCTCTTCACCATAAAGGCTTACAATAATGCGCAGAATGGAGCTCCACAGCATGGACTGCGCAAAGGCATTGCAGCTCCAAAGAAGGAGAATGCCGATAAATGGCGGAAAGAAGCCGATAAGAAGATTGCTTGCTCCGGCAAGAATAAGGCCGATAGAGATCATCCGATAAGGTGGCTTTGAATCACTGATGCGGCCGTTTAATAGTCTGCCTACAGAATAAATGATAGAAAAGGCACTTCCCATCATACCAATCTGAACGGTGTCCAAAATCTGTGCATCTATTAAACCGGGGGATGCAATGGTCAGATTCACCCGGGCTATGTAAATTGCAGTGTAGGATAGGTAACAGATCAGAAATATAAAAGCATTTCTTTTACTTTTCACGGTAAAGTCTCCTTGGTTTTAAAATCGAATGGTATTGATCAATTCATGGGTTGTCTGGGAGCGTTTCAGCGTTGACTCGTAGTGTCTGGCGGAAAGGGCGATGGCGATGGTGTCGATCACACTGATATGTGCGATTCTTGCACTGATTGCCTCCATGGGATATTGAATCTCATCGCAGAAGATCTCAATGGGATAGTCCGCTCCCTTTGTGATCTGGCTTCCCGGATAACTGGTGATACATACTGTTTTTGCTCCATTTTCTTTTGCAAGTTTCAAAGTCTCTATCGTGGCAATGGTTCTGCCGCTGTGGGATATGCCAATGGCCACGTCCCCTTTTTGGATGTTCAGGGTAGAGATTTTCATAGAGGGTACATCCGTATAGCAGAATGCAGTGTATCCAAGCTGCATGATCCGATATTGAAAGTCGTTCACAATTGCAGCAGAGGTACCGATCCCATAGATATAAATGGCATGAGCCTTATCCAATAATTCCACAACCTTTTGAAGAATTTCCCGATCCAATTTTTCGGCAGTATCGTGAAGGGTCTTTACATTGGCGGAAAATATTTTGTCAAGAATGGTGCTTGCGTTGTCGGTTGGGTAAATATAAGGTGTATAATTGAGCTGCTTATTCTTAGATAACTCCATAGCGAGAATCATTTTCAGTTCTGCGTACCCCTCAAATCCCAAAGATTTACAGCATCTTACAATTGCCGATTGGGCCACAGAAGCGCTCCCGGCAAATTCGGCCACAGACATGGTGATGACTTGATCACTGTTTTTTAAGATGTAATCTGCAACCTTTTTTTCTGCAGCAGTTAAAGTGTCATAAAAGTTTTTGATCGCGTGAAAACAGGATAACTGTCCCATAAAACCTCCTAAAATGAAATTGAGTTTCAAATAAAATTAAAATATTAGAATATAATTACATTATCATGTAAAAAGAGATTTGTCAAACCTTTTATTCCTATGCACAAAAAATCCAGAATCAAAATCTCTTTTCAAAGATTCGATTCTGGATTTGCTTTTGTTTCCCAACCGGAAAATTAATCGGCATAGAATAGGATTCCCAGTGTGGCGGGACCACAGTGGCTGGAAATAACACCTCCTGCTCTGGTGGTATAAATGTGGTCAAAATGTCCCAGACTATTTAAATAATCGTAAACTTCTTTGAGAAGCTCCTCGTCACAGCCGGAGTGGGTGATGAATACACAGTAAGGGTCTGCATGCAGCAGTGCACTCTCTAAATCCTGGGCATATTTCATGATAACAGAAGTCTGTTTACCGCGATACTTTTTGGAAACAGCCATGGAGCCGCGCTCTACGATGATCTGTGGTTTTAATTTCAGGGTATTGCCTAAAAGAGCGGTTACCGGCTTGCAGCGCCCGCCTCTTGCCAGATAAGTCAATGTCTCAACCACAAAGCTTGCGCGTACTTTGCTGCGACGGTTCTCTACACGCTCGATGATCTCTTCCACAGGGAGCCCTTCCTTGATCAGTTCGGCAGCATATATCAGCTGCAGCCCGATGCCGGTAGAGAGGTTCATGGAATCAATGACGTGCAATTTGTCATAATTGTAATCACTGGCTAAGAGTCTGATGATGTTGCAGGTGGTGCTCATCTGTTCTGAAATGCCGAAAAACAAAATATCGTCACCGTTCTCTATCAGAGGCTTCAATATTTCCTGCGCTTTTTCATAGGGAACTGCAGCGGTCTTGGGTGTGAGCCTGTTGGCATCAGACCACTGATAAATCTGATCAGGTGTGATTTCTTCCCCGTCATAATAGCTTTGATCTTCAATTACGATACACAGAGGAATCGTAAGAATATGATATTTTTCTTTTAATTCTGCAGACAGATCACAGGTGGAATCTGCTACAAGTTGTATTTTTCCCATCAAAATCCTCCTTGTCGGTACAAGACCTTATGTGAAGATTATAACTCCGGTAAAGTAAAAAAGCAAATCATTCAGCAAAATTTCATGTAAATTTAATGATTCAGATTGGTGGATTGTGGTAATATATTTTATAAGGATGAGGTAAAAGTGTAGATAAAGGTGAGTAAATGGCAGGAACGATCATTGATTATGTAAAAGAGTACGGCAGCAGGACTTGGGAGGAGTTCCCCATGAATGATGTGGATAGTCTGGTGTTGTGTCAGCTTTCTTATCTGAAATTTGATGGGATGGTACCCGGTGTGAAGGAGGAGAAAGCCTTTGTCACCCTGAAAGATATTTATGATCATGAGGATTATGAAAAGCTATATGGGGATGAACGGTTTGAAAAGGATAACAGAGCATTATTTGAGGCTATGCTGTACAGTGAAAGATATCGAAAGTTAAAACTGAATTATTATATCAATATTGTGGAGAAAGAATGGGAGACTCAGTTTTCGGCTATCACCTATTTGCTGGAGGGTGGTGTGTTATATCTTGCCTACCGTGGAACGGACGAAACCATTATCGGTTGGAAAGAAGATTTTAATATGGCCTTTCTGGATCCGGTGCCTGGGCAGGCTTACAGCTTGAAATATCTGAATATGGTCACATGGAAGCTTAAGAACCGGTTTTTCCTGGGAGGTCATTCCAAGGGAGGCAATCTGGCTGTCTATGCGGCGATGAAATGTTCGGATCAGGTGCGGGAGCGTATGATCAAAGTATACAGTATGGATGGACCGGGATTTCGACCACAGGTGCTTGCATCCAGCCATTACGAAGCGCTGCAGGATAAGATGGTAAAGATTCTGCCCCAGTCTTCGGTTGTGGGGATGTTGTTTGAAAATGACATCCGCTATAAGACGGTGGCAAGCAAGACCTTTGGACTGGCCCAGCATAATCCTTACAAATGGCTGGTAAAAGATGGGCATTTTGTGGAAGTGGAGGATATCCATGAACACAGGATGCGCATGGATGAGACCATCAATGAATGGATTTTGTCACTGGATGCAGCCAGACTGCAATTATTTGTGGATACCTTATATCAGATCATCAGTGCATCTGAGGCTGATAATTTGATAGATTTTACGGCAGACCTTAAAAAGAGCATGACGGGGATTGTCAATGCGCTGAAAGAAGTAGATGATGAGACGGTTAAGATGTTGAAGGAAATTGTAAAATCCTTGTTTGAGATAGCCAAAGAGAAGCTGTTTGCAAGAAAACAGCCGCTGTCAAGAGAAGGCGTCGATGAAAGAGGCAAAGTAAAGAAGAAAGGGGAATCCGTCCGTTCCTGATAATTCCCTGTTCAAACGTTCCGGATGCCACTGCAGGCCTATGATCGGTGATTTTTCATGAACAAACGCTTCTACACATTGATCCTGCGGGCACCACTGAATGGGGCGCAGGTGTTTGCCCAGAATGCCGACTCCCTGATGGTGGGCACTGTTGACGGTCATGTTTCGTCCATACAGATTTGCCAGAAAAGACTCGGGATCAATGTCTGTTCCGTGGTATTGGTCCCTTTCTACGTATTTGTGCAGATCAGCAGTTGGAAGATGTTGAATGATCGTTCCGCCAAAGGCTACGTTAATCACCTGCATGCCCTTGCAGATGCCTAAAAGCGGGATGCGATAGCGGATACAGTAATTGACAGCCTGAAGCTGAAGGATATCAAGCTCTGTGTCAATGTTTAGGGAGCCCTTATTGTGTTCCCCGAAAAAGGCTGGTGTAATATCGCCGCCGCCCGGCAGGACCACACCGTGACAAGAGGGTATTTCACCCAGAGACAAGGTGGTAAATACATCAGCGGGAATAGCAGACAGATATTTTTCGTATCGAAAAGTATCTTTTTTTCTCCCTATGATTGCGATTTTCATGAACAGACCTCCGATAGGAACGTTATACTATGATATGCTGCAAGGCGGGCAGCCAGAACCTAGGGCGCGAAATCAAATTAGACTCTTTATCTTTGGGGAAAAATCTGGTAAAATGTAAAAAAATCATCTGATAGAAGAATAGGTGGAGAGACGTATGAGTTTTGCGGATATTGTACAGGATAAAAGTAAGCATGAGGGATGGAGGAAATGGATTCTCTTGTTGTCTTTTGGCATTCCTTTTTTGATCATGCTTGTGATTTTTGCGCTTAAGGGAATCTATCCTTTCGGAGGAAGAAGCTTTCTTGCTTCCGATATGTATCATCAGTACATGCCCTTTTTCAGTGAATTTATGAGGAAGATCAAGGCAGGGGAAGGTTTGGCCTATTCCTACAATGTGGGGATCGGTTCCAATTTCCTGGCGCTGTATGTGTATTATCTGGCAAGTCCCCTGCACTGGCTGGCGTTTCTTCTGCCCCAGGCTTATCTCATGGAATTTATGAGCTATCTGGTGATTGTAAAGATCGGTCTGTGCGGACTGACTGCATGCATTTATCTGCGGAATCATTTTCAGGACAAGCAGGATGTGGGGGTTTTGTTTTTCTCCTGTTTTTATGCCATGTCCGGGTTTATCACAGCTTACAACTGGAATATCATGTGGCTTGACTGTGTGGTGCTATTGCCGCTTCTTATGCTGGGATTGGAAAAGCTGGTGAAGGAAGGAAAGTGCAAGCTTTACTGCATTACCCTGGCGCTTTCGATTTTTACCAACTATTATATTTCGATCATGATCTGTATCTTCTTGGTATTGTATTTTGCAGTGTTGTTTGTGATGGAGAAAAGATCCTGGAGGGCAGTGCGTGATTTTGCGTTATACTCGCTGCTTGCAGGAGGCATGGCAGCAGTGCTCCTGATCCCGGAGGTTCTGGCGATCTTAGAGACTGACTTTGGGGATATGGATTTTCCGGAAAAACTGGAATCCTATTTCCCGATATTGGATGTGCTCATGAGACATTGTATGTGTATCGGCACCGAAAGAGGTCTGGATCACTGGCCTAATATTTACAGCGGGGTGGCATCTTTTATGCTGGTTCCCATGTTTGCAGTAAGCAGAGAGATCCCTGCCCGCAGGCGATTTGGTCTGCTGGCCCTTGTGGGAGTGTTCTTGCTGGGCTTTTCCACCAATATACTGGATTTTATCTGGCATGGTTTGAATTATCCGGATTCTTTGCCGGGCAGACAGTCCTTTATCTACATTTTCCTTGTGCTGATCATGGGGTATGAAGCTTATCGGAATCTCCATAAGGAGGACTCCAGGCAGATTGTAAGCTGTTATCTGGTGGCAGCAGCCTTCCTTTTGTTTGTGGAGAAGTTTGCTGAGACAGATCATTTTGAGACCTGGGTAGAGTTTTTGAATCTGGGATTTGTGACGGCTTACGCTGTTTTACTGTATTTGTACCGGACCAGGAAAGGGCGGTCCGCCAGGATGATTTTACTGTTTGCGGCGCTGGCTGTTGTGGTGGCAGAGAGCAGCATCAATATGTACAATACCAGTGTGTCAACGGTCAGCAGATCGGCCTATCTGGATGAGCTGGTGGATTATGAGAATTTGCATGAGACAGCGAAGGAAAAGGCAAACAAGGAGGGAGAACCTTTCTTCCGTATGGAGAAATTTTCCAGAAAAACCAAGAATGACGGTACGCTGGCAGGGTATCCTACCGCTTCGGTCTTTTCTTCCACACTTAATTCCTATGTGATGGATATGTATAAGACCTTGGGCATGCTGTACAGTAAGGTTTATTATGGATATGACGGCGCCACCTTCCTTACGTCGGCTATGTTAAATGTACGGTTTATGTATGGACAGAATGCAAGAGAAGAGGGACCGTTGTATGAACATTTGGGTGACAGCGGTGAGATCAGTCTGTATGAGGCGCAGGTGACTTTGCCATTTGGCTATGTGGCACCGGAAGGATTTGATCTGCCTGAGAATAGCACCGGTCTGCGTCTGCAGAATCAGTTGGTCAAGGATCTGGGAGTAAAAGGAACCCTGTTTGCCAAGATCAAATCAGAGCAGGATCAGGATGATGTGCGTTTTAAAGCGACGGAAAGTGGTTATTACTACGGAATTCTTACTGCTTCCGGCACAAGCGAGGTTGATTTTAAAGCAGGAGATGTGACCCGTTCCTATGATGACCTGAAGAATGCCCGTATCCTTCATCTGGGCTATCTGGAGAAAGGCGCCAGCGGAAAACTGACAAACGGTGATGAGGAAGATACTACACCCAAGGTCAAAGCGGATATTTACAAAATGGATGAAGCTGTGCTGAGAGAAGCCATTGCGGTACTTTCCAAAGAATCCATGACCAATGTAAGCTATGACAGTACCAATATAAGCGGAGAGATTACACTGACCGAGGGTGGTCGATTGATCTTGTCAGTGCCTTACGAAAAGGGCTGGACAGTGAAAGTGGATGGAGAAGAGACGGAGCCGGCATTATTTGGCGGAACCCTTATGGCGCTGGATCTGGCAGCTGGCCATCACACCATTGAAATGCACTATGTGCCCTATGGACAATATTTGGGAATTGTGGTGAGTGTGGTCAGTATTGTGGTTTTTGCGTTTCTTGTGGTTTGGGAGAGGAACAAGAACAAAAAGAGAATGGTGAAAACAGATTGATAGATAATGGGTGATCACAGAGAAGCGGTCACCCATTTTGCACACTCCAGCTGATTGTATTTGGCGGGTGATGTAAAAATGTCAAAAACAATAAAAAAATAGTTGTAAAAATGCTGAAAATGGTGGATAATATACTTGTAAAAATGTCAATACGAATCGAGGGGTTATATGTATCGAAAAATAGAAGAGAAAATCGAAAAATGGGTTACAGATTCCACGCAAGCACTTCTGATTACAGGAGCGCGCCAGGTTGGGAAAACACGAACGCAAAAGATATCCTTCTTCGAATTTCGGCAATTACCAATAAAGAATTGATTCCAGGCAAGACGCTTATTTTTTTGGACGAAGTTCAAGAATATCCAGAGATTGTGACTGCGATTAAATTCTTGGTAGAGGAGGGCAGCTATCGTTATGTATTAAGCGGTTCACTACTGGGTGTGGAATTGAAAGAAATCGCTTCGGTTCCGGTAGGGTATGTGAATGTTGAGAAAATGTATCCAATGGACTTTAAGGAATTTTGCATTGCTAACGGTGTGTCAGAAGCAGTTTTGGGACATTTAAAAGAATGTTTTCAGCAGGTCAAAGAAGTTGATGAAGTCATTCATGAAGCTATTTTAAAATTATATTATTTGTATTTAATAGTTGGAGGAATGCCTGCGGTTGTTAAAAAGTATTTGGAAACCAATAATTTACAGGATGTGGTGGAAGAACAGGAATATATCTCAAAGCAGTATAAAGAAGATGTTGCAAAATACGATCCACAAGAAAAAATATATTTGCGGGATATTTATGATTTGATTCCAAGTGAATTGAATGACCAGAATAAGAAATTCAAGTTAAATTCATTGAAAAATGGGATGCGATTTGAACGCGCTGAAAACGCATTTTTATGGTTGGCAGATGCCGGTGTAGCGCATCCGATTTATTGTGCGAATCAGCCCAAGGCCCCGTTGATCCTAAGCAAAGCCAGAAATCAAATGAAGCTTTTTTTATGTGATGTTGGATTGCTGGCCTCTATGTATTCTAAGAATATTCAGATAAAATTGCTCAATCGTGAATTAGATATTAATTACGGCGGGATATTTGAAAATGCTGTGGCACAGGAGTTAAGCAGAGATCATAAGAAAATATATATGCCAATTTATATGACGATGTTTTTAGAAAATCGGAAACAGGAGTCGCTGATCTACTCGGTAAATTTAACCGATTTGGATAAACGTTTGTCTAAAGTCTGAGAGGGGTGCCCCA